>JADGPP010000012.1 GCA_017882375.1 Solirubrobacteraceae bacterium | reverse complement strand
AACGCACCCCCCGGATCGTCGCCCGCTACTTCGAGGAGAAACAAGTCAGCTACGCCAAAGCCGTCTAACTTGACGGCTATTTACTAGACCGGAGTAGTAGGTGTTCCACGACGCCGCTCCTCCGAGATCGGGAAGCGAGCCGATCCCCGCAACGTCCCGGCCATTGACCTGCGCAACGAAGTACTGGCCCGGAATGCCGCCTGGCATCGGCCCCGGCCCGGCGAACTCCCACCCGAGGATCGATCCGTAGAAGTCCAACGCTGCCTTTGAATCAGGCTGCGCCGTGTCCACCCAGCACGGAACGCCCGCGGGGTACCGCCCCCGCTCGCTCACCGCCTCTCCGGGAGAATATCGCCGACCCGGATCAGCTCGCCTGCCATCGGCGCATCCTAACCCGCCGACGAGGAAGCCCCCTCGAATCGCGGCGAGGCATCGACGCGTTGAGCAGATCCCATCTGATCGCATAATGTTCGGCCATGCGCTGGCGGTGCGGGCAGCTCAACTGCGTATCCGGCCTCGGGCGTGCGCTGGCCTGTGCGCTGGCGCTCACCGTCGTTGGGACAGCCTCGGCGAATGCCGCTCCGCGCACCTCGCCCACGGTCCCGTGTTCGCCGGGCGGCGGACGCACGATCGCGAGGTCGCATCACGTGCGCGTGTTCGCCCGTCGCGGCAAGTTCTACAGCTGCTGGCTCCCTACGAGGCTCCGCACGACCCTCGGCCGGCTCGGCGAATCGATTCCCAACCAGGCGGCGACGCTTGCGACGCACGTTCGGATCGACGGGCACTATGTCGCATTCGCCACCCAGCAGACCGGCGACCCGGGGTTCAGTCTCTCGCGGGTCGTGTCCGTCAACGCCCGCACGGGTCGGGTGGCGCGCGAAGTCGAACCGAGCGAAACGGAAAGCTTCAGCAGCTTCGTCGAAGACGTCGGAGTCGCGGCGGACGGGGCGCTGGTGTACCTGCAGGCGGACGGCACGCCGTGTCCCGGCGAACGCACGCTCAAGGACGGCGAACGCCGACCGGACGACGCCCTGATCGCGGTCGAACCTGGTGTGAAGAGACACACGCTCGATTGCGAAACCCCGAGCGACTCGGCGGGGTCGATCTCGAAGCTCACGGTGGTGGGCCAGACGGCCACGTGGATGCACGCGGGCGTCCTCCACACCGCGACGCTGCGTTAGCCGACGGCTGCCGTTTGACCGCCACAAACGACCGAGCGCCCCGGAGCTGGCGAGAGCGCTCACCGTCGGCCCCGAGGCACCGGCGGCTCGACCACGAGGGACGAGTCGCCGAGCTGCATGGCCCTGCCCGGGTGGATTTCCGCCCCAGGAGCGGTTAGTGTCGCCGCAAATGCGGGTCGACGAGAGGAGGGCATCCATGCCATCTCGACTTGAGGGCTGCGCAGGAGGCCGTGATGGCGCTTGATGCTTCGTCGATGCTCAGCTCGCCGCAGCTCGCCGGCGTCAAGGTCAATCCGAGGGGAGCCGGTAAGAGCAAGGCGGCGAACTTCTCCGGCATGTACGCAGGTGTTGTCGGCGCCGGGATCAGCGCCGCGGCCGGGATGAAGGCGGAGCACAAGCAGCAGCAGATTGCGGCAGGCTCGGAGACGCCGAAGTTCGGCCGGCTCGCCTATCTCGCGGTCACTGAGGACGAGGTTGCGCTGATAGACGCCAATGCGGGGTCGCTGACCGTGCACCTGGGCGAGATGATCGCGCGCATCCCCCGCAGCGAGGTGGCGTCGGCTGAGCTCGGTGGCGGCGGTATCTACTCGCCCCCGCTGACGATCACGTTCGCCAGCGGTGACAGTTGGCAGTTGGAGGTTCCACGGCCCTCCAAGAAACATGCAAAGCAGGTCGTTCAGGTGCTCGGCGGCTAGGCGGCTAGGCGAGCGCCCGAACCGTCGGCAACCTAGCGCGGGCAAATGCGCGGACTGCGCGAGCCGATGCCTCGAGCTGTGCTCAGCACTGCCTTGTAGGCCCTCGAACCGAGAGCGGGGCGGCCGCCCCGCCCTTCATCGCCCAACGACGAGGGTAGTGCCCTCCAGCTGACCGGTGCCGTTCGCCGTGACCACCGGCGTGCAGCAGCAGGTAAGCCAACTCCACCCCTAGGGTGTCTTTCCAGCGGCTCGATCGACGACGAGGATAGTCACACAAACCAATTCCGCTCGCAGGAGGCACGCGAAATGCTCAGCACCAAGATCCACACAACCATCCTCGCTCTCGTCGCATCGGTCAGCTTCGCGGCCGCGACGGTCGCCCCCGCCGTCTCGCAGGCCCAGAAGAACACCCCGACTCACAAGACGATCTCCCATGAGGAAGAGTGTGCGACGCTCGCGGAACTCTTCACCAAAGAGGCACAGGCCGCCGAAAAATACGAAAGGGAAGGCGACAAAGCGAGCGCCGAAGCATCGTTGGGCATTGCACAGATCTATTTCGAGATGGGCACAGAAGCCCAGTGCTGGTTTCCAGCCGTCAAGCACCCGCCGAAGGCCCCGCCCGTCTCCGGCAGCCTGCCGCGAGTCGGGACGAGCTTGAGCGCGATCGCCCGGTGATCATCGCCGGGTCGGGATTGCGAAACCCGTCACCGTCGCTATCGCGGTTGACCAGGCCTCACAGCCGAACTCTGAGATGGAGCGAGCGCCCCCGCCCACGCGGGGGCGCTCCGCAGTTCCGCCCACGTCCTCCACGTGCAGCGCGAGCGCCGGCGCACGCGCACGCACGTTCGTGCCACCGCCAGCCGTACCGGCGAGCATCTCTCGCAAGTCGAGTCCGCCCCGGTAGAGTCCGCGCCCAATCGTGGCGCAGCGACACGTCGAGCAGTTTCTGACCGGAGGCTCATCCTGAGGCGATCAGGCACGTGCACCCTGGTCGTCGCGCTCGCCGCGCTTGCCATCCTGCCGGCGTCGGCGACGGCGGCTGGCGGCACGTCGCTTGGCGCGCCGGCGAACGGTGCACCTCCGGTCGGGCATGTCTGGGTGATCATGCTCGAGAACCACAGCTTCGCCGAGAACTTCGGAGCCCCTGCCAAGGCGTTCAATCCAAAGCCGGGGTCGCCTGCCTCGATGACCTATCTGTCGAGCACGCTGCCGTCGCAGGGTGCGCTGCTCGACGACTACTACGGGGTCGCTCACCCGAGCAACGCCAACTACACGGCGCTGCTGAGCGGTCAGCCGCCGAGCTTCGGCTTTTTCAGCGCCAGCGCTTGTCCAAAGACGGGGCTCCCGAAGATCGGCCTGACGTTCTGCACGGGCAACCTGCTCGACTGCCTCTACTTCACGCCTTTCGCCGCGCAGCGCACCACCGACAATGGCGTCGCGGTCGGGCAGGGGTGCGTCTACCCCGCTTCGGTCCCGGACATCGGGACCCAGCTTCGCGGCGCCTCGCCGGCGCTGACCGTGAAGGCCTACCAGGAGGACATGCCCGCCCCGTGCACGCATCCGCCGCTCGGCGCCTACGACGAAGGCGACGCGGGCGGCGGCGCCGGCTATGAGACCGGGAACAACCCGTTCGTCTACTTCCACAACTGGATCGACCATCCGACGGTCTGCAACGCCGACGACGTCCCGCTAGACCGCAACACGTTCGAACCGTTGATCAGCGATCTGAGCAACGTCGCGACCACGCCGAACCTGAGCTGGATCGGAATGAACCTCTGCGACCAGGGTCACGACAACTGCCCGAACTTCTACGCCGATCGCGGGAGCGCTTCGTTCTTCGACAGCGCCGCCGTCTGCGACGGAGCCCAGCCGGCGTCGGAGTACTGCGACGCACAGGCCTCCTGGTTCCTCAGCAGGCTGATCCCCCGGATCACCGCCTCACCGGCGTATCGGAAGGATGGGTTGATCGCGATCGTCTGGGACGAGGCGAACTTCTACAACGACAGCCCGTACGTCGACAACCGCGCGTGCTGCAACGAGCCAAACCAACCCGGCGCCAGCGGCAGGCCCGGAGTCGCAGGCCAAGTGCACATCCCGCTGTTCGGCACGATCAACGTGACCCCCGGCACCAACCGACTCCTGCTCGGCGGACCTGACACGTTCGCCAACATCCTCGCCGCTCTGAAGCTGCTGTTCAGCCACCCCCATCAGGCGCTCTCGATGCAGCCTGGCGGAGGCGACTCCGGGGCGCTGCTGCTCTCGCCGTTCATCAAGCCGGGCACGGTCACGACGGTCCACTACAACCACTTCAGCCTGCTGCGCACGATCCAGGACGTCTTCGGGCTCCCGCACACCGGAAATGCAGCCGACCCCCTCTCGGGCAGGATCGGCTCCGACGTGTTCAACAACGTCCCCGGGGATGCGCTGGCGCTGGCGCTCGGAGCGCCGCCCGGCGCTCGGGCAACCGGACTTCTCGCTGCGCCGCACCCGGCACCTCGAGCGCTGGGGGACGGAGTCACGATCACCGCGCAGTGCCGTGGCACCGCTGGAACCCTCTGTCGCGGAACCGCAACGCTCACCCTACGGACCCCCCGCCGAGGTGCGCCGAGGCAGCTCGCCTCACGTCCCTATCTGCAGCTCGCCGGCGTCACGCGCGACCTCACGCTGTACCTCAACCCCCGCGCGATCCACTACCTGCGCCGCAGACAAAGCATCCCGGCGATCCTTTCGCTTGCGACGCCCGGAACCGACGGCGCCGCCCGGCGCTCGAGCCAAACGGTCGTACTCAGCGGAAGTCGCTGAGAACCTGCCTACCAGTCGTCAACGCATGACGTCAGAAGTACGTGAATTCGTCGGCGGTGCTCAGCGACGGTGCTTGGACGCGCGCTTCAGGGTGACGGCGTAGGAGTGTGAGCTGATCTTGTTGGAGGCGTCGTGGGCGCTCAACAGCAGTCGGACATGAAAGCTCTTGTGTGCTTTGGCAAGTCTGCGACCGGCCGTGTTGAGGCGTAAACGCACGCTCACCGTCCTGCCGGCTTTGATGGCTGCGTGCGCGATCGTAAGCACAGTCGCCTTGGTGAGCTTGCGGGCGAGCGCGGCCGGCAACACACCGCTGCTGGAGTAGATGGCGAGAGCGTCGTGGCAACCGCCATTTGCACTCGCAGGGCAACCCCGGTCCGTTCAGGGCGCACCACGATCGAGATCGGTATGGACTGCCCGGGGGCGATCGATCCGAGCTGGCAAGTGACCGTCGTTGTGCCGGAGAACGCAGCATTGCACCCCGCCGGAGCCGACACGAAGCTCGCCCCGGAGGGCACCGGGACTGTGAGAATCACGCCGCTCAGCGGTTCTGAGCCCGAGTCGGCGACGGTCGCCGTCAACGACGCCGGGCACGAAGAACCGCCGGCGTTCGCCGCCGCGCTGCCGCGCAGCGGCGGGAGCGTCGCGCCGAGGCCTAAGTTGGCTGACAGCGCGCCGAGCTTCGGGTCGGCCTCAGGGGCGCGGGTCCCGAGAATGGGCATAGGGAGGGCCCGAACACGATGTTGGCAACGGCCGTGCCGACGCTGGCAAAGCCTGAGCACTCGTTCGGGGAATCGCCGAATAGGATCGCTCCTTCGCTCCTTCGCTCTCAGCCCCCCGGCGTGCTGTACCCAGCGACCGCCAGCCACTCGACCCGCGTGGGAGGCGAAGTCACGCCGCCCTCCTGCAGAGCCTTGCCGAGGCGCTCGTTCATGAACCGTTCCTGCGCGTCCTTGGAGTCCCAGACCTCGAAGACGACCAAGCCTCCGGACTTGGCGGCACCGGTGTGAGAGACCATGCCGTCGGGCCAGTCCCCCCGACCGCTCACCGGGTCGATGCCCAAGCGCTCGTTGACCGCCCTGTACTGCTCGTCGTCCACCCCGTCGAACTCCAGAATCAATGCCTCAGGCATTCGCTACCCCCGATTCGTTTTCAACCCCTGTCAGGCCGCACCGTACACCTCGCGCGTCACCGGCGGTTGGGCGCTAGCCCCCATAGGCGTCCAGGAACACCTGGCGAAAGCGCCACGCGAACGGGATGATCGCGGCCAGCGCCCCGGCATGTGATGCTTTCCGCGGGATGTCGCTCCACACGATCAGCGAGCCCCAGGCGATGCCCCGCAACTCATGCTCGGGCGACTGATGCGAGACGCCGGCTTATCGTCACGCGCGCGCTCGGCGTCCAGCATCGCGCTGGCGATCCTCGCCGCCGCGGCGGTGGTCGTCGGTGGTTCATGTCTGTACGTTCGCCAGGAGCTGCTCAGCTCGCACGCCTTCGCCGATCGCACGGTCGCCGCGCTCGGCCAAGAGCCGGTGCGCCGCGTGGTGTCGCGCGAGATCGTCGTGCAGGTCATCGACAAGAGCTCCCCGGACCTGATCGCCGCGCGGCCGGTGATCACCTCGGTGGTCGACACGGTCGTCGCCACGCAGCAGTTCCGCGCCCTGATCCGGCTCGCGGCCGATCAAGGGCACCGCCTGCTGTTCGATCGCGGCGGCAACGTCGCCTTCAGCCTCGCCGACGCCGGCACGGTCGTCATCTCCGCCGTGCGGACGCTCGCACCGAACGTCGCGCGCAAGATCCCCCCCGGCGTGGATGCGCGGCTGCTTGACCTGCGACGCCAGAGCTTCGCAGTTCGCACCCTGCGCGCCGCCGACAAGATCCGCACGCTCGGCCTCGTCCTGTCGCTGCTCGCGCTCGCGCTGCTCGCGGGCGCCGTGGCGGTGGCCCCGCGCCGGCGCCAGGCGATCACCCGCTGCGCCGTCGCGCTCGCCGTCGCCGGCGTCGCCGTGTTCGTCGATCTGGCGTTGCTGCGCCACAGCGTCCTCGCGAACCTGTTCGGATCCGAAGAGCTGAGCAACGCCGACGTGCGCGCTGCGGCCGGGTCGCTCTGGGACGCCTATCTCGGCGATCTCTCGGCCTCGGCGCTCGCCCTCGCCGCGATCGGCACGATCGTGGCCGCAGCGTCGGCGAACGTCCTGCGACCGTATGGGGCCGTGGCTCGCCTGCGGCGCCTGCGCGCACGGGCATGGCCGCCGCGCACGCGCCGCGCCCGCGGGCTGATCGGCGGCGCGGCGATCGCGCTCGGTCTGCTGCTGATCGCAGAGCCCACGCTGGTCCTCGACATAGTCGTCGTGTGCGCCGGCGCGCTGCTCGCGTACTTCGGCACGGGAGAGCTGCTCTCCGCGGTCGGGGTCGCACCCGAGCACGAGCGACTGTCGCTCGCCTCCAGCCGCGCCGGCCTCGCCGCGATCACGGTGAGCCTCGGCATCCTGATCGGCGGCGTCGCCATCGCGTTGGGGGTCGGCGGCCCCTCCCCCTCACGGCCTCCGGCGCTCGCGCAGCTGACGTGCAACGGCTATGCCCAGCTGTGCTCACGGCGCATCGACCAGGTCGTGTTCGCAGGGACGCACAACTCGATGTCCGCCGCTGACTCTCCCGGCTGGCTGATCGCCAACCAGGCGCGCACGATCGCGCGCCAGCTCGACGACGGCATCCGCGCCTTCAAGATCTCCACCCACTACGCCGTCGGCAACGCGCCCGGTCGCATTCGCACCGACATCGCCGCCGAGGGCCAGCGCGTCAACCGCGTGTCGGAGAAGCTCAGCCGCGAAGCCCGCGCGGCGCTGCAGCGCCTCAGCGGCTCCGTCGGCTTCGGACCGCCCAAGGGCAAGCCGTCGGTGTGGCTGTGTCACACGCTGTGCGAGCTCGGAGCCACCAGCATGGTCAGCTTCCTCGCCACGATCAGCAGGTTCCTCAAGGACAACCCCGGGCAGGTGCTGATCCTGTTCGACGAGGACTACGTATCCGAGCGCTCGCTCGAACGGGAATTCAAGCGCGCGGGCCTGTTCTCCCACCTCGCCGTGCTGCGCGAGGGTCAGCAGATGCCGACGCTCGGCGAGCTCGTGCGTTCCCAGCACAACGTGCTCGTCTTCACTCAGGAGCCGGTGAGCGGTCGCTACCCGTGGGACATGTACGGGTTCGGCTTCATCCAGGACACTCCGCTGGGCGCGGTCAAGCCGTCGCAGTTCAGCTGCAAGCTGTATCGCGGCGTGCCGAGCAGCCCGCTGCTGATGATGAACAACTGGGCCGACGTCTTTCCACCTCGGCGCAGCCCCAACCTCCCGCTCACCAAGCGCAGCTTTATTCTCCGCCGCGCACGGCAATGCCAGTCAGAACGCCACCACATCCCCAACCTGATCCTCACCGACTTCTACGACAGCGGCGACGTGGTCGGAGCAACGCGCATCCTCAACGGACTCGGCAACCAGCGGCCAGCGCCGATCGTCGCGCTGGAACGCTTCGTCAAGTGAACGACCGTTCCCGCTTCGCGGATCGATGAGCGGGGCCGAGCTCACACTCGTCGCCTCGGTCTTTCTCGCCTCGGCCGTCGAGGCGGTCGAGGCGCTCACAGTCGTTCTCGCCGTCGGCAGCACCCGCAGCTGGGAGTCCTCGCTGCTCGGAGCCGCGGCGGCGCTGATCGGACTGGCCGCGCTCGTGGCGGTGTTCGGACGCGCCTTGATCGAGGTTCCGATCGACGTCCTGCGCACGTTCGTCGGCGCCTTCCTGCTGCTGTTCGGGCTGCAATGGCTGCGCAAGGCGATCCTGCGCGCCGCCGGCGTGCTGGCGATCCACGACGAGCAGCTCGCCTACCGCCGCGAGACCGAGTCGGCGCTGGCGGCCGGGAGTCCCGGCGCGGGGATCGACCACTATTCGCTGGCGATCTCCTTCAAAGCCGTGCTGCTGGAGGGGCTCGAGGTGGCGCTGATCGTGATCACCTTCGGCGCCACTCAACATCGCGTCGGGCTGGCCGCGCTCGCCGCCGGCTCGTCGATCGTCGCGGTCGCTGCTCTGGGGTTCGCGCTGAGAGCGCCCCTCGCGCGCGTTCCGGAGAACGCGTTGAAGCTGACCGTCGGCGCGTTGCTGACGGCGTTCGGCACGTTCTGGGGCGCCGAGGGAGTTGGCGCGAAATGGCCGGCCGGCGAGGGCGCGCTGCCGGTGCTGATCGCCCTGGCCCTCGGTTCGGCGCTGCTGATCGCCGCAGACCTGCGCCGGCGCGGGCGCGCCCAGACGGCCCGCGGGAGCTCGGCGGCGCCCGCGCGACGGCTCGCCGCGACGCTCAGCTTCTTCGTCGGCGACGACTGGCTGGTGGCCGCCGGGGTCCTCGCGGCGCTGGCGCTGACCGCACTGCTGGCGACCGTCTCGCCGGCGTGGTACCCGATGCCGATGGCAATGCTCGCGCTGCTGTGGTTCTCGGTTGCCCGGCGCGCCCGCCAGGTACGGCGCTGACACGGGCGGGCGCCACGGCGCGTCTCCCCGGCGCTCACCCGCTGCGCCGGCTCATCGCAGCGCTCCCGCCAGCCGCAGGCGCTCTGGGCCGCAACTGCTCACGTGGCATCGCGCACGCAACTGCTTACGGCCGGCGACCGGAGGCGACCGGCCGCGTCGCCACCGGACGCGGGCCGGATCCGCGCGCAAGGGTGAAGCCGGAGAGCTCAAGCTCCAGACGCGCGCCGCCCTCGGGCGACTCGCCCGCGGCGACAGAGCCCCCATGGGCCTCGGCTACCGCGCGCACGATCGCCAGCCCCAGCCCGGCCCCTCCCGTGGCTCGGTCGCGCGCGGCGTCGGTCCTGTGCAAGCGGTCGAAGACCCGCTCGCGCTGCGCCGCATCGATCCCCGGGCCATCGTCCTCGACGGTGAAGCGCACGCGCCGTCCGGCCAGCGCCGTCACCTGCAGACGCACCAGCCCATGCTCTGCAGCGGTGTGCTCGATCGCGTTGTCGAGCAGATTGCGCAACGCCTGCGCGAGTCGATCGGGATCTGCTCGCAGCGTGCCCTGCGGGATCGGCCCGAGCTCGAAGCGGCGGTCGGCGATCAGGCTCACGCCGTCCCACAGCTCGGACACGAACGGTGCGAGATCGATCGGCTCGACGCGCAGGAACTGCGTCTGTTCGCTCTTGGCCAGCAGCAGCAGCTCGTCGACCAGGCGGCTCATGCGGGCGATCTCGGCCTGCACGAGGTACTCGACGCGACGCACCTCCGCCGCCGACGGCTCGCGCAGACCGGCGAGCACCTCGAGCTGTCCGCGGATCACCGTCAGCGGCGTTCGCAGCTCGTGCGAGGCGTCGGCGACGAACGCCCGCTGGCCCGCGAAGGCCTCGGTGAGGCGGTCGAGCATGTGGTTGAAGGCCTCGGCCAGCACGCGCACCTCGTGGCCCTGGCCGCCGGGGTCGTGGATGCGCGGATGCAGGTCGCCCGCGTCGACGCGCGCGGCGACCGCCGCCATACGCCGCAGCGGGCGCGATACGCGCGTGCCGATCAGGTAGGAGGCCAGCAGGGCGCCGGCGAGCGCGAGGAGCCCGGCGAGGATGAACGCGCGTGCCACGCCGACCTGGGCGTGTTTGACCGCCGACAACGGCTCCCCCACGCCGACGGTGATCCGCAGCCCGCTGCGCAGTCGTACCGAGCGCTTGAGCACGCGCAGCTCGCCGAGATCCGGCAGCGAGACGGTCGAGTAGCCGTCGGGCGTCGTCAGCAGCTTGCGTGAGAGGCGATTCTCCTGGGCCTGGTTGGCGGCCGTCTCGGTGTTGTCCGGAGCCGATTGCGAGAACAGCTCCGGACGGTTGGTGCTCGTGGTGCCGCCGGGCACGAGCGTGAACAGCACGGTCGAGCTCGCCGCGAAGGACTGGTCGCGGACATAGCTGTCAGCCGCCCGAGAGACACGAGCCGGCGTCGCCCGCCTGGTCAGCGAGAGGTCGTGCGCCAGATCGCCGGCGTCCCCGGAGATCTCTTTGTCGATCTGCTGGCGGACCTGCGATCCGGTTCCGCGGTAGACCGCCACGAAGGAGATGCCCGTGCACAGCAGGACGACGACGGTCACCCATCCCGCCAGGCGCCAGCGCAGGCCGACCAGCGCTAGGCGATCGCGAACTCGGCGCATCGCTCAGCTCGTGCTGCCGAGGCGATAGCCGACCGAGCGCACGGTGAAGATCGGCGCAGGATCGTCCGGCTGGCCGAGCTTTCGCCGCAGGTAGCCGACGTAGACGTCGACGACGTTCGTGGCGGGATCGTGCTCGTAGCCCCAGACGGCGCTGAGGATCTGCTCGCGCGAGAGTACCTGGCCGTGATGGCGCAGCAGGTAGACGAGCAGCTCGAACTCGGTCGTCGAGAGCGTGACCGGCCGGCCGCCGCGATGGGCTTTGCGCGTCAGCAGGTTCACCTCGATGTCCTCGCCCCGGAGATTGCTCGCCGAGGCCTGCTCGACGACGCGCAGGTGGGCGCGCACGCGAGCCACCAGCTCGGCCAGCGAGAACGGCTTGACCAGATAGTCGACAGCGCCGGCGTTCAGTCCGGCAACGCGGTCCTCGATCTCGCCACGGGCCGTCAGCACGATCACCGGCATCGACGGTTTGGCCGAGCGCACCGTCTCCAGGATGTCCAGGCCGGAGCGACCGGGGAGCATCAGGTCGAGCACGACCGCGTCGAAGTCACCGCCCAGCGCCAACCTCTCGCCGGCGACTCCGTCCAGCGCCGCCTCCACGACAAACCCGTCGGCCTCCAGGCCGCGGCGCACGAAGTCGACGATCCCGGGCTCGTCCTCGACCAGCAGCACGCGCGGCGGCACGAGCTCGTCCCTCGCCGCGGGTGCGCTCTCCGCGGAGGGCGACGGTTGCTCTAGGGCTGAGTCGGCGGCCTCTGGCATCGTTCAAGCATAAGCGCACGCGTGCAGGGGCTTTTCACCCGCAAATCTTTGCATGAGCTTTCTCATCGACGTCTTAGCGGCCGCTTAGCAAGCGAACACACACTGCGAGCATGGCAGTCAATCGCCAAGCCTCGGCGTCCGCGCCGGCATGGTCGCGCCCGCGGCGCCTGTTCGGCGGCGGAACGACGGGCAACGAGCGCCTCACCGGCGCGACCGGCGGCATCCTGGTCGTCCTGCTGGCGATCATCGGCCTGACGATCGTCAGGCTCGGGCCGCTGCTGTGGGTTCACCTGTTCGTCGGCATGCTGCTGATCGGTCCCGTCGCGCTGAAGCTGGCGAGCACCGGCTACCGCTTCTTTCGCTATTACACGGCCGATCCGCCCTACAAGCGAAAGGGACCTCCGGCGCCTGCGCTGCGGCTGATCGCCCCGCTGGTAGTGCTCACGACGATCGTGGTCTTCGCCAGCGGCGTCGCGCTGCTGTTCGTGGGGCCTAGCTCGCGCGGCACGCTGCTGCCGATTCACAAGGCGAGCTTCATCATCTGGGTCGCCTTCATGGCGGTGCACGTCCTGGCCCACCTGCCCACCATGCTGAGCTCGCTGAAAGCCGACTACGTGCGCCCGGCACGGCGCGAGGACTCGGGCGGCTGGCCAAACGATGCCAATGGTCGGGCCGGTCGCGTGCTGTCGCTGGCAAGCGCACTCGTACTCGGCCTGGTGCTGGCGATCCTCGTGATTCCGGACTTCGCCCCGTGGATTGCGGCCCGCCACTAACCCTCTCATGCGCCTGCACAGCACACACACCCGCGACAGCTCACTGCGCAAGCTCAGCGTCATCAACCGCTGGCTGATCGCCGCCAGCGTCACCCTCACGGGGGTGCTGACCGATGTCGCGGCTCACGCCTTCCCGAGCAAGTCGACTCACTCCACGACCAAGGCCGGCAAGCACAACTCGGCCAAAGCACAAACCTCGACGCCCTCGCACAAGCTGAACCCTCCGGCCGAAGCGCCGCAGGCGACGACGGAATCGCCGGCCGGCGAAGAACCCGCGCCGGAATCCGCTCCCGCCGAAGGACCGGTCCCCGCCGAACCGACACCGCAACGGGAAGCCGCGCCGGAAGCGGCGCCAGCCCAGGAAGCGCCCGTCGAAGAACCCTCGGCCCCGGTCGTCTCGGGAGGATCGTGATGCGCTCGGGCTCGCACGACACGACCAGCCTCGCCGGCGCCCGCTGGGAGGCTCTCGGCAGCACGGTCGTCCTGCGCCTGACCGACGCAGGCGCGCTCGCGCAGGCGCGCGATCGAGTCGAACATGAGCTCGCCGCGATCGACCGGGCGTGCAGCCGCTTTCGCGCAGACTCCGAGCTCTCGCGGGTCAACGCCCGCGCGGGCAGGCGGGTCAGCGTGAGCCCGCTGCTGGTGGCGGCGCTGGAGCTGGCGCTCGGCGCCGCGGGTGCGACCGACGGCGCCGTCGACCCGACGGTCGGGCGCGCGCTGGAGCTGGCTGGCTATGACCGAGACTGGAGCCTTCTGCCAAGCGCCTGCGGCGAGCCCGAGACGCCCGCGATCACCGTCCGGCGCCGCAGCGGCTGGCAGACGGTGGAGCTCGACGCTGCGTCCTGCGAGGTGCGCATCCCGGCAGGCGTGCGCCTCGATCTCGGCGCCACGGCCAAAGCGTGGGCGGCCGACCGTGCGGCGAGCGCCGCCTTCGCCGACACCGCGTGCGGCGTGCTCGTGAGCCTGGGCGGAGACGTCGCCACCGCTGGACCCGCCCCACGAGACGGTTGGGCGATCAGGGTGACCGACGACCACCGCAGCGGCCCGGCGGCGGCGGGACAGACGATCACGATCCGCGGTGGAGGACTCGCCACCTCGAGCACGGCCGTGCGTCGCTGGAGCCATGCCGGGCACACGATGCACCACGTCATCGATCCCGCCACGGGGGTGCCGGCGAGCACGCCGTGGCGCACGGTCAGCGTCGCGGCGGCCGATTGCGCACAGGCGAACATCGCTGCCACGGCGGCGCTGCTGCGCTCAGATGCCGCGCCCGCATGGCTCGAGGACCGCGGACTCCCGGCGCGTCTGCAGCCCTGGCAGGGACCCGCGACGACGGTCGGCAACTGGCCCGCGCAGCGCCCTGTGGCACCCCGTGAGACGAGCCGCCAGGAGGTGCTCGCACAGTGAGCCTGACGCTGGCCGCATCGGGAGGGAGCGCGTACTGGTATCTGACCCGCTCGACGGGCGCCGTGGCGCTGCTGTTGCTGACCTTCGCCGTCGCGCTCGGCGTGATCGACGTGCGCCGCTGGGCCACGCCTCGCTGGCCGCGCTTCGTCGTGGACTCGCTGCACCGCAACGTCTCGCTGCTGGCGATGGCCTTCCTCGGCCTGCACATCCTCACCTCGGTGCTCGACAGCTTCGCGCCGATCTCGCTGTTCGATGTGTTCATCCCCTTCGTCGGGTCCTACAGGCCGTTCTGGCTGGGGCTGGGCGCAGTCTCCCTCGACCTGCTGCTGGCGGTCACGATCACCAGCATGCTGCGCCAGCGGATGGGCTACTCGACCTGGCGCGCGATCCACTGGCTGACGTATGCGAGCTGGCCGATCGCGCTGCTGCACGGCCTCGGCACGGGCAGCGACGTGAAAGCGACGTGGCTGCTCGGCCTGAGCGTGGCCTGCCTGCTGGTGGTGCTCGCGGCCGTGCTCGTGCGCGTGATCTCGGGCTGGCCGGAGAACCAGCGCCTGCGCGGCGCGGCGCTCGGCGGAGCAGGGGTCTTCTCGCTGTTCTTGCTGCTGTGGCTGCCCGGCGGCCCGCTCGGCTCGGAATGGCCGCGGCGATCGGGCACCCCGTCGGCGCTGCTCGCGCACTCCGCCCACCCCTCGTCCCAGAAGGGAAAGAAGCCATGAGCCGCCACCATGCCACCGTCGCCGAGGCTGCCCCAAGAGCCGGCGCCCCGGACGGGCGCAGCCTGCCGCGGCTGCTGGCCGAGGTGCCTTCGCGCGAGCCGATGAGCCTCGACCACCACCTCGCGGTCCACGGAGAGCTGCCGCACGAACACCGCCACGGACGACGCCACGAGTCCGCACTGATCGAGCGCGTCGAGCGCGCCGGCCTGCGCGGGCGCGGCGGCGCGGGCTTCCCGACGGCGGTGAAGCTGCGCGCGGTCGCGCACGGGCGCCGTCCGATCGTCGTAATCAACGCGGCCGAGGGCGAGCCGGCGAGCCTGAAGGACCGCACGCTGTCGGAGCTGCTTCCGCACCTGATGCTCGACGGCGGCGAGCTCGCCGCCCAGGCGGTCGGCGCCGAGGAAGTGATCGTCTGCGTTTGCGAGTCGGCGATCGCCGGCGTCGAGAGCGTGTCCGCGGCGATCGAAGAACGCAGCGGCGAATCGTCGGTGCGGATGCAGCTGAGCACGGTGCCGACCGGCTACGTCGCCGGCCAGGAGTCGGCGCTCGTGAACCACCTCAACGGCGGTCCGGCGCTACCGACGTTCACGCCGCCGATGCCCTTCGAGCAGGGCGTCAGGCGCCGCCCGACGCTGATCAACAACGCCGAGACGCTGGCGCAGCTCGCGCTGATCGCCCGCTACGGATCGACCTGGTTTCGTGAACTGGGCACCCCCAGCCAGCCAGGCTCGGCGCTGGTGACGCTGTCGGGCCCGGTCGCCTATCCGGGCGTCTATGAGATCGAGCACGGCGCTTCGCTGGCTTCGCTGATCGACGCCGCCGGCGGCACCACCGCTGCAGCGCGTGCAGCGCTGCTCGGCGGCTACGCGGGAGCCTGGATCGACGGCTCGCTGCTGGGCGGCCTGAGCCTGTCAGACGAACATCTGGCCACACACGGCGCATCGCTCGGTGCGGGCGTCGTGCTACTGCTCTCCCAGGACGCCTGCCCGGTGGCCGAGACGGCGAGCGTCGCGCGCTGGCTGGCAGATCAAAGCGCTCGCCAGTGCGGGCCGTGCCTGAACGGGCTGGACGCGCTCGCGGCGACCGTCGAGGAGATCGCCGGCGGGACGGTCGAGGGCAATGCGAGCAAGCGAATCGAGCGCCTCGCGGCGCTGGTGCGCCGGCGCGGGGCCTGCGGCCACCCCGACGGCACTGTCAGGCTGATCCTCAGCGCAGTCGAGACCTTCGCCGCGGAGTTTGCCGATCACGCGCGCCATGGGCCGTGCGAGGCCTGCGACAGGGCCCCGGAGCTTCCCTTGCCCGCCAGATCGACCCGCAACGCTCGCCGACGCGAACCGGTCGCGTTCTGATGAGCCACTCCAGCCACAAGCTGCGCCTGAACCCGATCGCCTGCGAGGCGCACGGCATGTGCGCCGAGCTGTTTCCCGAGCGGATCTCGCTCGACGAGTGGGGCTATCCGGTGATCGCCGGCGAGCCGATCTCACCGTCGCTGCTGTCGCACGCCAGGCGTGCGGCCCAGGCCTGTCCGACGTTCGCGCTACTCGTCGAAAAGGACAAGGCACCGGCCTGAGCGCTCCGTAGAAACTCCCTAGCGCACCCGCGGCGCCACCACGTGGGCATGAGGCATCTCGCCGATGACCGCAGCCGCGAGTGACGTGAAGATTTTTTCTATGAGTGATGCGAGCGACGTGCGGCCACCCGGCCTGTACTTCCACGCTCGGGCCTGCCTGGAGCACGACCCGCGCCAGGAGATGCCGTGGATGCCCGAGACGCCAGAGCGCGTGGAAGCGCTTGAGCGCCATCTGCGGGCGTTGGATTGGGCGGGCTGGCAGCCGCGCGAGGCACCGGCGGCGCGCGAGTCTGACGTCGAGTTGATCCACAGCCCCGGCCACGTCGAGCGCATCCGCGGCCTCGCGCTGGCGGGCGGTGGGGCCGCTGACCCGGAGACGTGGGTCGGCGAGGCCTCCTACCGCGCCGCGCTGCACGCCGCCGGCGCGGCGTGTGAGATGACACGGGCGCTGCTCGGGGGCGAGGCCGATCGCGGGTTCTGCGGCGTGCGCCCGCCCGGCCACCACGCCGAACGCGATCGCGCGATGGGCTTCTGTCTGTTCAACAACGTGGCGATCGCCGCCGAGCTGGCGATCAGCGAGCTGGGCGCTGAGCGCGTGTTCATTCTCGACTGGGACGTCCACCACGGAAACGGCACCGCCGAGGCGTTTCGCTACCGGCGCGACGTGCTGTTCGCGAGCATCCACGAGGCGGGCATCTTTCCCGGAACCGGCGCAGCCGACGACGCGGGTTCCGGCGAGGGCGAGGGCTACACGATCAACCTCCCCGTGCCGGCCGGCTCCGACGGCGAGCTCTGGCTGTCGCTGCTCGAGCACGTGCTGATTCCCGCCGCGCACGAGTTCGATCCGGACCTGATCCTCATATCCGCGGGCTTTGACGCGCACGAGTCCGACCCACTGGCGAGCTGTCGCCTGCAAACCGGCACCTTCGCCGAGATGGCCCGCCGGACGCGCGATCTCGCGCAGCGCGTGCAGGCTCCGCTCGGCGCGGTGCTCGAGGGCGGCTACGAGCCAGCGGTCCTTGCGCGGTGCGTGACCGAGACGCTGCGGGCGCTGAGCGGCGATCGGCCGGCGAGCTCGGCAGCGCCCGATCCGCTGCTGACCTCGCGCGCCGCGGCGCGCGTCGGGCACTACTGGGAGCTGTGATGAGCAGAGTCGCGTTCTCGCACTTCGACGATGCCGACGATCAGCGCTCGTCACGGCTGCGCGACGGCTCGACGGTCACGGTCCGCCGCTGCATCGCCGCGGACGAGCCCGCCCTGCGCGCGTTTCTGCAGGCGCTAAGCCTGAAGGCCCGACGGCTTCGCTTCTTCACCGGAGCGGTCGACATCGCCACGGCCGCGCATCTGACGGCTGCCACCGGGCCGGATCGCCTGGGCCTGCTGGCCCTCGACGAGCGCGGTGAGATCGTCGGGCACGCGTTGTGCATCGAGCTCGATCCCAGTCGCGCGGAAGTCGCAGTCGAGGTCGCCGACCGTCTGCACGGGCAGGGTCTCGGGACGCTGCTCGTCGTGCAGCTGGCGGTACTTGCAGAGCGCCACGGGATCTCGCGCTTCGTGGCCGAGGTTCTCGCCGACAACGACGAGATGCTCGACGTGTTCCGCGACGGCTTCGACGCGCAGGTCGCCTGGCGCGAGGGCGTGGAGGCAGTCGAGTTCCCGACGTCGGCGTGGCGGCTCGCCCGCGAGCGCTACCCCGAGGTCGTCCGCGCGCCGTAGCCGGGCGCCATCACGGACCTGCGTGTAATCAGTCGTTTTCCGCAATTTGACGGCGCCTTTTCCCGCTGGGTGCAGCTGCGCCGGTTTCCTAACGTGACTGCATGAACGGTGGACGCCGGTCTGCAAGCGTCCGTGGATCCCAGCGCACCATCCGATGTCACCAGCGGAGAACATCCATTGCCGGCACTGCGGCGACGTCATCGGCGTGTACGAGCCGCTGATCGTGATCGTCGAGGGCGAGGCCGTGCAAACGTCCCGGGCCGCCGCGCAGGGCGAGCTGGCGCTTGCTGGACCGTGCTACCACGCGCTCTGCTTCATGCGCACACGCGATGCGACAGACACGAGCTGAGCGGATGACGCCAGCAGACCCCGATGATCAGACGGTCGGCTCCGATCCGAGCGCCGGCGAGCAGAGCGACCTCGGCGGCGGCGACTCGGCTGCCCCCGAGGCGATGTCCGGCGACTGGATCGAGGTCGACGCGACGCAGGGCGGGTTTGCCAGGCGCGGTCTGATCCTCGAGACCCTCGGCACGGGCGTGCACAGGCACTTCCGGGTGCGCTGGGACGAGCAGCACGAGTCGCTCTTCTACCCTGCCGAGAGAGGCTTCATCGTGCACCGCAAGGCCGGACAGCACGACGCGCCCGAGCAGGCTGGAAGCTAGCTGCCCAACGAGGCGACGGCCCTGGATGCTCCGGCCGGCTCGCGCCGTTGTGTGGGTATCCGGACGCGCAGCTCGGTCCCCCCCGTGCTCGGCGACTCGATCCGCAGCTCGCCGCCGAGCAGCGCGGCGCGCTCGCGCATGCCGAGCAGACCGAACCCTGAGCTGCTCGCGCTCGGATCAAAGCCCTTGCCGTCATCGCGGACGAGCAGGCAGATGGAGGTCGGGTCCTCGCGCAGCTCGACGACCGCGCGGGCGGCCTGTCCGTGCTTGCTCGCGTTGGTCAGCGCCTCCTGCACGATGCGGTACAGCGCCGTCTCGAGCTCGCTGGAGAGTCGCGTCGGCTGCAGACCACTCTCGTGCGCGAGCTCGATACTCAGGTCGACCTGTATCCCGTTGCGCCCACTGCGCTCGGACAGCGTCTCGATGGCCGCCTGCAAACCGAGCTCGTCGAGCGCCGCCGGACGCAGATCGCTGATCAGCGCCCGCAGATCGGCGATCGTCTCCTCGATCTGTTCGACGGCCCGCCCGACCGCCTCCTGCAGACCCCCCTGCTTGTCCGAGCGCCTCGCGGCGGACAGCCCGAAGCGCAGCGCGCTGAGTGTCTGCAGCGTCTCGTCGTGCAGCTCTCGCGCCCAGCGGTGGCGCTCGCCCTCGGCGGCAGCCAGGCGCTGGCGCTGGCGCTCGGAGGTGACCGACTGCGCGGTTGCCACCGCGGTCGCGGCGCTCGTAGCGAAGGACTCCAGCAAACGCTCGTCCTCGGCCGAGAAGCTGGGCCCGTCCTTGAGGCGGTCGAGCGCGAGCAGCACGCCGTGGCTTCGCCCGCGGAAGATCAGCGGGACGACGAGTCCGCCGTCGGCCTGGACGCCCAACCCGCCAAGCCCATGCTCTTCGAAGCGCGCGCGATTGAGCTGATCCTCCAGGCGCTGGACGCGACTGGTGCGCATGGCGTGCGCGGCGACCGTGTCGGCGAGCGCGACGCGCCGGCCGATCAGCTCCGCCGGCAGCTCGCCCGCGCCCGCGGCGACTTCCAGCTCAGAGCCGCGCTCGAGCTCGATCACCAGCGCGCGCGCCGAGACGAGGGCGCGACCGCGCTTGGCCACGAGCTCGAGGACCACCTCCGGGTCGGTCTCGCCTCCGACGGCTCGCGCGATCTGCGTCGTGGCCTCCAACGCCGCGACGGTGCGCTGCAGCTCGTCGCGGCGATCTGCTGCTCCCGTGTAGCGACGTGCGTGGTCGATTGCCACGCCGGCGAAGTCGGCCAGCACGACGAGCGCCTGCTCGTCCTCCTCGGTGAATTGCTCACCTCCGGCCTTCTCGGTCAGGTACAGGTTCCCGAACGGCACACCTGCGGTGAGGATCGGCGCGCCGAGGAACGAGCGCATCGGCGGATGGCCGTGTGGGAATCCGTAGGAGTGCGGATGCTCGCCGACGTCGCCGACGCGCAGCGGGACCGGGTCGTTGATCAGAGCCCCCAACACGCCGCGACCCCGGGGCAGGTTGCCGATCGCGCTGTGCGCCGCCTGGTCGATTCCCCGGGTCAAGAAGCGCGCCAGTTCGGTCCTCGACTCGTTCAATACGCCGACCGCGGCATAGCGCGCTTGCGTCAGTTCCTGCGCAGCCTCCAGCACGCGATCGAGAACGACATCAAGGTCCAGCTCGGAGAGAACGCTGCGGGCAACCTCGAGGATCCCCTGCGTCGGTCGGTCCATCGTCGGTCAGCTCCCAATAGTTACCCCGTCATGCCGCGCTCTGAGGCGAGCATCCCGCCCTAACGCAGCTATGTGAACTGACCTCATTGAAGCACCTTGGGGCGGTCGGCGTGGGCTCGATGGACGCGTTGAGCACCCGCCCGGCCTGCGCGTCGAGCTGGGGCGTCCATCGGCGCCACGGCCACGTGGCCGCGCATCGTCTCCCGCCGGTCGCCGCGAGCGCGCGCCGCCGCCAAACCACGGTTTCGGCGGCCTCTCCCGTCAGGCGGTCGCGGGCACCTCTGTCTGCGCGCTGGAGTCGCCCTCCTGCGAGGACCCGATCGTCGTGCGGGGAAACACGAGCAACGAGCAGCGGGCGTGACGCTCGAGGTAGTCGCACGTGCTGCCCGCGACCATGCGCCGGACCGGGCCGTAGTTGCGCGAGCCGACGACGAGAAGGTCCAACTCGTCTCCGAACGCAGCCAGCTCTTCGCCCGGAATCCCGTACACCGCCCGCCCGGCGACATCGGGCATCTCCCGCATGCGTCCCGTCGCTTCTTCGAGCAGCGCGTCGATGCTCTCGCCCGCCAGCGGCGGCATCAGACCCGTGTACATGACGGGCGGAATCGTGACGACCTCCAGCGCGCTGACGGATGCTTTGCGCTCGCCCGCCAACTCTCGCGCCCGCGCGAGGGCGGCCTCGCTCTCGCGCGATCCGTCGAGGCCGACGCCGATCCTGTCGATCGATCGAGCGCCGTCGGCGTAGCCGCGTGAGGCGATCGCGATCGCGCAGGGAGCGCCATCCAGTGCTGCGCGCGCGTCGTCTCCGAGCACCGCGCGTCCGAGCAGACCGCGACTGCAGGATCCGACGACGAGCAGGTCTGCGCCCTGCCTCTCTGCCTGCTGGTGCAGGCCGCGTCCGGGGCTCGCGGCGACGACACCGACCAGCTCGGCATCGACGCCGGCGGCCGCGCGCTCGCGCTCGAGCAGCTCTCGCGAGGCTTTCGCCTCGTCGACCAGCAGCGCGGGACCGAGAGGCTGAAACGGGCGCAGCCCGCCGCCGCGCACGTGGGCGAGCGTGAGGCTTGCGTCGCGAGCGACAAGCTGTGAGGCGAGCGCGATCGCGTCGCGGCCGTTTGCGCGACCGTCGACACCCACCAGAACGTTCTTGAACATCGTGATCTCCTTGTTGTCGCCTGCCATCGAGGCTAATCGCCTGCGACGGGCGCACTTCCGTGCTCACCACTACTACGGATGCGGACTTCTACGCATGCCTGCCCTTCTCGGTCCCGAGCAAGCCGCGCCGCAGCGCGTAGCGCACCAGTTCGGCGCGCGTGCTGAGACCGAGCTTGGCGTGGACTCGCGCCCGGTGAGACTCAACGGTGCGTGAGGAGATCTGCAAGATGCGGGCCACTTCGACGCTCGTGTGGCCGAGCGCGATCAGCCGCAGCACCTCCAGCTCGCGCCCCGTGAGCTTGTCGCTGGTCAGCCCCCGGCGCAGGTCGGCGAGCTTCGCGTCGATCTCCGGACTGACGTAGCGTCGACCTTCCGCCGCCGCGCGAACGGCCGGCGCAAGCTCCACGTCGGCCTGATCCTTGAGCACGAAGCCGAACGCGCCGGCAGCCAGCGCATGCTCGGCGTACAGCGGGTTGTCCTCGGCCGTGATGACCACGACTCTCGTCTCCGGGGCTTGTTCGCGCAACTCGCCGATCGCATCAATGCTCGAGCCGTCGTGCATGCGCAGGTCGAGCACGAGCACGTCGGGCCTGAGCTCGCGAACATTTCTCATCGCCAGCGACAGCTGCTCGGCTTCGGCGATCACGTCGATCTGCTGCTCGGTGCTCAACAGCGCTCGCAAAGCGAACCGCATCAGCTCGTGATCGTCGGCGACGATCACGCGGATCGCGCTCGACGCCTTCTCAGTCGACTGCGGATCGGCCGGCGGCGGGACAACGTGCAGATCCGGGGTCATGAGCGCAAGCTAGTCCTCGGCTACGGGCCTGTCCTCCGTGCAAACGACCGACTTGGACGGGGTCTAGCACTGACTAGGCCTGCGGGTTTGGAGCGCCCGGCGCCCGCGTGACGAAGTGAGCGTCGGGCAGCGACAGCGAGAAGCCCTCGGCCGGCCCGCAAGCCGTGGTGATCAGAAACGACGGGCGGCCCCAGCGCTCGTACTGCTCGCGGTCGACGTAGAACGGGGCCCCGGCGATGCTTCCCAGCAGCAGGTCGTTGGCCCCGGGCGGCAGCTCGCCGTCGCACAGGCAGATCGGAGAGCTCCCGTCGCAGCAGCCGCCGGACTGAAAGAAGGCGAGCGGACCGTGCTTTGCCGACAGCGTCTTCGCCATCGCGACTGCCTCCGCGGAGGCAGTCACCCCGCTTTCCGGGGCGCTTGATCTGTTGGGCATCGCCACACCACGACTGAAACACCGCGCCAGGTCCCCGTGCATCCGTGTTTGCCCGTCGTCGGGCTTCGGTCGTTCACCGCGCGTGCGGGTCAGGGCAAACTACCTAGTGCAGCTGTGGGCCGTGCACGATGACCCAGCTCGACGGCGCCCGTAGCGTGCGCTGCAGATGAGACCGTCGGTCATGCGCACCTTGGACGAGCTGGATGTCGAGAACCGTCGGGTGCTGTTGCGCGCGGATCTCAACGTCCCGCTGCAGAGTGACGAGGGCACCGTCAACGTGGCGGATGACACGCGCATCCGCGCAGCGCTGGAGACGATCGAGCAGCTTCGTGCCCGCCACGCTCGGATCGTGCTGCTCTCACACCTCGGCCGACCGCACGGCCGCGATCCCGCACTATCGATGCGCCCGGTCGCCGAGCGCCTGAGCGAGCTGCTGGGGTGCAGCGTGGGCCTTGCTCCCGCAGTGGTCGGAGACGAGGTCAAGGCCCTCAGCGAGCGTCTCGGCGACGGCGAGATCCTGCTGCTGGAGAACGTGCGCTACGAGCCGGGCGAGACCGACAACGATCCCGAGCTCGCACGCAGGCTGGCCGAGCTCGCCGACGTATATGTCAACGACGCCTTCGGCACCGCGCACCGCGCGCACGCCAGCACCGAGGGAGTGGCGCATCTGCTTCCCTGCGCCGCCGGCCTGCTGATGGAGCGCGAGGTGCTGACCCTGACCGCCGTGACCGAGAACCCCGCGCGTCCGCTCGTCGCCGTGCTCGGAGGTGCCAAGGTCACGGACAAGATCGCGCTTGTCGAGCGCTTCCTGGACATCGCCGACTCGCTGCTGATCGGAGGTGCGATGAGCCTCCCGTTCCTCGCTGCGCAGGGCCACGCGACCGGGCTCTCGTTATGCTCGCCCGACGATGTCCAGGCCGCCCGACGTACGCTGGAGCGAGCCTCCGCCGCAGGGCGCGAGCTCGAGCTGCCCGAGGATCTGATCGTGGCCCCCCAGCTCTCCGCCGAGGCACCCTGGCACGACAGCGAGGGCCCGGACGTGCCGGGAAGCTGGCTCGCGGCCGACATCGGCCCGCGCACCGCGGCACGCTTCGCCCGCGTGATCGCCGGCGCCGGAACGGTGTTCTGGAACGGGCCGATGGGCGTGTTCGAGTGCGAGCCGTTCGCGCACGCGACGCGCACAGTTGCCGAGGCGGTCGCGCAGACGAGCGGGATGAGCGTGGTCGGCGGAGGCGAGACCGTGGCTGCCGTCAGGCAGCTCGGGCTCGCGGCCGAGATCGATCACCTCTCGACCGGCGGTGGCGCCACGCTGAAGCTGCTTCAGGGCGGTCTGCTTCCAGCGGTGCAGGCGCTGAGCGTCGACGCGTCTGCGGCGCCTCGTCACGCAAGACAGACGTCCGCGCCCGCTGGTGCGCCCGGAGCGAGCGCGTGAGCCTTCTCGCCGGCGCTGGAGCGGTGCCGAGCGGACACGTGTGCGTGATCGTCCTCGACGGCTGGGGCATCGCCGCGGCCGGACCGGGCAACGCGATCTCACTCGCCGCGACACCCGTCCTGGACGAGCTCTCCAGCACCTGTCCGCGCAGCACGCTGCAGGCCTCGGGGCCGAGTGTCGGGCTCCCCGAGGGCCAGATGGGCAATTCCGAGGTCGGACACCTGACGCTCGGTGCCGGAGCGGTGGTCGCGCAGCCGCTCACGCGGCTCAACGACGCCGCGGCACACGGCGAGTTCGCGCGCAACGAGGTCCTGCGAGACGCGCTCACGGGCGCGCGCCGCGTGCATCTGATCGGACTCACCTCCGACGGCGGCGTGCACTCCCAGTTCGAACACACGCGCGCCCTGATCGAGCTGGCCGGGGATCTGCACACCGAGGACCTCGTCCTGCACTGCATCACCGACGGGCGCGACACCTCCCCGACGGAGGGCATGCACTACCTGGAGACCGTCGAGCGCTGGTGCATGCAGGCGCGCGCCGGGCGCGTGGCAAGCGTCGTCGGTCGCTACTTCGCGATGGATCGCGACTCGCGCTGGGACCGTACGCAGTCCGCCTACGACCTGCTCGTGCACGGCCGCGCAGAGCATCGCGCCTCCGATGCCGGCTCCGCCGCCCGCGAGGCGTACCGCCGCGGAGAGACCGACGAGTTCATCGCCGCGACGCTCGTCGGCGAGGAGGGATGCATCCGTCCCGCAGACAGCGTGCTGTGCACGAACTTCAGACCCGATCGCATGCGCCAGCTCGTGCGCGCGCTCGCCGAGCCCGGCTTCGGCGCCGACGGCGACGCGCTGCCCGGCTGGCGCGGGCGCGACGGTGCGCCGCCCGTGTCGAGACTGGCGACGATGACCCCCTACCGCGAGGGCTGGCCCTACCCGGCGGCGTTCCCGACGGCCACGCCGGCGGACACGCTTGCGGCGGCGGTCTCGCGCGCGGGCGAGCGCCAGCTGCACGTCGCCGAGACGGAGAAGTACGCGCATGTCACCTACTTCTTCAACGGTGGAACCGAGTCGCCGCTGACCGGCGAACGTCGCGAGCTCGTGCCCTCCCAGCGCGACGTGCCCACCTACGATCACAAGCCGCAGATGAGCGCCCGGGAGATCGCCGAGGAGTTCATCGCGGCCTTCCGCGAGGACTCTCCGGCCTTCTCGGTCGTCAACTTCGCCAACGCCGACATGGTCGGCCACACCGGCGTGATCGCGGCGACCGTCGCCGCGGTCGAGACGGTGGACGAGTGCGTCGGCAAGATCGTCCACGAGGTCAGCCGCCAGGGCGGCGTGTGCGTGATCACCGCCGACCATGGCAATGCCGAGCAGATGCTCGCCGCCGACGGCGGCCCCAGTACCGCCCACAGCCTGAACCCGGTGCCGCTGATCGTCACGGCACGCGGCATCGAGCTGTCCGCGCAAGGCACGCTCGCCGACGTCGCACCGACCGTGCTTGCGCTGCTCGGCCTCCAGCAACCCGCCGCGATGACCGGGCGTTCTCTGCTCAGCGCCGTCGGCAGCCTCTCGCAAGCCACCTGAGCGTCGCGGCGCCCGGCGACCCCTCGGGCACGAGCAGGCTCAGGCGCTCAAGCGTCAACCGGTCGCCGATCGACCGGCCAGGCGCAGGGCTTCCTGCACGGCCGCGTCGGCGAGCGCGGGGATCGCCGCGCGCACCTGCTCTGAGAGACCCTCGCCGGCGCTGAAGCAGCGGCCCTCGACGCCGAACACGACGACGCGCGCCGGCAGGCGATCGAGCGCGCGCGCGAGCTCGATCGCCTCGCCGATGCCCACCGCGTGCGTGGAGGAGGAGCCGACGAGCTCCGCGGGCAGCGCCGTCGCTGACGCGTCGAGACGATCGATCGTGCCCGGCGCGCGACCGGAGTGGATCGCGTCGATGAGGACCACCGCCCCGGCGCCCTCCCACTGCGCCAGCAGCCCCAGGCACTCGCCCTGCTGCTCGCACACGACCACCCCTGCCCGCTCGGCGCGCGTGCGCAGCCGGCGCACCGCCTCAAGCCCGGCCGCGTCGTCGTGGCGCAGCGAGTTGCCGACGCCGATCACGACCGTCGCGCGCGCCCGCGCCTCAGCCACGGTCGACTGTCAGCTTCAAGAAGTGCGTCGCGCAGGAGATGCACGGATCGTGATTGCGAATCGCCTGCTCCAGGCGCAGCGAGAGCTCGTCGTCGGGCAGGTCCAGCTCCTGCTCGACGACGGCGCGCAGATCCTCCTCGATCGCCAGCTGGTTCTGCGATGTCGGCGGCACGATTCGGGCATCGAGGATCGTGCCGTCATCGTCGATCTCATACCGGTGGTAGAGCATGCCGCGCGGCGCCTCGGTGACGCCGTGTCCGGTCGCCCGCCGCGGGACGACCTCGACGGCGGGTGCGTCGGGCAGCTCGTAGCGCTCGACGATCGCCAGCGCTTCGTCGCAGGCCTGCACGAGCTCCACCGCGCGCACGACGATGCTCTGGAAGGGATTGCGACAGACCGGCCCGAGCCCGGCCTCGCGCGCAGCCTCGCCAGCGAGCGGTCGCAGCTGCCCCGAGCAGAGGCCGTAGCGCGCCAGCGGGCCCGTCAGGTAGCTGCCGCGCTCGCGGATGCGCGCGTGCAGGGCGTTTGAGTGCTCGACGTGCTCCTCGATGAAGTGCTCGTCGAACTCGTGCGCCGCGATGTCCAGGCCGGCGTCTGAGACGATCCGCCCGAGGTCGATCGGGTAGCCGCCGGGATCCGCCAGCGCGACCAGCTCGGGCGCGCGCTCGACCTCGGGAAACGGCAGCTGCGCCGTCCAGCGGACCGTCGCCAGCGCCGTCTCGCGTGCCCGCAGCAGCGGCTCGCGCAGCGATCGCAGCTGCGCGACGGTCGGGGCGCGATAGAAGCCGCCGACGCGGACGTTGATCGGGTGGACCTCGCGTCCGCCGACCAGGGCCATGAGGGCGTTGCCGATCTTCTTCATCTGCAGACCCTGTTCGACGATCTCGCGGTGGTCGCGAGCCATCTCGACGGCGCCCGCGTAGCCGAGGAAGTCCGGCGCGTGGAGCATGTACACGTGCAGGCTGTGGCTCTCGATCCACTCGCCGCAGTAGATCAGCCGGCGCAGGTCGCGCAGCGGACCGTCGTCGATCGCGACGCCGCACGCGTCCTCCATCGCCCGCACTGCGCTCATCTGGTAGGCGATCGGGCAGATCCCGCAGATCCTCGCCGTGATGTCGGGGGCCTCGGTGAACGCCCTGCCCCGCAGGAACGCCTCGAAGAAGCGTGGCGGCTCGTAGATGCGCAGCTTGACCTCGGCGACCTGGCGTCCGTCGATCCTCACGTACATCGCCCCCTCGCCCTCCACGCGCGCGAGCAGGTCGGTGCGGATCACTCGTCGCTGCCTATCCTCGCTCATGCGCCTCGCCTGCCCGCCGGAACGGCTCGGCGCCGGCGTAGAAGGTGCGGTACACGCGCACCAGGTCCACTTCGTCGGAGCCCTGCTGGCTCATCTGTCGGCTCAAGGCCGCGGTGTTCGGAGCCTCCATCGGCCCGTAGCAGCCGTAGCAGCCGCGGTCGTAGGCCGGGCAGATCGCACCGCAGCCGGCGTGGGTGACGGGGCCGAGGCACGGCGTGCCGTGGGCGACCATCACGCAGACGGTTCCGCGGCGCTTGCACTCCACGCACACGCTGTGCGCGCGCACGCGCGGCCGGCGGCGGGCGAGCTGGGCGGCGATCACCTCGAGTAGCTGCTGCTTGTTGATCGGGCATCCGTGGAGCTCGAAGTCGACCGGCACGTGCGCGCTGATCGGCGTCGAGGTCGCCAGCGTCGAGATGTAGTCGGGCTCGGCGTAGACGATCTGCGTGAAGTCCTCCACGTCGGCGAAGTTGCGTAGCGCCTGGATGCCCCCGGCGGTCGCGCAGGCGCCGATCGTGATCAGCGCGCGCGAGCTGCGGCGAACCTCCTGGATGCGCTCGGCGTCGTGCGCGGTGGTGATCGATCCCTCGACGATCGAGATGTCGTAGGGACCCTCGACCGTCGCGCTGGTGGCCTCCAGGAAGTAGGCGATCTGCAGGCGATCGGCAAGCAGCAACAGCTCGTCCTCGCAGTCGAGCAGGCTCAGCTGACAGCCGTCGCAGGAGGCGAACTTCCACACGGCCAGCGTCTGCCTGCGCGGAGTGCTCATCACAGCTCCCTGATCGCCAGCCACGGCGCGAGCTCGCTCCACGGGTAGATCGGCCCGTCGCGGCACACCAGCGTGGGTCCGAGCTGGCAGTGCCCGCAATGCCCGATGCCGCACTGCATGTTGCGCTCCATCGACGCGTACACACGCTCGCTGTCCACGCCGCGCGCGGCGAGCGCGGAAACCGTGAAGCGCATCATCACCTCGGGCCCGCAGAGCAGCGCCACGGCGCGCGCGGCGTCGAAGCCGGCGCGGCGCACGAGCCGTGGCACGACGCCGACATGGCCGAGCCACTCCGGCCCGGCGCTGTCGACGGTCACGGCCGCGTCCAGCCCGAGCTCCGACCACCGTTCCAGCTCGCCGGGGTACAGCAGCTGATCGGGCGCCCGGCCGCCGTAGAGCAGCACGATGCGCCCGTAGCGCTCGCGATCGGCCAGCAGCGCGAGGATCGCCGGGCGCAGCGGCGCCAGACCGATCCCCCCAGCGACGACCAGCACGTCGGAGCCGGCGATCTCCGCCACCGGCCACGGCCGGCCGAACGGACCGCGTACGCCGAGCACCTCGCCGACCGGCGCCGCGCAGATCGCCTCGGTCGCCAGCCCGACCGACCTGACGGTGTGCACGAGCGGGCCGCTGGCGTTCGGATCGCCGCTGATCGAGATCGGCACCTCGCCGGCGCCGAAGGCCGACAGCATCGTGAACTGCCCCGGTGCGAACGCCAGCCCCTCTCCCCCGCTCGGCTGCAGCTCGAGCGTCCAGGTGTCGACGGTCTCGCGCCGCTTGGCCGCGACCACGAACGGCTGCGGCACCATCGGCCCGACCTCGGGGCCGACGGCCTCAGTCGAGCCGAGCATGACCGTAGACGTCCAGCAGCTGCAGGCGCGTGGCCTGCAGGCGCTCGATCACAGAGGCGGCGAAGCGCCGCATCAGCTGAAAGCCGAGCTCGTGGTCGGCCTCGCACTTGCCGCGCAGGCACGCGCCGTCGAAGGCGACGACGCGCGTCGGCGCGACCGCTCGGCCATCGAACTGCCACAGGTATGGCTCAAACAGCCACGACCAGCCGACCACCTCACCGCGCTGCAGCGTCTCGATCACCAGCGCGCCGCGACCGGGAGCGTCGACCTCCAGCGCGACCGCGCCCTCGCGGATCAGGAAGAAGCGATCGGCGGGAGCCCCCTCTGCAAACAGCCGCGCGCCGGCGCTGAAGTGCTCGTTGGCGCCGCACCCGGCGATCAGCTGCAGGTGCGCCGGGGACAGGCCGGCGAACACCGGCGAGGCGGCGATCAGCTCCTCAAGCCCCTGCATCGCCGGTCTCCTCGCTCGCGCGGATCGCTCGAGCCTCCTCGGTGATGTCGATCGCCACCGGACACCACGTGATGCAGCGCCCGCAGCCGACGCAGCCCGAGCTGCCGAACTGATCGATCCAGGTGGCGAGCTTGTGCGTCATCCACTGCCGGTAGCGCGAGCGCGTGCTGGCGCGCACGGCGCCGCCGTGGATGTTCGAGTAGTCGATCGTGAAGCACGAGTCCCAGCGCTGATGGCGCTCGACGTGCTCGCCGGCGAGATCGGTGACGTCCTCGACGGTCGTGCAGAAGCACGTCGGACAGACCATCGTGCAGTTGCCGCACGACAGACAGCGCTCGGCGACGTCGTCCCAGCGCGGGTTCTCGTAGTTGCGGTAGAGCAGCTCGCGGATGTCGGTGACGTCGATCTCGCGACCCATCTGCGCGGCCGCGCGCGCATGTGCGCCCGCCGCCGCCTCGCGCTCGTCGTCCTGGGCACGCGCATGGCGAAGATCACCGAGCACGTCGGCGCCACGCTCGCTGCCGACCTCGAGCACGAAGTAGTGACGGGCACCGTCGAGCACCTCGGTCAGCGCGATGTCAAAGCCGCTGTCGGCCGTTGGGCCCGTGCCCATCGAGACGCAGAAGCACGTCCCGCCGGCCTGCGCGCACTGGACGGCGATGACCAGCACGTCCTCGCGCCGGGCGCGATCGGCGGGATCGGGATGAGCGCCGCCGACCAGCACGCGGTCGAGGATGCCCATCGCGTGCAGCTCGCAGGAGCGCGCGCCCAGGAAGGCGTAGCGCGGCGGCTCACGGGGAGCCTCGGCGAGCTCGCTCAGGCCGCCGTGCTCGTCGCGGCGCGCGCGCCACAGGCGCACCTCCGGCGGCAGCTGGTAGCGCTTCCACGAGTGCGGTCCGACGTTGTAGCCGAACAGCGCCTGATCGTCGCGGCGCCGCAGCCGGTAGTGCCCGCCGTCCTGCTCGTCGGTCCAGCCGAGCGGCAGGTCGGCGCTGCAGGCGATCTCGTCGTAGACGATCGCCTGATCGCGCACCGTCGGGCCGACGACCGTGTACCCGCGCCGAGCAAGCGCCGCGAACAGCTCGTCGAAGGCCTCCCGCTCCAGTGTGTAGCGGTCGGTCTCGCTCATCGGTGGAGTCTTGCGCTTGGCACGGATAAGCGCAAGCAGATTCCGCCGAGGCCCCAGGGCGCATCCGGCCCCGGGGAGCCTCGGCGGCTTCTGCCCGCCTTCCTAGAAGAAACCGAGCGCGTTCTTGTCGTAGCTGACCAGCAGACACTTCGTCTGCGAGTAGTGGTCGAGCATCATCTTGTGGTTCTCGCGCCCGACGCCGGAGACCTTGTAGCCGCCGAAGGCCGCGTGCGCGGGGTACAGGTGGTAGCAGTTGGTCCACACCCTGCCCGCCTTGATCGCGCGGCCCATCCTGAACGCTCGACTGCCGTCGCGGGTCCACACGCCCGCGCCCAGCCCGTACAGCGTGTCGTTGGCGATCTGCAGGGCCTCCGCCTCGTCCTTGAACGTCGTGACAGCCAGGACGGGGCCGAAGATCTCCTCCTGGAAGATGCGCATCTCGTTGGTCCCCTTGAAGACCGTCGGCTCGTAGTAGTAGCCGCCCGCCAGCTCCCCCGCGAGCTCGTTGCGCTCACCGCCGATCAACAGCTCGGCGCCCTCGTCACGCCCGATCTGCACGTAGCTTTCGATCTTCTCGAGCTGCGCCTTGGACACCTGCGGTCCAATCTGCGTGCTCGGATCAAGCGGGTCGCCCTGGCGGATCGCCGCGATCCGCTCCAGGCAGCGGGCCATGAACTTCTCATAGATCGACTCCTGGATCAGCGCGCGCGAGGGACAGGTGCAGACCTCGCCCTTGTTGAAGGCGTACAGCACGAGCCCCTCGATCGCCTTGTCGAAGAACTCGTCGTCGGCGTCCATCACGTCCTCGAAGAAGATGTTCGGCGACTTGCCGCCGAGCTCGGTCGTCGAGGGGATGATGTTCTGCGCCGCGTACTGCATGATCAGACGGCCGGTCACCGTCTCGCCGGTGAAGGCGACCTTGGCGATGCGCTTGCTCGACGCCAGCGCCTTGCCGACCTCGGCGCCCGAGCCGTTGACGATGTTCAGGACGCCGGGCGGAATGATGTCTGCGACGATCTCCGCGAACTTGAGGATCGACCACGGCGTCGGGCTGGCCGGCTTGACGACAGTGCAGTTGCCGGCGGCCAGTGCCGGCGCGATCTTCCAGGCCGCCATCAAGATCGGGAAGTTGAATGGGATGATCTGCCCGACCACGCCGAGCGGCTCGGAGAAGTGGTAGGCGACGGTGTCCTTGTCGATCTCGGAGATCCGGCCCTCCTCGCCGCGGATCACGTCGGCGAAGTAGCGGAAATGATCGGCGGCAAGCGGGATGTCGGCGGCGAGTGTCTCGCGCACCGGCTTGCCGTTCTCCCAGCTCTCGGCCACTGCGAGCATCTCGAGGTTCTCCTCGATCGCATCGGCGACGGCGTTGAGCACCTTCGAGCGTTCGGTCGTCGAGGCCTCGCCCCAGGCGTCCTTGGCGGCGTGCGCGGCGTCGAGCGCGAGCTCGATGTCCTGGGGGCCCGAGTTCGCGACCTCGCAGATCGGCTGCCCGGTCGCCGGCGTGACGTTCTCGCGGTACTCCCCGTCGATCGGCGCCACCCAGTGCCCGCCGATGAAGTTCTCATAACGGTCTTTGACCTGCACCGGGCTGCCGGGCTGCCCCGGCGCCTGGAAGGTGGTGGGCTTCTCAACAGTTGCCATCTCGTGCATCTCCCGTCGTCGTTCTATGTGGTGAGCAGTTCACTCCACGACGCTAGAACCGACGCACGATCGGGCCATCGGGATCTCTCCGCCGGGCGCCTGCGCGTTACTACGGACCGGATTTCGCCGCGCTGTCCTCGGCACGCACGGGCAGTGCGCGATCCACCGCACGCGCGAGCTCGGCGACCTGCGCGTCCAGGGACAGCGACGTGTCCAGGCGCACCACGCCATCGCCCGCCGGCTCGTCGAAGTCGCGGTGCTGGCGCTCGACGATCTCCGGCGTTGCATCGGACACGTGTCCCGGTTGGCTCAGCCGTCGCTCGACACGGGCCAGCGCGATCTCCAGCGGTATCTCGCAGCGCACCAGCAGGACTGTTGCGCCGGCTGCCCGCAGGCCGCTCAGCAGCGGCTCGCGTGAGCGGCGCGTGCGGCAGGTCGCGTCGACGAGAACTCCACCGCAGTCCTGCAGCGCGTCCAGCGCATCGCGCGCGAGCCGCGCATAGGTCGCGCGCGTGAAGTCGTCGGTGTAGTGCTCCGGGCTCGCCGGCTGTGAAGGCTCGAGACCCGCCAGACGCTTGCGCACGGCATCGGAGGAGACGACCGGCAGCTCCGAGTGCCTGGCCAGCTCCTCGGCGAGCACCGACTTGCCGCTCGCGGCCGGCCCGCAGATCACGAGCGCGAGAGGCCTGCGCGCGCGCCAGCACAGGCGCTGGCTCAGCGACCACAGCTGCTGCGCCGCCTGCCACTGGGCCTCGCGCGCTGCGCCGGTGCGCTCAGACGCGGAGATCAGGGCCACCTTCGCGCGAACCAGCGCGCAGTGCGCGGCGTAGAAGCAGCGCAGCGCCTCGCTGGCGGGGTCGATCCCGCAATCGCGATAGGCATCGACGAGCTCGTGGGCAGCCCAGCGGTGGCCCAGCGCCTCCAGATCCATCGTCAGGAATGCCAGGTCGGCCGCGACGTCGATGCGGCGCAGGCTCGGATCGAACTCGATGCGATCGACCACGCTGACCGCCGGCCGGGCGAGCACGTGCTCGCAGCGCAGGTCGCCGTGGCCGTCGCGCGCGAGTCCCATCAGCGCGCGCTGGCGCAGCTCCGATTGGCGCGCCTTGACGAAGGCATCGCCGAAGAGCTCCGAGGCCTCCAGCGACCATTCCGCCGGGTGCTCGGTTCGCGCCAGCTCCTCGATGTTCTGCCGCCAGCGAGCGAGCGCTCGCTGTGGCCCCCAATCGCGCACGACCTCGGCCGAGCGGTGAAAGTCGGCCAGCACGCGGGCCACGGCGACGATGTCCTTGCGCTCGAGGCAGCCGACCGCGATCAGGCCGGCGAACGTGTCCTGCTCACGGTAGCCATTCATCTCGACCGCGTACTCGACCGCCTCGGCGGCGTCCTCTGGCGCCAGGCGAAAACCGCCGAGGTCCCTGACGATCGCCCGCACCCCCAGGTAGATGTCCGGGGCCAGCGCCCGGTTGACGCGCACCTCCTCGCGGCAGGCGCGCAGCCGTCGCGACAGCGTGCTGTAGTCGAGGAAGCCGAGTGCGACGGGCTTCTTCACCTTCAATGCGCGGCCGCCCGCCACGAACACCCACGACGCATGCGTCTCGTGCATCGCGACAGAGCCGGCGCCGGGAAACAGCTCCGCGGTGGCGAGCGCGCGCAGCAGATCGGGGTCGCCAAGCTCTTTCTGTTGCGGGCGCGCCTGACCGATCGATGAGCTGGTCATCGCCCTCCGCCTCGACCCGCGCGGCGTCAGCGCGGCGGGTCCTCGGGCGGCACGAGCAGCACCGAGCAGGGCGCATCGTGCACGATGCGCCTGCTGACACTTCCCAGGGCGTGCTCGGAGCTGCGCCGGCGACTGCCGATCACGATCAACGAGGCCTCTCTGCTGCGCGCGGCGTCGAGGATCGCCTCTCGCGCGCCCGCGGGCTCGAGCAACGCCTCGCTTCTGGCGGGCAGCAGCAGCTCCAGCTCGTGCGCCTGCGCCTGCAGACGAGCGGGCAGCTCCGGCGAGTCGGCGCCGCCATGCACCAGCACCACGCTCGAGCCCTGCTCGAACGCGAGCCGACCGGCGAGCTCGACGACCCGGTCTGACTCCTCCAGCGCGTCGCTTGCCACGAGGATGCGCTCGGCGAACGGCCGCGCGGCCTCGGGCGGCCGGGCCATCAGCAGCGGCGTCGTAAACGACTTCATCGTCTCGAAGGCTACGTCGCCCACGAGCGCGCCGCCGAGCCAGGACATCGCGGGCGCCCCGAGCGCCAGCAGCTCGTGCGCCGAGGCCGCCCGGAGAATCTCGGCGGACGGCGGACCGCCCGGATCGACGACTCGCTCGCAGTCGACGCCCGCGCGCTCGGCGATCTGCGCAGCGCGATCGAGAATCCAGTTGACCCGCTTGGGGTCGATCGCGGCCGACCGGTAGGCACCCGCCCCGGCGACGGCGGTCACGGCCATCAGGGTCAGCCTCCCTGTCGGACCCGCGAGCACCGCGGCCTGCTCGACGGCCGTGTAGCTGCGGCGGGTTCCGTCGACCGCGCAGAGGACGTCTGCGAACGCCCGGCCGGACCCGGGAGCCCGCGCGTACGTCGTCTCGGGCCTGCTCATGCGCTCGTGCCCTGTCGGCATGCGCGACGAGCCGTTGCGCTGCTGCTCGTCGTCAGGAGATGCGAGCTGCACGGCCTGCGCCGCGTGCGCCCGGCTGCGCGACAGGTGGCTCGCCGCAGATCGGCTTGTGTCCGCGTGCAGGCGCGCGCGTGTAGACGTATCCGCGTCCGCACCCCGGTCGCATCGCAAACCAGGATCAGCAGGGGTCCGTGCGGTGCACGATCTTCGACGCTGATCGTCAGAGGCTCGTGTATGAAATGGCGCAGCACGCCGGCGTCGTTCTCATCGAGGGCCCCCGAGGTGAGCTTCAGCACGTCGCGGTCGAGGTCATAGCCGATCTGCGAAAGCGTCCGCGGCATCCCGATGCGCTGCTCGGCCGGCCGCTTGCGGACGACCTCCACCGCAACCAGCGAGGGACCGTCGGTCGCGACCAGCCCGTCGAAGAACTCCCCCCACCTCTCTGGTGCCAGCGATTGCCTGGTCGTGCACATGCGAAACCCCGTTTCATCGGTGGGCGAAGAGATCAAGGCCATTGACGAAGAGATCAAGGCCAATGATCCAGTCGCGCACGGGCGGGCGCATCCGTGCTCTGCGCGGATAAGCGCTGCACGGTTCCGGTGCGCTCATGTGGAAAACCCGCTGGCGCAGGGGGCGATCAGCGGATGGCACGGCGGGCCGTCCGGCGGGACCATCTTCTTCCCCACCGATGTGCAATCAGGAGGAGGTGAGGAGTGTCACCGGAGGTCGAAGACCAGAGAGATCGCGAGCACCTGCTCGATCGTCTGCACAGCTTGCGCACGATTGTGCCGGTCTTTGCCCAGGAGCTCGCCAGCGCCCGCCGACAAGCCACGCGGCTTCGCATGGAGAACGGTCGATTGCTGGCGGAGGTGCGGCGTCTGCAACGCCAGCATGCCGGCCGGAACGAGGTTCACGAGTTGAAGCTCGCGACGAAAGCCAGGCCTCAGACGAAGTCAATCAATGCAACGAAGGGAACCGGCGATGTCCAATGCGCTGATCAGATGGCCCGGCTTGGGTGAGTATCCCGAGCTTCGTCACCGTATCGACCACTTCTTCGACGAGATGTCCCATGGTGCCGACGGCGCCAAGCTGGCCAAGCTCGACGTGATCGAGGACGATGGCAAGCTGGTGCTGCGCGCCGAGATGCCCGGCATCAAGCCAGAGGATGTGAAGATCGAGGTGGCCGACGACGTGCTCACCGTCAGCGGTGAGCACGAAGAGTCCAAGGAGTCCAAGAACGGCAAGAGTGGAAAGAAGAACGGTAAGCGCTTCGTCCGCCGTGAGCTCAGCTACTCGAGCTTCACGCGCTCCGTTGCGCTGCCGCCGAAGGTCGACCCGAGCAAGATCGAGGCGACATGCCACGACGGCGTCGTCGAGATATCGGTGCCGCTGCCGGAGACGGGGAGCAGCAAGGTCGTGCGGATAACGCCCAAGGCCGGGTAGGCGGCCTGCTCCGTGCCCAGCAGGGGGCCAGCGCTGCCAATAGACGACGAAGCTGCGGCGCAGTGCGCATGACAGCCAGTAGCCCGTGCGGATGGCATCGCCCGGACACACGGCGAAGCTTGCGGTCCAGCCCATCGTTCGAAAGGATCACGCCATGACCGCCTCGACCGCCTCAACCACCTCTGTGAGCGAGGTCATGCACCGGGGCGTGATCAACGTCCCGCCGCAGACATCGCTGCACGAGCTCGGCGCGCAGATGGTGAGCAACCGCGTTCATTGCGTGGTCGTCGACGGGCTCGCGCGTGGCCAGGATCGTCAGGAGCGCCTGGTGTGGGGCATCGTCTCCGACCTCGACCTGATCACCGCGATCGCCGCCGAGCAGACCCAGGTCAGCGCAGGCGAGATCGCGTCGACTGAGATCATCACCGTGCAATCCACCGAGAGTGTCGAGCAGGCCGCCCGTCTGATGGCCGAGCACAAATGCACGCATCTGGTCGTGGTCTCGCCAAAGGAGGATCTGCCGGTCGGCGTGGTCTCGAGCCTGGACGTGGCCGGAACCCTCGCAGGCTGACCGCGCACAACCAGCGAGCCGAGTCCACCGGGGAGACCGACGAACGATGATCGATCTCCACTGCCACATCCTGCCCGCCCTCGACGACGGTGCCCGCGATCTCGACGACAGCTTGGCGATGGCTCGACAGGCCGAGCAGGACGGGATCGAGATCGTGTGTGCGACCCCCCACATCCGCGCCGATCACGCCGTTCAGATCCAGGAGATCGCCCCGCGCGTGGCCGCTCTGCAGCGAACGCTCGACGAGCATCGCGTGCGCGTCGCCGTCGTGCCCGGTGGCGAGCTCGCGCAGGAGCAGGCCGAGCGGCTGTCGGAGGCTGAGCTGCGTTCGGTGACGCTCGGCTCAGCCGGTCGCTGGCTGCTCGTCGAGCCGGCGTCAGGGCCGCTCGACGACGGCCTGCAGGCACTCGTCGAGCGGCTTGCCAAACGAGGGATAGGGAGCGTGATCGCCCATCCCGAGCGTCACGCGGGCGCCGACTTCCGCGAGCGCCTGCAGCGACTCGCCGCCCGCGGCTGCCTGATCCAATGGACCGCCGAGTTCGTCGCGCAGGCCACGCCCGGGGATCTGGTCTTCAGCCTCGCCAGAGAGGGCTTGGTGCACCTGCTCGGCAGTGACGCCCACTCCTCTCATGCGGGCCGGCCGGTGCGGCTCGGGCAGGGATATGCGCGCCTTGCCGCGACCTGCACCGCAGAGCAGCTCGCGTGGACGGCGGACTCGGCGCCGCGCGCGATCGTGCGCGGCCACGCGGTCACTGCCCGGCCGTGAACGGCTCCAGCCGGACACTGCCGGCGAGCTGCTCGACGACCTCTTTGGAGGCGCTGCCCAAGCCGTGACGCAGGAAGTTGGCCGCACCTGCGCCCGCGCCGAGGGCAACGGAGCGCTCAAAGCTCTCTCCCTGGGCCAGGCTCGCCGCGAGCGCGCCCGCCATCGCGTCCCCGCACCCCTCGCGAAAGCCGCGCGTCAGGCGCGGCGGCGTGACCCACCACGCCCGCTCATCCTCGAGCACGAGCGCCGGCTGCTCACCACGCGTGACGATCACCGATCGCGCGCCGCGATCGCGAAGCTGCTGCGCGGCCGCGCGCAGCTGCGAGGGCTCAGACACAGGCCCGCAGACGAACTGCGCCAGCTCCCAGTCGTTCAGTTTCACGACGTCCGGCTCGCCCCGAAGCGCACTGTCCAGCCGCGGCGATGAGAGATCGACGAGCGTGCGGCATCCCACCGCGCGAGAATCGGCGACCAGGTCGCGGTAGGTCTCGAGCGCAAGCGCCTCGGGCGGCATCGGGTTGGTGATCACCAGCCAGCCGCCGGCGACCGCCTGCGAGCAGGTGAGCGAGAAGAGCGCGTCGAGCTCGTGGCGGGTGGGAGGATCGGCGAGCGTGCAAGTGAGCACGCGGCGCTCGCCGGATCGCCGATCGGTCACATAGCAGCCGCTGGCCGACGCGGTGCGCACCATGTGTCGCTCGCCGGGCGTGACTGCCAGCAGTGCGCTGAGCAGATCGCCGCTCTCGCCGCCGATGAATCCGCAGAGCACGGGCTCGGCTCCCAGGCAGGCCGCCATGCGCGCCGCCCACACACCCTGACCGCCGGCATGGAAATGAACCTGCTCGCGCTGGGACCCCTCGCGCTCGAGCGTGACGGTTAGCAGCGGATGAGGGGCGAAGATGACGACGCGCGCCGCCGGCGAGGCTCGGCGCGCAGCGCCCGGCTGATCCATCTGCTCTCGCTCAAGCCTCGATCAGGACGCGGAACTTGTTCGGGAGCACCGCGAGGACACCCTCGATCTCGCCGGCGCTCACGTGCGCGCGCAGCACGCGCGCCACCGCCGTCACGGCGATCGACGCCTCGGTCTCCCCTGCCATGCGGCCCTCGCGGGCAACATGATCGAGGAAGGCGTCCACCTCATGGATGGGAAGCGGAGTGCGACTGGGATCCCAGTCCTCGTAGTAGACGCCGCGGATGAGCGTCGGCAGCTGAGCGGCGAGCTTCGCCGCGACGTCGACGGTCAGACGGTCGCGCACGCTGTGCAGAACCGCGCGGAGTGCTCGATAGGCATACACGTGATCATCGTCGCCGAGCGCCTCGGCGACGTCGTTGACCCAGATATGCGCCTGCTCGGCGCTGCGAGAAATGATGCTCGGCTCAGCCGTGGTCATTACGTGCTCCCTTGAGTTCGTCGCGGTTGACAGCGCTAGCGTCACGCATCCTCGGGGCACGAGCATCCGTGCAAGGCCGCACCAAGACCCGGGTTTGTTCAGGACGGGAAGCTAGGCCTCCAGCGCCGTCGGCGCGAACAGCCTGATCAACGTGCGAGCGCCGCTCGCGTCGCTGACGAGAAGCGCGCTCGGGCCAGAGCCCTCTTCCTCGACGTTGATCTCCTGAGGGCTTGAGATGAAGTGACGAAGTACGACCGGATAGCGCAGGCCGCGCCCGCCGACCGCGATCTCGAGGATGCTCTCCTTGGGGTCGTAGCCGATCGTCTGCAACGGCAGGCGCTCCACGTCCGTCTGGGCGCCCAGCTGCTCGCTCATGACCTCGATCGTCACGAGTGTCCCGGCGGTGCGCTCGGTCAGCGAGTCGAAGTACTCGACCCACTCCTCTGCCTCCAGCTGCTGTGTCGTCGGGCTCATCGAGCCTCCTTCGCCGAGTCGTTGATCTCGTGGTCGAGGCTAGTCGCGCGACGACGGGCGGGCATCGGCGGAATCTGCGCGCTGCGCTCCGTGAGGACTACTTACGCGCGCATCGCTCTCACCCCCACGAGCTCTGGACAGCTCGGTGATCTCGATGTGACGGCTCAGCCGCTCGATCTGCTCACGCGCCCCCGTGCCCAGCCCACGACGCGTGGCATTGAGCGCACCCGCAGCCATCGCCAGGCGCAGCGCGACATCCAGTCGCCGGTCGCGCGCGAGGCTCGCTCCGAGCGCCGCGAACATCGAGTCGCCCGTACCCCGTGGCTCGAGTGGCTCGACGCGGGGTCCGGTCAACTCCAGGTAGCGCCCGGCCACGCCGTCGAGGATCAGCGCCGGCTGCTCGCCGCGCGAGATCAGCACCGTGTCGGCCCCGGCCTCGTGCAGCGCGTCCAACGCATCGAGCAGATCGTCCTCGCCGGCACTGCGCGCGAGGCCCGCCTCGACGATCTCCTCGTCGCTGACCTTCAGCAGATCCAATCCGCCGGAGAGCGCCTCCTCGAGCAGAGCTGCCGAGAGATCGGCGATGACGGGGATCCCGTTGCTGCGCAGGTCGCGAGCCAGGCGGCGGTAGACCTCGCCATCGAGAACCGTGGCCGGATCCACCCCCGTGAGCAGCGCAACGTCGGCGTCGAGCGCCGCGCTCAACGCCAGTCCGTAGAGCTCGTCGGACTCGTGGCGCGAGAGCGGCTTGCTCTCCGTGCGTGCAAGCTGCTGGCGCGCGCCGCATCGTCGCGCGTGAACGTAGACGCCGTTGGACTCGGCACAGCTCACGCTCAGCAACTCGACGTCCTCTCTGGCAATCAGACCTTCCAGCACCGCTCCGGACTCGCCCCCCAGGGCGCAGCAGATCGTCACCTCGGCTCCCAGCAGCGCGGCCATGCGGGCAACCCAGAACCCCTGGCCGCCGGCGTGGAGGTGGATCTCCTGATCCGGGCTGTCGGCCGACTCGATCGTGATCGTCAGCAACGGCGACGGCGCGAACACGACGAGTGAGGGAGTGCCCATCAGATCGCCGCGAGCAGCGCGACCAGGCTGCCCTTCAGGCCGGGGGCTGAGGCGAGCGTGAAGCGGGATTCGACGCCGTGCTCGGATCCGTCCCAGTCGTAGGTCGCGCCCCCCGCCTCACGGGCCAGGAGCACTCCGGCGCTCACGTCCCAGGCGCGATTGGAGAGCATCACCGAAGCGTTCAGGCGCCCGGCGGCGAGCCATGCCAGGTCGAGCGCGGCCGAGCCGTGCGTGCGGATACCCAGCGCCCGAGGGGCCAGTCCGGCGAGCAGCGCGACATGCAGCGGGTTCTCAACCGCCCGATCGTCGGCCACGGCAAAATCGGTGATCCCGACCACGGCATCGGCGAGACGCTCCACGGTGGGCATGTGCAGCGGCGCGCCGTTGAGATAGGCGCCGCCGTCCGCACGCGCGACGTAGCGCTCGCCGAGCAGAGGAATGTCGACGATCCCGAAGATCGGCTGGCCCTCTGCCAGCAGCGCTAGCGAGATGGCGCACAGCGGGCTTCCCTTGATGAAGTTCGTCGTCCCGTCCACCGGGTCGAGAACCCACAGCAGCGGCGCGCGCAGGTCCCCGCCCCGCTCCTCACCGAGGAAGGGGATCTCGTGGTCAAAGCCCGCCAGCGCATCCCTGACGTAGTCCTCCACCTGAAAGTCCACCCGGCTGGCGTAGTCGCGATCTCCCTTGGCGAGCAGCCCGCCGAGGTGCGAGCGGCCGCGCACGAGGATCCCCGCGGCGCCGTCGACGACGCCGCCGGCGACCAGCAGCAGCTGATTGACGTCGCTGTCACCGAGGCCAGCCGGAGGCTCGGTCGCCGGGGTGCTCATCGGCTCATCGTGGCGACGCGGGCGATGCTCGGCATCGGTAGTCCACCGTCCGCAGATGTGGGCATCTCCGGACGTGCAAGCCTCGAGCATTGGCGAGCATGGAGGCCATGCGGTTTGACGATCGCCACGATGCAGGTCGCCGCTTGGCGGCAGAACTCGTCGACTTCGCGGCCGAGCAGCCCGTCGTCGTGGCGCTTCCCCGTGGCGGTGTGCCGGTGGCGGCAGAGGTCGCGCATGTGCTCGCGGCCCCACTGGAGATCCTGGCGGTCCGCAAGCTGGGCGCACCCGGCAACCCCGAGCTGGGCGTCGGCGCCGTCGCCGAGGACGGCATTGGCGTGCTCGACCCGCGGTCGGCTGAGATGAGCGGGATGACGCAGGCGATGCTCGACGAGACGCTCGCGCGAGAGTCCAGCGAGCTGCGCCGCCGAGTGGAGCGCTACCGCGACGGCCGCGCAGCGATCTCGGTGAAGGGGCGGACGGTGATCGTCGTCGACGACGGGCTCGCGACCGGTCTCACCGACCTCGCGGCCGTCCGGGCGCTGCGCAAGCTCGGAGCCCGCCGGATCGTGGTCGCGGTCCCCGTCGGCGCCGCGCCGGCGGTGTCGATGCTGGAGCAGGAGGCAGATCGCGTGATCTGCCTCACGAGCCCTGAACCGCTCCTCGGCGTGGGAGCGTGGTATCGCGATTTCGCGCCGACGTCCGACGAGGAGGTCGTGGCGCTGCTGAGCCAAGCAGCAGAGCGGGCCGATGCACAGACGCCGTCCATCGCGGCTGGCTCGGAAGCCGTGCCGCTGCGCACCGAGGACGAGGCGCGCAACGAGACGCTCACGTTCGATCTCGGCGGCGTGCGCTTGACGGGGAACCTGACCCTGCCGCCCACGGCTTTCGGGTTGGTGCTGTTCGCCCACGGCAGCGGCAGCAGCCGGATGAGCCCGCGCAACCGAGCGGTCGCACAGGCACTCAACGATGCCGGCTTGGCGACGCTGCTGTTCGACCTGCTCGACGATCGAGAGGCGCTTGACCGCAATCTCGTCTTCGATGTCGAGCTGCTCGCGCGGCGGCTGCAGGAGGTCACCCGTTGGGCCGCCTCGGAGGCCGCCGTCAGCGCATTGCCGATCGGCTACTTCGGCGCCTCGACCGGAGCGGCGGCGGCTCTGATCGCCGCCGCGGCCACCCCCGATGCCGTGGCTGCCGTCGTCTGCCGCGGCGGGCGCCCGGACTTGGCCGGACACCGTCTCGCAGACGTTCGCGCGCCGACGCTGTTGATCGTCGGCGGCAACGATCCGGAGGTGCTGGATCTCAACCGCCAGGCCGCGGCGAGGCTGCTCTGCCCGCACGAGGTCGTCGTCGTCGACGCAGCCGGGCATCTGTTCGAGGAGCGCGGCGCGCTCGAGCGGGTCGCCGAGCTGGCGATCGACTGGTTCAAGCGCCAGCTCGCGCAGCCGGTGCAGGCGCTGTCGCGGGCGGGCGAGCAATGAGCCCGCCGCCGGCGCTTGCGATGGGCGAAAGCGCAGCGCTCGAAGCGGTTCGCCTCGACGCGCAGCAGCTGCACGGAGCGGGATCCGATTACGACTCGCTCCTGGAGCTCGTCGGCGACGCTCGTCTGGTCCTGCTCGGCGAGGCCAGTCACGGTACGCACGAGTTCTACCGTGAGCGCGCGCGAATCACGCGCAGGCTGATCGAGGAGCGCGGATTCCAAGCGGTTGCCGTCGAGGGCGACTGGCCGGACGCCGACCGCGTGAGCCGGTACGTGCAGGGCTCGGGCGAGGATGCCGACGCCGAGGAGGCGCTGAGCGGCTTTCGCAGGTTTCCCACATGGATGTGGCGCAACGCGGACGTCTTGGACTTCGTCGGCTGGCTGCGAGCTCACAACGATCGGCTGGAGCCCGAGCGCAGGCGCGTCGGCTTCTACGGTTTGGACCTCTACAGCCTCGGCGCATCGATGGCAGCCGTCGTCGCCTACCTCGAGCAGGTCGATCCTCCCGCCGCCGCACGCGCGAAGGAACGCTACGAGTGCCTGCACCCGTTCTCCCAGGACAGCTCGGGGTATGGAGAAGCCGTATTGCTCGGGGTCAGCGAGCCGTGCCGCCGGCGGGTGCTCGAGCAGCTCGTCGAGCTGCGACGCCGCGCCGGAGACTACCTGCGCCCGGACGGTCTCCTGGCAGAGGACCGCTACTTCCTGGCTGAGCAGAACGCGACCGTCGTCGCCAACGCCGAGGAGTATTACCGGACGATGTTCGCCGGCCCCGCGCCCTCCTGGAACCTGCGCGACCGGCACATGGCCGACACCTTGGACCAGCTTCACGTTCACCTCGCGCGCCACGGCGATCCGGGCAAGATCGTCGTGTGGGAGCACAACTCCCACGTCGGCGACGCGCGCGCGACGGAGATGACTCAGCGCGGCGAGCTGAACCTCGGCCAGTTGATGCGCGAGCGTAACGGTCGCGAGGTCGTGCTCGTCGGCTTCACGACCTACACCGGCACCGTCACCGCCGCCTCGCAGTGGGGCGGCGAAGCCGAGCGCAAGCAGGTCAGACCGGCCCCGCCTGACAGCTATGAGGCTCTGCTGCATGCGACCGGGATCCCAGCGTTCATGCTCTGCCCGCTGGGCGAGAGTCCCAGCGGGCGCGCCTTGCGCGAGCCGCGCCTGCAGCGTGCGATCGGCGTGATCTACCGCCCGGAGAGCGAACGCTCGAGTCACCTCTTCGCGGCCTCGGTGTCGCGGCAGTTCGATGCGCTGGTGCACATCGACGTCACACGCGCGGTCGAGCCGCTGGAGCGAACCGGTGGGTGGGAGCTGACCGAGCCCCCCGAGACCTATCCGACCGCGCTGTGAGTGTCTCGCGGGCGATCTGGCGGGTGATCGGATCAGCCGCCCGGTCGCCTGGCACGTAGCGCGTTGAGGATCACCGCGACGTCGATCGCCTCCTGCACGATCGCGCCCTCGATCGGGGCCAGCCAGCCCACCGCGGCGAGCGCCATCCCGCAGATGCTCAGACCGATCCCGCCGAGCACGCTCTGTCGCGCGATCGCGACCGTGCGCCGTCCGATCGCGACCGCGTCGGCGACACGGGCGATGCTGTCCACCGTGATCACGGCGTCGGCGGTCTCCGACGAGACGGTCGCTCCGCCACCAGCCATCGCGATGCCGACGTCGGCCATGGCCAGGGCGGGAGCATCGTTGATCCCGTCGCCCACCATCACCACCGGCGCCAGGCGCGGATCTTCTCGCATCCGGCGCACGATCGCGAGCTTGTCCTCGGGACTCTGTTCGGAGTAGACACGGTCCATGTCCAGTCCCTCGCCGACGATCTGCGCGGTCTCCGCGCGGTCGCCGCTGAGCAGCGCGATGTGGCGCAGCCCGATCGCGCGTAGGCGCTGCACGAGCTCGCGCGCGTCCGAGCGCACGCGATCGCCCATCAGCAGCGTCCCGGCGAGACGTCCGTCAAGCCCGACGAGCACGACCGCGCTTCCGTCGAGCGCCGACGGAAGAGCCTGCTCGTGCGAAAAGGCGACGTCGCGCTGTTTCAGCCAGGCGACGCTGCCCACGACGACTCGTCGACCCTCGACGACACCCTCGACGCCCTGACCGGGAGCCTCGCTCACCTCCACCGGGCGCACGAGCGCGAGCCCCTCGCCGCTGGCCTGTCGCACGATCGCGCGCGCCAGCACGTGGCTGGAGATCTGATCCAGCGACGCCGCGAGCCGCAACAGCTCATCGCGGCTGATCCCGGGGAATGCCACAACGCGATCAACAGCGGGGATCCCGAGAGTCAACGTACCCGTCTTGTCCAGGAGCACCGTGCGGGCGGCGCCCAGCCCCTCGATCGCTGCCCCTCCCTTGACGATGACCCCTACCCGGGCTGCTCGCGAAAGACCCGCGACGAAAGCGATCGGGGCTGCGAGTATCAGCGGGCAGGGAGTCGCCACGACGAGCACGGCCAGCGCTCGCACGGAGTCTCCGCTCAGCGCCCAGGCCCCGGCGGCGATGCCGATCGTCAGCGGCAGGAAGAACGCCGCATAGCGATCGGCCATGCGCACGAACGGCGCGCGACGCTCCTCGGCCTCGCGCACGAGGCGGACGAGGGCCGCATAGGCGCTGTCGTCGGCGCGGCGAGTGGCCCGCAGCTCAAACGCATCGCCGGCATTCGCCGTGCCGCTGGCGACGAGATGCCCGGACGCGTAGGTGGCCGGCAGGGGCTCCCCGGTCAGGCTGGACTCGTCGATCACCGCGCGCTCGCCGACGACCACGCCGTCCGTCGGCAGGACCTCGCCCGGCCTGACCAGCAGCACCTCCCCCACATCCACCTCCTCGACGCGAATCTCCTCCCAGCCATGATCGGTGCGCCGCCGCGCAAGGCGCGGGGCGCGCTCGACCAGCGCGGTCAGCTCGCGACGAGCACGAGCGGAGGCGAAGGCCTCCAGCGCATTGCCCCCCGCGAGCATCAAGGCGATCACCGCACCCGCCAGATACTCGCCCAGCGCAAGCGCCCCGGCCATTGCCATCAGGGCGATCAGATCCACACCGAGATCTCCCGCCATCAACGTCCGCGCAACCGTCCAGGACAGCGGCAGGAGCATGACCGCCACGGTCGCCGCCCAGACGGCGTCCGCGGGTCCCGTCAGCGAGAGGATCGACAGGATCCCGCCGATCACGATGCCGCACAGCGCGATCGCCGGATACCCCTCCACGCGCAGTCGCTTTCTCAGCCCCGCACGCGGTGAACCGTCCGCGCCTGTCGACGGGGGCGACGGGCGCGCCGTTCGGTCCGATCCCTGCTGGCGCCCTGTTGCGGCCATCACCCCTCCCCGCCCGGGAGCTCGCCACGCCCGGCCGTGAGCGAGAAGCCCGCCAGCGCGAGCGCGCCGATCGCCAGTAGGCCCGCGACCGCTGCCGTCAGCAAGACTCCGGCCGTCGGCGCGCTCAGCGCGAAGAAGCGTCGCACTTGCGCGATCAGCAGTACCGTCGCAAAGACCGCTGCGAGGCTGAGGCACATCCCACCGACGAGTGCCGAGCGCTTGCGCGACCCGGTCGCCTCCAGCGCGATCACCAGGTACAGCCCGACGATCACCAGCACGATCGTGGCGATCGTCCTCGACCGCGCCACGGAGAAGGCGAGATCGTGCAGCGCGAACAGGTATCCCGACACCACGCCCACCCCCGCGATCGTGCCGGCCGGCACGGCCCAGCGGCCGACCCGACGCACGAAGCCCTCCGGGCGCCACGGGCCACTGCTCGGGGCCAGCGCGAGAAAGAAGGTGGGAATCCCGATCGTCAGCGCGGCGGCCAGGCTGAAGTGGCGGGGCAGCAGCGGATAGGCGGTCGCCGTGATCCCGATCGTGAGGATCAGGAAGGCGGCGAACGCCGACTTCGTCACATACAGCTTGGTCACCCGCTGAAGGTTGCGCAGAGCTCGGCGGCCTTCGGCCACGAGTGTCGGCAGGATCGCGAAATCGCCGGAGACGAGCACCAGGTCGGCCACGCTGCGCGACATCTGCGCTCCGCTGCCCTGGGCGATTGCGAGCCGTGAGACCTTCAGCGCGAGAACATCGTTGACACCGTCGCCGAGCATCGCCACGTAGCGGCCGGCCTGATCGAGCGCTTGCACCACGTCGCGCTTTCCCTCTGGGGAGATCCGTCCGATGACGTTGGCCCGAAGCGCCCACTCCGGACGTGCGGCTGCCTCGGCGGGGATGTCAGCGCCGAGCTCGACGCCGCGCACCGGGATGCCGACGTCGCGCGCGATCGCCGCAACCGTCTCGGGTGCGTCGCCTGAGAGGACCTTGATCTCGACCCCCTGCTCGAGCAGGAACGCGATCGTCTCGCGCACGTTGGGTCGCAGCCCCTCGGCGAGCACGATCAAGCCGATCGGCTCGGTCTGCGCAGGAACAGCCTGAGCGTGGTCCTCGGACCGCAGCGCTTGGTCGCTGCGCAGCAGCGCGAGCACCCGGCGGCCGCCGCTCTGCCGCTGCGCGGCAAGCGCCGCGAGACCTCCCAGCGCAAAGCGTTCCGGGGATCCCAGCAGATACGTCGCATCGCTCAGTTGAACGGCGCTCCACGCTCGCCGGGAGCTGAACGGAACCTCGCCGAGCGGCCGCTCGGACGTGGCTGGATGGGCGTCGGCTATGGCCTGCAACGTGGCATTTCGCGAGGAGGCACTGGCGGCCACGCGGGCCATCGCCGAAGTCACCGCATCGGCCGTCTGTCCGGGCGCCGGCACGACCTCGGCGATTCGCAGGGCGGACTCCGTGAGCGTTCCCGTCTTGTCCACGCACAGCACCTCGACGGAGGCCAGCGACTCGATCGCGTTCAACTGCTGCGCGAGCACCCCGCGTCGCGCCATGCGCGCCGCCGCAACCGCGTAGGTGAGGCTCACGAGCACCATCAGCCCCTCGGGGATGAGGGCCACGACTCCCGCGGTGGACGTCGCCACGGCCTCGTGCAGGGAGGCGTGACGATGATGGAGCGAGTAGCCCAGCAACGCCCCGAGGATCACGACCAGTCCGAGAAGCGAGTAGAGCAGGCGATTGACCGCTCGTTCGAGCGGTGAGCGCGGGTGTCGAAACGAGCGCGCCGAGCCCGCCAGACGCTCGGCAAAGCTCTCGGGCCCGACAGCGCTGACCGTGAAGGCGCCGCTTCCCTCAACGGCAAAGCTACCCGAGCGGATGCCCTCCCCCGTCGAGCGCCGGACCGGCTCGGACTCACCGGTCAGCACCGATTCATCCAGCGCAAGCTCCTGTGCTGAGACGAGCTCACCGTCCGCGACCACCTGATCACCGGCGCGCAGCCGCAGCAGATCGCCGGGCACGACCTCGGCGGTCGCGAGCTGGCGCTCGACCCCGTCGCGCACCGCGGTCGCGCGCGGCGCGACGAGCGTCGCAAGCCGGTCGAGCGCGCGCTTGGCACGCGTCTCCTGCGTGATGCCGATCGTCGCGTTGGCGACGATGATCCCAAGGAACAACGCGTCGCGCGCATCACCGAACAGCAGGGTGACCGCACCGAACCCCGCGAGGATCAGGTTGAACACCGTCAGCACGTTCGCGCGGACGATGCTCGCGTACGAGCGACTGCTCGCGGGCTTGGGCGCGGGCCCACGAGCGGACAGAAGGTGCGACGCCTCAGCCTCGCTCAGCCCCATTCGCGGCGCGCCGCCATCCTGAGGATCCGCCCGCGCGGCGCGGACTGGGGTACTCATCGTCGGGTGCCCAGGGGAACGCGCTCAGGCGCTCGCCTGCTCGCGCGCGGTGGGCAGCGGCTCCCCGCGCACGACGCCGCGCGGCAACGTGACCACTGGACAGCGCGACTGTCGCATCACTCGCGCCGAGACGCTTCCCAGCAGGGCATGACGCAGCGGGCCGTAGCCGCGTGAGCCAAGCATCAGGATGTCCAGCTCGCGAGAGCGCTCGATCAGCACCTCCGCGGGATCGCCTTTGATCGTCTCGCGCTTGACCGCAACGTCACCGTCGAGATCCGCGGTGACGCGCTGCAGCGTCGCCTCGGTCTCCTGGAACAGCTCTCGTTCGACCTCCGGCAGCGCCGGAGAGGAGTATGCGTAACCCGCGAGCGCCGGCTCCAGACCTGCGCCCGCGATCACGTCCAGGCTCCCGCCCGTGCGCTCGGCGAACTCGCGAGCGAGGTGCAGCACGGCCACGCCCTCGTCCGAGCTCGAGAACCCCACGCCGACGCGGCGAAGGGGTCGGCGCTCGCGCTCGGCGTAACGCGGCGGAGCGATCGCGACCGCGCAGGGCGCGCCGTGCACCAGACGCTCCATCAGGCTCACGTGCAGATGATCGGAGACGCGCTCGCGCGCCGATCCGAAAACGATCAGCTGTGCCGCTTCGTACTCGGCGAGCTCCTGCAGGCCGTGAATCGGCCAGGGCGAGGACGTCCAGTGAAACGCGGGCGCGGCGAGCCCATCGATCTTGGCCGTCAGCGCACCGACCTCCTTGCGGACACGCTCCTCCACGGCGTCTGCGGGCACGGACCACAGCAGCGGCTGATACGGGAAGACGACGGTCAGCCGGCTGCCCATGTTCGCGGCGAGCACCGCGGCGAGCACGATCGAGTCGCGCCCAGCCTGGTCTGATGCATAGCCGGCGACGATCCTGTCGAACATGGGCGGTCCTTTCTGCTTGCTGGGGCCCGATCCCAGAAGCGTACGCCGGTGCGTGCTGGTCGGCCATCGGGGTGCGTCCGTGCGGCCGCCACGGAGAAGTACGGAGGATGCGCAAGCCATCCGGCCGTCCCGCGCGGGCCGTCAGCCCCACCGTAGTTATCCGCGGGCGAGCGAGGGGAGTAACCGATGACGGCGAGCGCGTCGAAGCCGATGATGCTGCTCGATGGCCACGTGTGAACATGACTCGACGCGGCTGCGCCGCGCGACTCTCAGCGCGGCGCTGCTGTGCTGTTACGCCACACTCGTGCGTCCCCGGATGAGGCGCTCGGGAGCGACTCGCGAAGAGCTCGCCGCGCGCTACCCCGACGACGAGCTGATCCCCGATGGACGACCGGGGGCGACGATGGCCACAACCATCCAGGCGCCCCCGGCGACCGTCTGGCGGTGGTTGGTGCAGATGGGCTGCGACCGGGCCGGCTTCTACAGCTGGGATCGACTCGACAACGGCGGGCGGCCAAGCGCCGAGCGGATCCATCCTGAGTGGCAGGCGCTCGCAGAGGGCGATCGCATCCTCGCCGTCCCCGACGGCAGCGTGTGGTTCGATGTCGCCGTGTTGCAGCCGCAGCGAACGCTGGTACTGCGCTCCTCGCTGACGCTGCCGCGCGCCCGCCACTTCGATCCGAGCGGGCCTCCCCCGGGCGCGTTCAGCGACAGCACGTGGGCGTTCTACCTGCGTCCGCTGGGAAGCGGCGCCACTCGCCTGGTGGTGCGTGGGGTGCAGCGTGGCCGGCCGGCCTGGCTGACGCGCCTCGGCGACTGGATCTTCTGGGAGCCCGCGCATTGGGTGATGCAACGCCGGCAGTTCGCCAGCCTGAGCCGGCGAGCTGGCGTTCCGCAGGAGTCCCGGTAGATCGCCATGGCACCGGCGATCCAAGCTCAGCGGCTGTGCAAGCGCTACGGCGACACGCTCGCGCTCGACGCGCTCGACCTGTCAGTCGACGCGGGTGAGGTCTACGGCTATCTCGGCCCGAACGGATCGGGCAAGACGACGACGATCAGGCTGCTGCTCGGTCTGCACCGCCCGAGCGACGGGCGGGCGGAGCTGTTCGGCCTGGACGCCTGGCGCGATCCGGTCGCCGCGCACCGTCACGTGGCCTACGTCGCAGGAGAGCCCTTCCTGTGGCCTGCGCTGACCAGTGCCGAGACCTTCGCGTTCCTCGCGCGCCTTCGCGGCGGGATCGACGAGACCTACCGCGACGTGCTCGTCGACCGCTTCCAGCTCGACGCCGCCAAGAAGGTCCGCGCGCTGTCGAAGGGCAACCGCCAGAAGGTCCAGCTGGTGGCGGCGTTCGCCAGCCGCGCCGACCTGTTGATCCTCGACGAGCCGACCAGCGGACTCGATCCGCTGATGGAGATGGCCTTCCGCGAGACAGTGCAGGAGGCCAAGCAGCGCGGCCAGACGATCTTCTTGTCCTCGCACATCCTCAGCGAGGTCGAGGCGCTGTGCGATCGGGTGGGGATCCTGCGCTCCGGGCGACTCGTCGACGAGGGGACGCTTGCCGACCTTCGCCACCTCGGCGCGCAGACGATCGAGGTGACCTTCGCCGGTCGCGCCCCGAGCCTGCCACAGCTGCCTGGCGTCAGCGTCACAAGCGCCGGCGCCAACGCTCTGCGCTGCGAGGTAACCGGCAGCGTCGGCCCGCTGATCGCGGCCCTCGCCGAGCATCCGGTCGTCGCGCTGACCAGCCGCGAGCCCTCGCTGGAGGAAATATTCCTGCACCACTACGACACCTCCGACGGTCGTGTCGGCGACTAGCGCGCTTGCGCGGCGCGCGCTCGCCGACTCGCGCGTTCGCAACCTCTCCTACGCGCTGCTGTTCGCGTTGATCGCCTACGCCAACGTCATCGGCTACCGCGACACCTACCCGACGCTGAAGGACCGTCTCGGCTTCGCGCACGCGTTCGGCGCCAACGCCAGCGTCCGCCTGTTCTACGGCGAGCCCCACGAACTGCTGACCGTCGGCGGCTACACGGCATGGCGCGTCGGCGGGTTCGTGTCGATCTTCGCGGCGATGTGGGGCGTGCTCGCGGCCGTTCGTGCGATGCGCGCCGAGGAGGATGCAGGCCGCCAGGAGCTCGTGCTGGCAGGCCTGCTGAGCCGGCGCGACTGCTTTGTCGCGGTGCTGGCGGCGATCGGCGCGGGCATCGCCGCCCTGTGGCTCGCGCTGTTCCTCGGCTTGCTCGGCGGCGGACTGCCCGTGGCAGGGTCCGCGTATCTCGCGCTCGCGACCGTTGCCGTGGTCCCGGTGTTCGTCGGCGTCGGCGCGCTTGCCAGCCAACTCGCACCGACGCGCAGGCTCGCGCTCGAGCTCGCGAGCGCTGTGCTGACCCTTGCGCTGGTGCTGCGCGTGATCGCCGACACCGCATCGGGCCTTGGCTGGCTGCGCTGGCTCACGCCGCTGGGCTGGAGCGAGGAAATGCGGGCCTTCAGCGGATCGCGTCCGCTCGTCCTGCTGCTGCCGATCGCCCTCGCGGCGGTCCTGCTCGCCGCGGCCGGGCGCCTCTCCGTGCGCCGCGACGTCGGGCGCGGGCTGCTGGAGGCGCGCGACAGCGCCGAGCCGCACATGCGCCTGCTCTCCTCGCCGACGGCCCTGGCGCTGCGCGATGAGCGGGCGAGCTTCGCCGGCTGGCTGCTCGCCACCGGCTTCTTCGCGTTGATCATCGGGCTGATCTCCACGAGCGTATCCTCGGCCGGGATCTCCAACGACCTGCAGCGCCAACTGCGAAAACTCGGAGCCGTCTCGATCACCAAGCCATCTGGCTACATCGGTCTGTCGTTCCTGTTCTTCGTGCTGGCTGTGAGCCTGTTCTCCTGCTCGCAGGTCGCCGCCGCGCGCCACGAGGAATCCGAGCAGCGGCTTGAAACCCTCTTCGCGCTCGCCGTCGACCGTCGCCGCTGGCTCGCCGGGCGCCTGGGGCTCGCGCTCGCCGGAGCCATCGCGATCTCGCTCGCCGCCGGCCTGCTGGCGTGGGCCGGCGCCGCGATCCAGAACGCCGATGTGTCGCTGGCGAGCATGCTCGAAGCCGGCGCCAACTGCCTGCCGGTGGCGCTGCTGTTCCTCGGTCTGGCCGCGCTCGCGTTCGCGGTCAAGCCGCGTGCGAGCGCAGGACTCGGCTACGGCCTCGTGGCAATCGCCTTCGTCTGGCAGCTGTTCGGCGGCCTGCTCGGCGCCCCTCGCTGGCTGCTCGACCTCTCCCCCTTCCAGCACGTCGGGCTCGTTCCCGCGCAGCCGTTCAAGCTCGGCGCGGCGCTGGTCATGCTCGTGCTGGCGGCGCTTGCCTGCACCGGCGCGGTGTGGCTGTTCCAGCGGCGCGATCTGGCGGGAGCGTAGGCGATGCTGCAGCCCGTCTCGGTGGGAAGGTGGTCGTTGGACTCCTATGAGGGCATCGTCCCGGCGCCGATTCTCGAAGGCCTGCGCAAGCAGGCAAAGGCCCTGAGCGGGGCGCGCATCCTGCACGTCAACGCGACCCCCTACGGAGGTGGCGTCTCGGAGCTGCTGCGCTCCTCGGTTCCACTGCTGCGCGACCTCGGCCTGGCCGTCGACTGGCAGGTGCTCGGCGGAAGCCCGGAGTTCTTCCGCGCGACCAAGGCTCTGCACAACGCGCTGCAGGGCGCCCCGCACAGCCTGAGCCAGGCCGAGCAGAAGGCTTATCTAGATTGCACGCGCGAGAACGCGCCGCGCCTCGACGACGGATACGACTTCATCGTCGTTCACGACCCCCAGCCCGCCGCGCTGCTGAGCGTGCACGGCCGCGGCCAGGCCCGCACGGTGTGGCGCTGCCACATCGACACGTCCGAGCCCAATCCCGAGGCGTGGCGCTTCTTGCGACCGTTCATCGCGGACTTCGACGCGGCGGTGTTCACGATGTCCGAGTTCGTGCCGCCCGACCTGCCGGTCGCCCGCGTCCGCACGATCGCGCCGGCGATCGATCCGCTGAGCCCCAAGAACATCGACCTCTCCGACCGCACGGCCAGCCAGATCCTCGACTGGATCGGCGTCGACCTGCCGGGTCGGCTGGTGACGCAGGTCTCGCGATTTGATCCGTGGAAGGACCCGTTCGGTGTGATCGCCGCCTACCGCCTCGTGCGCGAGGAGGTGCCCGGCCTGCAGCTCGCACTCGTCGGCTCGATGGCGCTCGACGACCCCGAGGGATGGGACATCTACCGCCAGCTGACCGAGCGCGCCGAGCGCGACCCGCTGATCCACATCTACACCAACCTGACGGGCGCGAGCAACGTCGAGGTGAACGCCTTTCAGCGACTGTCCGACGTGATCGTGCAGAAGTCGATCCGCGAGGGCTTCGGCCTGGTCGTGTCCGAGTCCCTGTGGAAGGGCACGCCGGTCGTCGCCGGTCGCGCCGGCGGCATCCCGATGCAGATGCCCGAAGGCGTCGGCGGCCTGCTCGTGGAGTCCGTCGAGGAGTGCGCGGCGGCGATGCTGAAGCTGCTCAACGACAGCGCTCTGGCCGAGCAGCTCGGAGAGTCCGGACGCGAGCACGTGCGCGAACACTTCCTGCTTCCTCGCCTGCTGATGGAGGAGCTCCAGCTGCTGCGATCGCTCGGCAGCTGACGTAACGGCTCGGCCCGTCAGCGGGCCGGTCGTCGCCCGACAGAAACTTGATGCGGGTTCACTCCCCCATGGCGCACTGCGCGCGGCGCACAGCGTGGGCTGAGTGTGTGCGCAAATAACGCCAGCGATAGCCATAGTAGTTACGCAGCGTGGGCTGAGTGTGTGCAGATAGCGCTGGCGATAGCCATAGTATTTACGCCGTATATACGATTGCTATCGCAGTTCGCGTAAAGAGGACACAGCCCACTGTGCCTCTGCCGATCTGCTCGCGAACAGATCAGAGACCCAGAGACTCCAA
>JADGPP010000003.1 GCA_017882375.1 Solirubrobacteraceae bacterium | reverse complement strand
TGGAGGAGCCGCTGCGTCAGCTGGCCGAGAACGCGGGCCTTGAGGGCTCGGTTGTCGTCAACGACGTGCGCAAGGCCAAGAAAGGCCAGGGCCTGAACGACCGAGGCGATCGTCGCCGAGCTTCCTGAAAAGGAAGGCGCGGGCGGCGGTGGCGGTGGGATGCCTGACATGTCGGGGATGATGCAGGCGACCAGCCCTCGATTTAGCCCGCTTCCCTTCAAGCTTCTCAAGGGCCCGGCAAATGCCGGGCCCTTGAGACTCATAAGCTGCCACATGTCCGTCTCATACAGCGCTCACCCCTAACGGTACGAGTGGTGACGTGGGGCGGAGACTTGGCTATTTGTGCGGCGGTTGGATAGACCCACCCAAGGGCGAGTCGTAGGAGACGAGCGGCTGGCGGTCGGTAAACAGCTGGGGGTCGCGCATCCCAATAACTGCACCCGCGAAGCGCTTTTGCCGTCCGTAGACAAGCCACGTGGTGTCTACGGCTCCGTAGTGCTCGACTACGGTCAGCTCATCCGGATGTTCGTCGGCATGGTGGACGTGAGTCAGTCCCGCATCGAATTTGTGAGCGAGTAGGTTCTGTGCGACCACTGGCTTCGACGGCTGATCGACGATCGTCTCAAAGCGCGAAAGGTCCAGATAGCCACGCGTGGCCGATACGATGCCGAGGCTCTTGTGCTTGCTGACGTCCTTGCGGAACAGCAGCCCAAGCTCCTTGGTGGGGTAGATGAAGGTGTCGACGACGAACACCTCTTCGTGGAAGCGCTCGGTGACGAGGTGAACCTGCACGTGCGCGCTGCACTGCACAAGGAACGTGTTCGGCTCCTCGCGCACGCGGCCGATCGCCCCGAGCAGGTCTTCGACCAGGACCACCTCGTGAGGCGTGACACCCTGAAAGCTCAGGTAGTGGTGCAGCGCGTTCTCGTGGCACGTGCCAGCCGGCCCGAGCGTGATGAATGTCGGTCGCGTCATCAGGCTGCCCTCTGCGCGGCCTGCGGCGCGTGGATCAACTCGTCCTCCATCTTGCACGTCGCGCCTATCAGCAGGTCGAACAGCGCCGCGGTGAAGTCGCCTGGGACATCTGCTTCCGAGCCACGCGAGAGGTAGCGCTCGCGCACCTCGACTACGCGGTTGGGCTGCATCATCGGGATCTCGTTCGCACGCTTGTACATCGCGATCTCCCGGCAGGTCGCAAAGCGCTGACCGAGGAGCCGCACGATCTGATCGTCGAGCTCGTCCAGGCGCAGGCGGAAGGGCTCGAGGCCGCTCACGACAGCACCCGCCGCATTCGTGGGCCGAGGATGTGGAAGTCCTGATCGTGGTAGAACCGCTCGGTCGCCTCGATGCTCGCAAAGCTCTCCCGCGGCAGCCCAACCTCGATGCGAGTGATCCCTTGCTCGCGCCCGAGCTCGACCAGGCCAGTGATCAGATCGGCGCCGATCGCCCGGTTGCGCCAGGCCGCATGTACCCAGAGATCCTGAATCAGCGCGTAGCGCCCAGGAACGTGCATCGCCAGCTGCCAGCTCGCGGCCAGCACCCCGACCACCTCGCTGCCCGCGCGCGCGACCAGGACAGTGCCGGCATCGCCATCGTCGATCAGCTCGCGCGCAACGTCCTCGAGGGAACGCGCGAACGGCGGCGTGCCGCCGAGCTCCAGCAGCAGCTCCTGCACCGCGACGACAATCCCCGCCAGATCCTCAATCGTGGCGCAGTGGACGATCCAGCTCTGCTCGGGCGACTGCACGCCGGTCTGGCGCGAGCGGCTCATGCCGCCCGCGCCTTCTCGATCGGCGGCTCGAGCTGGACGCTCCATGCCTGCTCGGAGTCGCTGCCGGTGACAGCCTGCGCGATCGCCGCCATCGGCGCGCGCGCCTTGAGCAGGATCTCCTCGAACTCCTCCTCGGGGTCGGACTGCATGACGATCGCCCCGCCGGCGCCGATCGTCGTCGCGCCGGGGCGCATCACGATCGTGCGAATCACGATGCTGAGATCGACACTGCCGTCGAGCCCGAAATAGCCGATCGCACCCGAGTAGACGCCACGCGCGACGCGCTCGGTCTCATCGATGATGTCCATCGTGCGCAGCTTCGGCGCGCCGGTCATCGAGCCGCCGGGGAAGCACGCGCGCACGCCCTGCACGGGCGTGCACTCGCGCTCGAGCACGCCGGTGATGGTTGAGATCAGCTGGTGCACGGTCGTGTAGTCCTCGACGACCATCAGCTCGGGAACGCGGACGCTGTCGACCTCGCACACTCGCCCGAGGTCGTTGCGTAGCAGGTCGACGATCATCAGGTGCTCAGCGTAGGTCTTCTCGTCGTGCGTCAGCTCGAAGCGCTGCGCGTCGTCCTCGACGAGATCGTCCGAGCGCGAGGTCGTCCCCTTGATCGGGCGCGCCTGAACGCGGCGCTCGCGGTCGACCGACAGAAAGCGCTCGGGCGAGGAGCTGAGTACGGCGAGCTTGCCGAGCTTCAAGTAGGCGGCGAACGGCGCCGGGTTGGTGCGTCGCAGCACGCGATAGAGCTCAAAGGGCTCGGGGCTCGCGTCCGTCGTGATCTGGTCGGTCAGGCAGACCTCGTAGGACTCGCCGGCGGCGAGCGCGGCCTGGCAGCGCGCGATGTCTGCCAGGTACTGCTCACGCCCGCGTCCGCAGGTGAAGCTGACGTGCTCGGTCGGTCTACCGCTCGTCCCCCTCGCACGCACGGGTTGTCGGCTCTTAGGAGGCGGTGCGTGGAGGAGTTCACACACCGCCTCCTCCGCGTCGTCGAGCCATTGCTCTGCGTCACGATCCCCTTCGCGGCAGAGTACGAGCAAGTCGGTGCGATGGGTGACGTGGTCGACCGCGACGATCCGGTTGGCGAGCATCAGCAGCGCGTCGGGGACATCGGAGTGATGCGTGTTTGGCGAGCCGCAATCGGCCTTGCACTCGTATCCGAGATAGCCGACGAAGCCGCCGGCGAGACCGCTCGCGGGCGCCTCGGGAGCCTCGATGGAACGGGCGGCGAGCTCGCGGTCGAGCACGTCGAAGATCGAGCCCCGCTCGCTCGTGGACGGACCGGCACGATGCGTTGTCACCGTTTTCTCGACGACGTCGTATTCGAGCACGCGGCGATCGGCACCGGCGCTCGTGCCGAGGTAGGAGTGCTGCGCCAGGCGCGTCGGCGCGTCGGCGCTGTCAAGCCAGAAGGCGTGCTCGAGGTTGCCGAATAGCCGCTCGAACAGCAGCTCGGTGGATGGTTCGCCCTCGATCGAGCGGACGTGCAGCTTCAAGGGGGACTGCGGCGGTCCGAGGGCGCGTGGGCGCCCGGACCGCGCCACGTGCGGATGCGCGCGACGCGATCGCGGGCGCCCGCGATGGCCTAGACGGTCGTAGAAGTTCTCGATGATCCGTCGCCCATGCTCGGTCGCGACGGACTCGGGGTGAAACTGCACTCCCCACAGGGGACGACGGCGATGTTCGATGCCCATCACTACCCCGTCCTCGGTCCAAGCGGTGACGCGGCCCTCGGCGCCGAGTGAGCCGGTGACAGCGAGCGAGTGGTAGCGCACGACGGAGAAGTCCTGCGGGATGCCCGCGAACAGGCCGCTGTCGTCGTGGCGCACGCGGCTGAGGCGCCCGTGCATCGCCATCGGCGCGGCGCCGACGACGCCGCTCATCAGGTTGCCGATGCCCTGGTGTCCCAGGCAGATGCCGAGCACTGGGATCTCCGAGTGGCGCAGGATGTCGGCGCACACGCCGAAGTCGTGCCAACGCTGTGGACGGCCGGGGCCGGGCGACAGCACGATCGCGTCGAAGTCCTGGCTCGACAGCGCCTTCCAGGATATTTCGTCGTTGTGCACGACCACCGGCTCCTCTCCTGAGACGGCGGCAAGCAGGTGGAACACGTTGTACGTGTAAGAGTCGTAGTTGTCGACGAGCAGCGTGCTCATCCCACGACCTCCAAGCCGAGTCCGCGCGCGCTGCGGTCCAGCAGCGTCTGCACGACGCGCTCTACGTGTTCGCCTCGGTCGCCCTCCAGGTGCCAGCGCGCGAGGTGGCGCAGGTACAGGGCGAGCGGACGCAGGTCGAAGCGCTCGACGGTGAGGCGCAGATGGCGGCGGTAGAGCTCGGATTGCACGACTGCAAAGCGGTATGCGGGATCCTCGGCGGGCTTGCCCGCGGGCGTGCTCATGGACGTGCCGCGCCGCGCCTGGGCACGCGCGACGTCCCAACCGAGGCTTTTCTCCGACAGCAGCTTGTCCGGTTCGAAGTCGATGTCCGGCGTCGCGGGCTCAGGCAGGAAGTAGCCCAGCGCGACCTGTGCGGCCAGATGTTCGGGGAAGGGATGGGCTCGGCGCACCTCGAGCCGGGTGGGATCGGCGTCGATTTCGGCGTCGATCCAATCGGTGAGCTCGTCGATCAGCTGTGCGCCGGCGCTCGACGTCACTGCGCGCTTCTGGCTTGAGACCATGCCGTGGAAGACACTGCGGTTGGGGTGAAAGCCGCCATTCAGTCCCGGTCTCAGCTCCTGCGCGAGTTTGCGGATGCTCGCAAGGTGCGACACCCACTCCGTGCCGGTGACCTGCAGCGACGTCACATCATCCAGTTCCGGTGCCGTGAGCGCATATGTCAGTGAGCGCATGTGCTGCGTGGACAGCCCGTCGGCGCGCACGAGCGGCATCTCCTCCAGCTCCTTCAGGCCGGTGGCATAGACGACGACGCCGTCGGCTCGCCTGCGCAGCGTGCCGTTGCGCAGGCCGGTCTCGGCCAACTCGACCGTCTCGCGCAGGAAGTCGGACTCGAACAGGACGCGGTCGAAGGCGATGCCGAGCCGGGCGAGCGTCTTGCGCTGGCCGGCGATCACCCACGTGCGCGTCTTGTACCAGAGCTCGAGAGCGTCGCGGTCCCCATGCAGCACGCGCTTGATCAGCCCGTCGGCGGCGTCGTCCTGAACGTGCACCTCGCGCGCCAGCGAATCCTCGGCCTGGTCGGGCATGTCGCTCACGGCGACGACGCCCGCGGCGGCGACATAGTCGGCATAGCAGTCGCCTACGAAGTGATCGCTCTTGCGACCGCCGTCGGCCCAGCCCTCGGCACCTCGGCCGCTCTGCATCACCCCTGCCATCGCCTCGCCCATCGCCCTACCCATGTCGGAGATCCGGCTGCGCCGCTCGACCTGCGCGCCGGCCTGGGCGAGGGCTGCCGCGAGCGCGTTGCCGATGGCGAGGTTGCGCAGATGGCCGACGTGCAGGGCCTTTGTTGCGTTTGCATCCCAGAATTGGACGGAGATGCGTTGCCCCTGCGCAAGGTCGGACAGGGGCGCCTCCGAGCCGCCCCCAGTCTCCAGGGCGGCTCCGGTCTTCTCGATCCAGCTGTCGGCGATACGCAGTCGGACAACGTCGGCGTCTCGGATCACCTCGTCCACCCAGGACTCCGCCTCGATCTGCTTCAGGGCCTCGAGCGAGTCCGCATCGCTCTGCCACTGCGGAGAGCGTGGCACGAGCTGCAGGTCATAGGCGTTCTGCGGTCGGCGTGGCGCCCTGGCCGTCCAAGGAGCAGGCGTCTCCCCCTGTGCGCGGAGATCCTCGAAGTAGTCGAACAGGTTGATGGTCATGGGCAGTCGAGGTGGGTGATCGGCAATGCCATGCACCAGCCGGGGCTCGAACCCGGATTACCGGTGTTTAAGACCGGCCCTTTCACCGATTAAGGTACTGGTGCCCGTCGAATCGGGCGATCGTGCTTTCGTGTCCTAAACTCCTTCGTGGCTCGTCTTTCCGTGATTGCGCAGCGGCTTGCTCTTGGGCTGATCGACTCGCCCACCCGTCTCGACGATCCTAATCAGCCGCGAGTGAAAGGCGCAAGGCACCGGGGCGCCGCTGCCAGGGATTTGTGGCACAGACGCCGAAATGTGGCTCAGGCAAGGGGAAATTGGACAGAAACATGCAACGAAGCGAGCGCAGTGAGAGACACAAGAGTGACTGTGAGGGTCAGACACACAGGTCCTGCTTAAAGGCCCTTAAGGGTGTGAGCGAAGCACCCTATTGACGACTGCGGCGATAGGAGCGTAAACGCTGAGAGGCACGCGCTAAGTTGGCCTATCCAGGACCCAGGCCGGCTGCTAAGACGGGTCTCAGGAGGCGACCAAGCGCGGCCGCGGCTAGGAGATGGCTAGGGGCGTGGTCGGAGCGAACGGCTCGGCTTGGCTTGCTGAGCGGTTTCCGGCCCTCTGCGGTCCGCTTGCTGTCTGGAATCCCTCGCTGTCCGGGGCTTCGCGGTCGCCGAATACCAGTGTGCGCGAGCGGGATCGCACAGATCCTTTGCCGGCAGGACGCGCATCCAGGACCGACTACGCGCACCACATATTAATATATATATATATATAAATATCAAAACGTACATACTAACGTTCCATGGAGTTCCGCAAGCTGATTCGAAACGCACGCCAGGCCGCCGGCATCACTCAGTTGGAGGTAGCTGAGCGGGCTGGCACGGCGCAGCCGGCCGTTGCGGCGTATGAGTCCGGCGCGCGGGTGCCGAGCCTCACCACCCGCGCGCGCCTGCTCGGCGCGTGTGACCACGACGTCGAGGTCATTGCCCGCCCGCGGATGCGCCGCGGTACGGCGTCGCTGGCCGAGCTCGCACAGACGATTCAGCAGGACCTCAAGGATGGTGGCGAGCGGGACGCGTTGCGACTGCTGTTCGGGTTCGCTGACGACTTTCGAGGGTCCTCGCGACCCGGCGCGATCGAGCTGATCGCCCAGGAGCCCGCCCCAACGGGGGATCCGCGCTTTGACGCAGCGCTCGCCGGCATGGCGGAGTTCTTTGCGACCGAGCGCGGAATCCCGGCACCTGGCTGGGTCGATCAACCGGACCGCTTCGTCGAGCCGTTGTGGTTCGTTGCGAGCCGGCCTGAGTTCGATGCCTACACGCTGGCCAACACGCCGGCTGCGTTCGCCCGGCACGGGGTGTTGATCGCGCGCGAGGTCTTCGATCGTGCCTGACCGCCAGCGCGCAGGACGCGCTCGATCTCCTCAAGGACATGTAGCCCTCCAAGGAACCGCCCGCGAAGACGCGATTCTTCTTGGAAGAGCTGCTGGGGTTGGGGCCGCGGGGGTGATCGCTGGGACCTACATTTAGAGCCGCGCGGTCTCGAGCAGCGCCGCCGCAGAGATCTCGAGTGCCGCGGCGATCTTGACGATCGTGTCGAGGCTCACGTTGAACTCGCCGCGCTCGATCGCACCGTAGTTGCTGCGGTCCATGCCGGCGCGCGCGGCGAATGCTTCCTGAGCGAGCCCACGTTCCATGCGGAGCGACCGGGCGGCGAGCCCGAGCGCGACGTTCGCGGCGGATTTCTTGGGTGGCATCAGGTGGCGATTTGCAGGGGAAACGTCTACGGGTTGCGGCGAGGCGGCCCACGGCGTAGGCTATCCGGTGATGCTGACGATTGTCTGCAAGGTTATGCCACTGAACGGCGGAAGGGCGTAGGGCCATGCCGGTGCTTGAACTCCTCGGCTTGGTCCTCGCGGCGCCGGTAGCGATCGCGGCGCTGAACGAGCTCCGGACGCAGCGCGTCATCGCGCGGGCGGCAGCGCGACGGCGCGTCACGGAGCTCGACTTCAGCGTCCGCTTCAGCATCCGTCTCACGGTCAGCCGGAGACTCGCCAAGTGACCGCGGCGAGCGGACGCTAACCGCGGGCGACGATTTGAAACGGTCGAGCCGGCCAGCGGGCCCTACCCGACCGCCTCAACCCGCCGCGGCCCCTCGCCGACGTACTTCGCCGTCGGGCGGATCAGCTTAGCCTCGCGCTTCTGCTCGAGGATGTGCGCCGACCATCCGGCCACGCGCGCACACGTGAACATCGGCGTGAACAGGTCGGGCGGGACTTCTGCCAGGTCGAGGATCACCGCCGACCAGAACTCCACGTTCGTCGCCAGCACGCGGTCGGGCCGGCGCGCGTGCAACTCCGCCAGCGCGGCTTTCTCCAGCGCCTCGGCGGCCTGGAATCGCGGCGAGCCCAGTTCGCTGCAGGTACGGCGCAGGACGCGCGCGCGCGGGTCTTCGGCGCGGTAGATGCGGTGGCCGAAGCCCATCAGCCGATCGCCGCGGTCCAGCGCGTCGGAGACCCAGCGCTCGGCGTCGCCCATCTCTTCCACCTCATCGAGCATCTGCAGCACGCGCGACGGCGCGCCGCCGTGCAACGGCCCCGACAGCGCGCCGACGGCGGCCGACAGCGCCGCCGCGACATCGGCGCCTGTGGAGGCGACCACGCGCGCGGTGAAGGTCGAGGCGTTCATACCGTGCTCGGCCGCCGAGACCCAGTAGGCGTCGATCGCCTTGACGTGGTCGGGGTTGGCCTCGCCGCGCCAGCGGATCATGAAGCGCTCGGGGATCGTCCTGCCCTGGTCGATCTCCGCCTGCGGCACCGGCGGCTGGCCGGCTTCGCGCGCGGACTGCGCCACGAACGAAAGCGCCATCACCGAGGCGCGCGCGAGGTTGTCGCGAGCCTCCTCGTCGGTGATGTCGATCAGCTGCCCAAAGCCCCACTCCGGCGCGAGCATCGCCAGCGCCGCCTGCACGTCCACGCGGTGGTCGCCCGAACGCACCGTCAGCGCGTGCGGTTCGGCCGGCGGCAGGCCGGGTTTGAAGCGGCCGTCCACCAGCAAGCCCCAGACCTGCTCGTAGGGGACCTGGCCGACCAGGTCTTCGATGTCGACGCCGCGGTAGCGCAGCGCGCCACCCTCTTTGTCGGGCTCGGCTATCTCTGTGGCGAAGGCGACGACTCCTTCGAGGCCCGACTGGACCTCTGGTGCTGTGACCGCGCTCATGGCACTCGCTTTCTGAGCTTGATGCTTGACGGGGTGAGCTGCCTTGTGGGCAGGGACATATCGTCGCACGATTGCACGTGCAAGTAGGCTGCCAGACCAGCAGACGCCGGGCGCCGGCTCGGCGAGTCGCCATCGAGGAGGACACGTGACCGACAGCGATCTGATGTTCCGAGGAGCTGGGGAGCTCGCGGCGATGGTGCGCTCCGGCGATATCTCCTCGCGCGAGCTGGTGCAGACGTCGCTGCAGCGCATCGAAGAGCTCAACCCGATGCTCAACGCGTTCGTGCAGGTCGACGCCGAGGGCGCGCTTGCGGCGGCCGACGAGGTCGCGGCGGGGGATGACCGGCCGTTTGCCGGAGTGCCGATCGCGATCAAGAACAACCGGCCGGTCAAAGGGCTGCGGCTCACCTACGGCTGCCCGCTGATGGCCGAGCACGTCGCCCCCTACGACCACAACATCACGCGACGGCTGCGCGATGCCGGCTTCGTGATCGTCGGCACGACCACGCTGCCCGAGTACGGCATCCTGCCCGTCAGCGAGGCAAGCATCTTCGGCCCTACGCGCAATCCGTGGGACCTCGAACGCACGCCCGGCGGGTCCTCCGGCGGCGCTGCCGCGGCCGTGGCGGCGGGGCTCGTGCCGGTCGCTCACGGCAACGATGGCGGCGGCTCGATCCGCATCCCGGCGGCCTGCTGCGGCCTCGTCGGGCTCAAGCCCGCGCGCGGGCGCATCTCGCCGGCACCCGAGCTCGGCGACTCGTCACTGGGGATCGACGGCGTGCTGACGCGGACGGTCGCCGACACCGCGGCGATCCTCGACGTGCTCGCGGGCTACGAGCCTGGCGATGCCACCTGGGCACCGCCGCCGTCTGAGCCCTTCGCCGTGTCTGCGGCAGCCGCGCCGGCCAAGCTGCGGGTCGCCGCCACGACGCTCCCGCCCGTTCCCGAGGCAGTGGTCGATCCGATGGCCGCTCGCGCCGTCGCCGACGCGGCCGAGCTGCTGCGCTCGCTCGGGCACGAGGTCGACGAGGCCGATCCGCCGTGGCAGGACGACGCCGTGCGCGAGCTCTTCGGCGTCGTCTTCTCCAGCCACATCGCGTTGTCGATCGCCTACTCCGGGCGCATCGCCGGGCGCGAGCCGACGGCCGAGGACATGGAGGCGATGAGCTGGGCGATCTTCTCGATGGTCGGAAAACTCGGTGCGATCCAGTACATGGGCGCGGACGTCGCGCTGCAGGCGTTCGCGCGCCGGCTCGTCTCCTTCCTGGAGCCCTACGACGCGCTGCTGACGCCCGCGCTCGCCCAGCGGCCGCTGCCGCTCGGGACGCTCGACACCGACGCGCCCGATCCGATGGCCACGTTCAGGCAGTCGGGGCTGTTCACGCCGTTCACGCCCGTGTTCAACGCGAGCGGGCAGCCGGGGATCTCGCTGCCGCTGTACGAGGGCGAGGACGGGCTGCCGCTTGGCGTGCAGATCATCGGACGGCCCGCGGGGGAGGCGCAGTTGCTGGCGCTTGCTACGCAGCTGGAAGGGGCGCAGCCTTGGGCGGGGCGGCGGCCGGTGCTCGAGTCGCGCAGCGTCGGCTAAACACGGTCATCAATTACAGAAACGTTGCTTGTCGAGTGGTCGGGCCGCATCGCGATCGGCTCATGTCCACTCCCGACGTTCCAGACGACTGGTACCGGCGGGCGTATCCGCCGGAGATGGTCAAGCTGCCGTGGGCGCAGAAGACCGGCTCGGAAGTCGACCGCGTGCTGAGAATCCTGCAGCCCGCCGGCGATGAGCGGATCCTCGACCTCGGCTGCGGCACGGGCAGGCACGCGCTGGAGCTGACGCGCCGAGGATTCTCGGTCGTCGGAGTGGAGCTGCTGGAGGCGAACGTCGCCGTCGCCGAGGCGACCGCCGCAGAGCAGGCGCTGGACACGGAGTTCGTTCAGGCCGACCTTCGCGAGCTGGAGTTCGACGCGGAGTTCGATGTCGTGCTCAGCCTCAACGACGGCGCGATCGGCTATTTCGAGAGCGAGGACGACAACATGCGCACGTTCGAGGTGATCGCTCGTGCCCTACGCCCCGGGTCGGCATCTCGTGCAGATCGCCAACGCTCTCCACGCCGAAAACTTCATGCCGATGAAGACCTACATCTAGGGCGACGGCGGGATCGAACTGCTCGATCACCACTGGAACGGGCGGACGCGGTGTCTGGAAGGGACGACGACGTCGATCCCGGTCGACGAGGTGTTTGAGAAGTTCGAGCCGATTCCGTTTCGCAAACGGCTGTACTCGGTGGATGAGCTCAAGAAGATCTATGCGTCTTTGGGGATGGAGTTGACGGGGCTGTACCGGGGGAATGGGAAGGCTGGGCGGCCTAGGAACACGCAGTTTGAGATCTTTGCGGTGGCTACGAAGGGAGGCTCTTCGCCTCAGCTCCCGTCCTGCTGAGGCGTCGCGGCTCCGAGCGGGGTCAACCGCGAGGACAGACCGACAGCACCCCGCCAGGCCTCAGCGTCTTCTGAAGCATTCGCCGGTGTTCGCTCAACCTCGCTGTCCACCCGAACCGATCGGGGCGAATGGTGGGGGTTGGCTCTACGGCGCGACCTCGCCAGGAGCGTGTGCGGTTTCGTGGGCGTCAGGAGACCGCGACGAGCTCGCGGCTAACGATTGACTCTGGCTCATCGCTGAACCCCACCACGAGATGAGTCTCGAAGGCGGCGGCGAGCCGGCGGAGCGTTGTCACGCTCGTCGGGTGCTGGCCGCTCTCGATTCGAGAGATCACCGAGTGGCTCGTGCCCACGCGCTCGGCCAGCTCCTGCTGAGTGAGGTCAAGCGCCTGGCGGCGAGCGATCACGATGCGGGCGAGCCCCTCGTACGGAGCGAGACGCTGGAGCTCCTCACGGTAGGCGGGGCTGTTTCGGGCGCGGCGGTGACTACCTGCCCGGTGGGTAGACCCGATTGGCGAAACGGGCTTCTTGCTCTTGGGTGGCTTTGCAACCGGCTTCGTGGTCATCTTGGGCATCGATCTCGCCTCACGCTCGGGTCGAATCTTGGCCTAGTTTAGCATTATTGCGAAGTCGGCTATGGCGCATCGCGACCCGCTGCACGTGGTGGCTTGCGCTGCTCAGCGTCCATTCTCCGCCTGAAATCGACCCAGCGCGCCTCGGCGATGGCAATGTCCGCCTCCGGAAGCTTGCCTTTGTCCTTGCGCAGCATGTGTAGGAGCACGATCAGGTTGCCCGACCGCCGATAGAGGACGCGATATAGCTCTGGGCCGAAGTGGCAGCGCAACTCGCGAAGTGGGCCTCTAACTTGGCTCGAGTGGGGAAATGGCAGCGGCGGCGCAGGCGGCGGCTGATCATTGAGCCGGTCGATCTGAAGGTCGAGCGCCGCTTGCTTGCGCTCGTCGAGCTGGTCGATGAACTCGTTGACCGGCTGGGAACTATCTTGCTCTCGGTAGTAGACGGCTTGCGTTCCGGGCATTAGAAGAGCTGCTCCTGGCGGGGTCGGGTATCCGATGATCGTCCCGGCTTCCCGCCTCCAAAGGTGAGCGCGAATAGTCGGTCAGATGCCGCTACGAACAGAATTGCCGAAAAGCTAGGGCGAGACAGTTCGAGGGACGGTTCCGTCGCACCGTCGAAGAGCGAAGCCCAAGCAGGCGTTTTCGGGAGCGATCGATTGACGTAAAGTCTTGCCTGATCTCCGATCGCCGGAACTCGGTACTCGTCGAGGTCGCCAAGGTCGACTGTCAGGGCGTCCTCAGCGCCGCCGACCGACTGCCGTAGGAGATAGACGCTTACGGTTCTCGTGTTCGCCATGGGCAACGCCTAATCGCATGCCAGCATCGTCCCAGCACACGGTTTGCGCGCGCCCAAAGGCCCACCAGTCAGAATCTTACGGCCTTCCAGAACTATACGCGACCATATCAGACGGCTCGCCAGCGCCGACAAAAAAGGGTATGTTGCTCAGGCGGCCCGCTCGACGTATTCGCGCAGCGCAGTGCGAGCGATGTCGCTAACCGAGCGGTGCTCGACTTTGGCGCGCGTCTTAAGCGCCGCGGCGAGCTCAGGATCCACTCGGATCTGGACGCGTGGGGAGACGCCCGTAGGACCAAGCGACGGCCGACCTACGGTCACCTTCTTGGCCTTGCTCAGGTCATAGCCGCGCTCGGCCTCATCGGCCAGCGCCTCGATGTCCTCTTCCGTGAGGACCTGGCCAGATGCCGTTCTGAACGTCTCGGTCATTTTCCGATCTCCTCATACCGCTTTCTGTACTTGTTTCGCATGGGCATGGCATGGATGACGAGCTGCTCTTGGCTCGCAAGCTGGATAGCCATGACCTCTAGATCGCGCCCACGTCGATCCTCGACTGAGCGTGCAAATCGCAGCTCAACGATGTCTAGGTTAGCACTTGTGTCTGACATAACTAGCGCCTCAGAAGAGCCTTTGCTGGGTCGGGCTTGCCGCCAATGTTCCGCGCGGCTTGGGATGGCTCTCGCTCGCTTGCGCCGCATAAGCGCCGACGATGCGGTCGAGCGCACGGTGCTTGTCGCGGTGCCCGTAGAGGCGCCGAACGAGGTTGCCGCCGTCCTGATGGCCAAGCGCGATGGCGACGTCCTCGGAGGGCCGGGCGCCCCATCGGCCGAGGGTGCGACAGCCTTTGTAGCCCTCGTGGACGCCCGAGCGATCACACCGGATGGCGCGGGCCCTGGATTGCGGCGAGATCGTAGGGAGCTGTGGGTGATCGGCAGAGCGATAGCGCTGTGCATCCGGCAGCGCGCAGCACTAGGATCGGCACAATGACGGTGGCTGAAACGATTCCGAAGGCTCTTCAAGCGGTCGACAAGCTCAAAGCCAGCTCGGCCATGAACGAGGCCAACACGAAGGCGCACGTTATAGAGCCCCTTCTGTCGGCTCTCGGCTGGGATCCCCTGGACATCGACAGCGTCGTTCGCGAGGTCAAGGTCTACGACGGCACCTTCCTCGACTACGCGCTCAAGCCTTCGGGCACGCCGCGCATCTACGTAGAGGCCAAGAGCCTTGGCGAGAACTTGGACGACAAGAAGTTCATGGCCCAGGCCATCAACTACGCCAACAATGACGGCGTGCTGTGGTGCGTCTTGACGAACGGACTTCGGTGGTCCGTGTACAAGACCAACGAGCCGGTCGCGATGGATCGCAAGTTGCTGCTCGAAGTCGACCTCGCAGAAGAGAAGGACTCGACATCAGAGAAGGCGAAACTGCTCGCTCTGATCAGCCGTAAGGCTGTCGAAGCTGGAGCACTCGACAGCTTCGGGGAGCGCGTTTTCACTGACGCTCGCGTCCGCGCGGCGCTCGAGTCGCTCTCGCTCAATGCTCCTGAGACGCTGATAAAGGCGATCGGTTCCCGCTTGGAGGGACCCAACGTCCAGTCAGATGCCATCCGCCGCAGCCTCGCCCGCATCCTTGATTTCAAGCTTCCAGCGCAGACCGGCGACGCGCCTACGCCGAGCACGAGCAAGAAGTCCGTGGTCGGTCCGTCTGCCCCGCCAAAGGGCCAGGAATATGAGCTCGATTACCACCTGGACGGAAAGAGCGCACTCATTCGTGAGCTCTTCGAGGAGCTCGATAAGTACGCCTTCACGCTCGGCCCAGATGTGTCGCGTCGCGTACGCAAGCAATACGTCGGCTATTTTCGGGGGAAGCGGTCCTTCTTTACCGCCGAGACCCAAAAGCAGCGCATCATCGTACCTGGGCTTGGACCCCAAGGCATGGCAACCATGGAACGACGAGACGATGCGTGACACGACCGACATCGGCCACTTCGGCATGGGCGATCTCGAGTATTCCCTGCGCGCGACCGACCAGCTCGATGAGCTTCGTGTGCTGGCCAGCGCAGCATACGAAGCGAGCTGACGCTCGCCGCCAGCCGATCGTGTCTCGCTTCTAAGTCTTCTTCTGTCGCTGCCGCCGCTGCGGCACAGCACGGCCGGGCGGCGAGGTGAGCGTGTCGCCTGCGGGACTTGCGAGCTGGCGCTCGAGGTCTGCGAATGCCTCGATGATCTCCGGCGCCTCGTAGGCGCGATTGCGACGACCGATAGTGATCTGGCGCAGGATGCCCGCTTGAACGAGGCGCTGGATTGCCTCGTTGGCCGGCTTGAAGGTGCGGCCAAGCAATGCAGCGGCGCTCTCGGCCGTGAGCACCGGGGCACCTGGAAGTCGGTGAAGCAGGAGGTCGGTCGCGGAGTCGGCGCGGACGCGACCGACGCGCTCGCGCCATTGCTTTTCCAGACCCGCCGCTCGCGACTCGAACGCCGTCGCGTCGGCGACTGAGCGGACGCAGGCGCCGGCAAAGGTCGCTATCCAAGTGTTCACGCCGTTGATCGCCTCGGGCGAGCTTGCTGACCCTAAGTATCGCGACGCCATGAGTCCGCCGACGTAGTCCCGTGCCAATGTTGCGAGCACGAGCGACACGGGTGGCAGGACGCGCAGAGCGAGCCCCCTGCGACGCAGCACGAGGTGGATGATCGCACGGCCCGTGCGGCCGTTGCCGTCGACGAAGGGGTGGATGGTCTCGAACTGCGCGTGGGCGATTGCTGCATGTGCGACCGCCGGAAGGTCATCGGTGTTGCAGAAGGCGCAGAGGTCGTCCACGAGATCCGCGACGAACTCGTGTGGCGGAGGGACGTAATCCGCGGAGGATGGGTTGTAGTCGCTGCCACCGATCCAGTTCTGTACCTCCCTGAAGCTGCCTCCACGGGGCTCCAGACGCGTGCCGGCAAGCAGACGCCGATGGATTTCCAAGAGCACGTCCGCTGTGATCTCGTCCTCGAATCCGATCCGCTCGACGCCGTAGAGCATTGCGTCGATGTTCGCGAGCACCTCCGAGGCCGGCACGTCAGACGATCGCTCGCGCGTCGATCGGACAGCCTCGGCGTGCAGGAGACGTCGCCCACCGATCTGCAAACCCTCAATGCGCGAAGAGGCCACAGACTCCGCGCGCAGCAGAATCCGCGCAAGCGCCTCCGTGTCGACTAGGGCCGTCGCCTCGGCGTTCAGCCGGGTGATCGCAGCTTCAGCATCGGCAACATCGGCGGCCACTTCCCCCTCGAGCACAAACCGACGAGCTACCAGTGGATCTGGCAGATAGGCCGTGTAGTCGCAGGACCGTCGGTCTCGACGCGATACACCGCTGCCTGCTACCTGGCTCTGCCAGTGGCGATTCAAAAGCTCCGACATGGGCTCTCCTTGCTGGAGTTTAGTATACAACCTCCAATAAGCCACACCTGCTGCTGGAGCTAAGCCGGCCCCGAAGCGATCGAGGGCGTGCGCTGTTGATCATGGCGTCGTGTGCGGTCGCGTGGGCGGTTCGCTTCGTGCTCTGGCACCCAGCCCGATCAAGCCCGCTAGGCCAAGAGCCTCTGCGACCGCAACTCCAGTGCCACATCCAGAAGCTGTAGCCGCCCCCGATGCCATACGTCATGTGTGGTACATTTCACCCGTGGTAAAGACGACGATCTACCTGCCAGACGAGCTCCATCAGGGGATCAAGCAAGCGGCGAAGGAGCGCGGCACCAGCGAGGCTGAGCTGATTCGCACGGCGGTCCGTCACGAGCTGCTCGGCGCACCCGCAGATCAGCAGGAGCGCGCCCAGCGGCGCGCTCGGCTGCTCGCGGCGACGGGCAAGCTCGACAGCTCCGCCTACCCCTCCGGCTACCTCGATGAGCTCCGCGCCCAGTGGCGCGGCTGATCGTTCTCGACGCGAGCGTCGCAATCGCCGCACTTTCGGCCGACGACGCACACCACGATGCGGCGGTGGACGCGCTCGCCGGCGCAAGCGATGACGAGCTCGTGCTCGCGGCCACGACGAGGGCGGAGATCCTCGTCGGGCCTGCTCGCGTGGGCGGCAAGGCGCTAGCGGCGGCCCGAGACTTCGCAGACGGCTGCGAGACGATCCCTGTCAGCGCCGCCATCGCCAACGACGCTGCAGCGCTGAAGGCCCATCACCGCGGCCTCAGCCTGCCTGACGCAATCGCGCTGGTCGTCGCCGAGATGCTCGACGCCGATGCGGTGTGGACGTTCGACCGGCGCTGGCGCGACGTTCATCAGCGCGTCGCGATTCTTTAGTTCGTTCCTCGGAGGCACATCTGGGCCGCAATCGAGGCTTGTCCTCAGTTGGCCCTCACGGAGCCTCTCCCACCCGATCCTAGACGGCCCCCCGCCCTCACCCCACCCCCAGCACCGCCGCCATCCGCGCCGGCTCCACCCCCAACCCCTCCACATCCGCCGCCCCCCGCGCGGAGACCATCGGCACCTCCATCAGCTCCGCCTCGTCCCACGTCGCAAACGCGTTCGGCCCAGCCACCCGCTCGAGCAGCCGCAGCGAGCGCGAGACGATCGGCGTGGGCACGTGCACGAGCGGCCGCCTGCGGTTCAACGACCCGAGCACGACGCGCACGATGTCGTTGTGGCTGAGCGTCTCCGGACCGGCCAGCTCGTAGCGACCGGGGTGGCCGGACGCGCGCCGGTCCGCCTCGCGACGGTCTGCCTCCCGACGGGGCTCTGTGCGCCGCTCGCCGTCGGGCTCGCGCAGCGCCGCCATCACGCAGTCGGCCACGTCCTCCGCCCAGATCGGCTGATACAGCGCGCGCCCGCGGCCGGACACCGGCATCACCGGCAGCAGCGCCAGGCGCTCCAGCACCGTCAGCCACGGGTCGCCCGGGGCGTAGACGATCGACGGCGCGAACACGATCGAGTCCAGGCCGGCCTCCTCGACCGCCTGCTCGGCCAGCGCCTTCGCGCGAAAGAAGCGTGCGCGGTGGTGGATCGACGCGCCGAGCACCGAGAAGAACACGAAGCGCTCGACGCCGGCCTTCTCCGCCGCCTGCACCATCCGCCACGTGGCGATCCCGTTGAGCTCCTCGATCGAGCCCTGCGGCTGGTCGCGGATCGACGCGGCCAGGTGCACGACCGTGCGCACGCCGCGCAGCGCGTTGCGAAACGACGGCGGGTCGGTCAGGTCGCCCAGCGCGATCTGCACGCGCACGCGCTGCGCGCCCAGCCTGCGCGGGTCGCGCACCAGGCAGCGCACCTGCGCGCCTTCGGCGACCAGACGCCGCAGCAGCGCAGAGCCGACCAGGCCGGTTGCGCCGGTGAGCAGCAGCATCGAGCAAACCTAGCGGAGACGACTACGATGGGGCTCGGCCGGGTCGGCGCAGACCTCTAAAATGCGCCTCTCGCCGCAAGTCCTACTGCGAAGAACCCCGAAGAACCACCGCAACCCCCGACAGGAAAGAGCGAATGGCCTACGTGATCGCCGAGCCATGCATTGGCACCAAGGACAACTCCTGTGTCGAGGTATGTCCCGTTGACTGCATCCACCCGACGCCCGACGAGCCCGGATACGACGCGGCGGAGATGCTCTACATCGACCCCGAGGAGTGCATCGACTGCGACGCCTGCGTCGAGGCCTGCCCGGTGGACGCCTGTTTCGCGGAGGACCAGCTTCCCGACGAGTGGCAGAAGTTCACGCAGCTCAACGCCGACTACTTCGCCAACGCCAAGTAGGAGGCATCGAGCACGTCGAGGACCGGCACGTCTGCGACGGCCGCCTCGATCAGCTCGCGCAGCATCTGCGAGTCAAAGCGATGTGACTGCGGCGCCACCGGGTTGACCGTGATCGCCTTCAGCTCGATCGTCCGCAGCACCTCGATCGACACGCCCTGACGCGTATACCAGCGCGGGCCGCGACGCGACAGGAACACCTTCGTCGGGTCGCCCGCGACGATCCTCAGCTCGCGCCCGGCGCGCTCGCTGCGCGCGGCCAGCAGGCCCTCGAGGAAGCGCTCGCCCAGCGCGCCGTCGACGACGAACGTGCCCGTCTGCGGGTGCTCGCGCAGCAATGCGGCGATCTCCGCCGGCTCGGCGTTCAGCACCAGGCGTCGATCCAGCGTGATTTGCTCCCCGCCGTCGCGGGGGGCGCCGTCGCCTGAGGGCGCCGCACCGTTCTCAGGCGGCTCGGCGTGGTCGGCCGCAACGCCGTCGGCGATCGGCAGCCGGACGAGGTCGACTGCGTCGCTCGTCGTCGCCACGACCGCTTCGATGTCTTGCCCGAGAATCGCCCCCGTGGCCATCACCAGGCCGTCGGCGACGGCCGGCGAGGATGCCGCGCGGCGGTCGATCGCGCCGTCGATCAGCACCTGCTCGGCGCCGAGCTCGAGCATCGCGTCGGAGACGGCGCGCAGGTCCGCCGCGGCGCTCGGGCCGGCGACTTCCACCGTGCCCGGCTGCGACAGCCGCGCGAGCACGACTTCGCCGAGTGGCGTGCGCACGCCCGTCCGCACGAGGCGCTCGTGCGCCACGCCGCTGGAGCGCAGCAGTGCGCCGGTCGTCGCCACGAGGCTGCCCTGCTGCAGCTGCACGCGCGGCTTGTCGATGCGCGCGTCGATCACGTCGTGCTCCTCGCCGTCGCGCCCGATCGACGTCACGCCGACGAGCCGGCCGGCCGCCGCGTGCTCGCGCAGGATTGCCGCGAGCGTCTCGGTCTTGCCCGTGTTCTTCGCCAGCCCCACCAGCGCCAGCGCGCGCGTGCCGGCGAGCAGGTCGCTCAGCCGTGGCGCCGTGCCGCTAGCCATCCGTGCGGTCGATGCGCGCGGCCAGCTCGCGCACGATGAAGCTCGCCACGTGGTGCGGGTAGGTGCCCTTGGAGAAGCCCGCGTCGAAGCCCAGCTCCTTGGCCAGCTCGTTGGACACGCGCGGGCCGCCGCACGTGAGGATCAGCTGCTTGCGCCTGCCCTCCGCTTCGACGATCTCCACGAGCTCGGTCAGGTTGGCGATGTGCAGGTTCTGCTGCGTGACCGTCTGCGAGACGAGGATCGCGTCGGCGTCGAGGTCGATCGCGCGCGAGACGAGCACGCTGTTGGGCACCTGGCTGCCGAGGTTGTGCGTCTGAAACGCCTTGTAGCCCTCCAGGCCGTGGTGGCCGTGAAAGCCCTTCAGGTTGAGCATCGCGTCGATGCCCACGCTGTGCGTGTCGGTGCCCGTCGCCGCGCCGACGACGACGATCGGCCGGCCGATCCGGCGGTTGGCGAAGGCTTCGATCTCATCCTCGCCCATGTACTCGACATCGAAGCCCTCGTCGCTCAGCGTTGAGTAGTCGACCGTCTGCGTCGCCTCGCCGAACATCACGAAGTACGTGTAGCCGTCGGTCAGCTCCTGGTAGTGCACGACCTCCGGATGCTCGAAGCCCATCTTCGCCGCCAGCTCCTGCGCGGCCTTGCGCGCGGCCAGCCCGTACGGCACCGGCAGCGTGAAGCTCATCTGCACGATCCCGTCGCCGAGGTGGTCGGCGTACGGCTTTACCTTCGATAGATCGATTGGCTTGCGCGTGGACGGCTCAGGCATCGCTCGCCGCCCCGCCGCCGGTTTGCCCAGCCCGCGTCGATGCGCCCTCGCGGACGCGATCAGGCATGGCTCGTCGCCCCGCGCATCAACTCCGTGACCGGGTTCAGATAACCGTCGTCGACCTCGACGATGCCCTCCGTGCCACGGCCCTCGTCGATCTGGCGCGGGACGTCGCCGAACACGCCATCGCCCAGTGCCGCGAACAGGCCGTTCTCGGCGATCTGCGCCAGCAGCGCGTGCGCGCCGGCGAGCACCTCCTGCGCGCGCGTCTGGATGATCCCGCCCGGCTTGAACTCGATCTCCTCGCCGAGGTCGCGCGCCGCGTTGAACACGTAGTTGACGTTTTCCAGGCCGATCACGCGGTCGTGCACGTGCGGCGTGAAGATCCCCTCCGTCGGCACGCCGATCGTCTGGATGCCCTGCCCGGTGGCGATCGTGACGAGGTTGAACAGCGAGTCGGTTGCGTGCGTGCGGTACAGGTTGCCGTCCATGTGGCGCGTCGGCGGCATGTACTTGACCGGGCAGTCGGGGAACAGCTCGCGCGTCAGCTGCGCCTGCGCCCACTCCAGCAGCAGGCTGTTTGCCACCGGCGTGTCGATCTCATACGCGTCGCCCAGCGCGATCTGCGCGTCGGGCACGCCCGAGTCCAGCGCCAGCTGGCGGTTGATGAACTGCGACGCCGTCACCGACGGCGCCGCCTCGATCGCGTCGGCCGTGCGCAGGTAGTTGTCCTCGCCGGTGTTGATCACCACGCCGAAGTAGCCGTTGATCATCCGCGACACGCGCTGGTCGATCAGCCCGCGCACCGGGTTGATGTCGCGGTAGAGGATCCCGTACAGCGCGTCGTTGACCATGTTGTCAAAGCCCTCGATCGCCCCCATCGCGGCGATCTCCGGCATGCACAGCCCCGAGCAGAAGCTCGACAGGCGCACGTAGCGGCCGTGCTTGGCAGACCACTCGTCCAGCGCCTCGCGCATGATGGCGAAGTTCGCCTGCGTGGCGAACGTGCCGCCGTAGCCCTCCGTCGTCGGGCCGAACGGCACGTAGTCGAGCAGGCTCTGCGCCGTCGAGCGGATCACCGCGACGATGTCGCCGCCGGCCTGCGCCACGGCCAGGCCGTGCACGACGTCCTCGTAGACGTTGCCCGTCGCCGTGAGCACGTAGCGCAGCGGCGGCGGGTGCTCGCCCAGGCGATCGCGCAGCTCGCGGCGCTCGCGCATGTCGGCGCTCATGCACTCGATGCGCTGCTCGCACTCGCGCATCGCGCGCATGCCGATCGCGTCGTCGCCCGCGCGCGCCAGCGCGCACAGATCCAGCTCGCCGCGGTCGACCGCCTCGGCGATCGTCTGCGGCGTCGCGTCGGGGTCGGCCAGCAGCGCGTTGCCGATCCAGTAGGCGATGCCGCGGCCGAGCTCGCCGTGGTCGCGCACGTGGTCGACGAGCACGTTGGGCAGCGGCGCCTCGAGCTCGTTGGCGCCGTCGACGCCGAGCAGGCGCGTGATCGTGCGCTCGACCGACACGGTCGTCTTGCCCGCGATCTCCTCAGAGACCTGACCGGCGATCTGCGACGCCGAGGCCCGGCACTCCGCGACCAATCCAAAATCAATATCTAGCTTGCTCATTGCGCCTCCGTCCCGCCGCCGCCCCGATGGGAACGCCCGCCACCCTTTGCGCCCGTGAGCGTCACTTGATGTCCCGCACGATCGGGAACGGGATGACCTCGCGCAGCGTCTCGCGTTCGGTCAGGATCATGATCAGCCGGTCCACGCCCATGCCGCCGCCCGCCGTCGGCGAGTAGCCGTACTCGATCGCCCGCGCGTACTCCTCGTCGTTGGGGTGCGGCACGTCCTCCTCGTCGGCCATCCGCCGCTTGCGCTGGTCGACGAAGCGCTGCCACTGGTCGACCGGGTCGTTGAGCTCGGTGTCGCCCGAGACCATCTCGATGCCGCCGATCACCGCGTCGAAGTGCTCGGCCAGCTCCGGGTGCTCGGCGTGCGGCTTGGTGATCGGGAACGGCTCCAGCGGGAAGTCGAACACGTGCGTCGGCTGGTTGATCGTCGGCTCGATCAGCTTGCTGTACACCGCCAGCACGAGCTCGGCCCACGTCGTCGCCGGGTGCACGCGTTCCTCCAGCGCCTGGAGCATCTTCTGCGTCGCCGCCTCCCTGTTCTCGTCCATGAAGTCGATCCCCGTCGCATCCAGCATCGCCTCGCGCATCGTGATCCGCCGCCACGGCTTGGCCAGGTCGATCGTCTCGCCGTTTCGCTGCACCGTCGTGCGCCCCAGCACCTTCTGCGCGACGTCGCGGAACATCTCTTCGGTCGCCGTCGCCACGTCGTGGTAGTCGGCGTAGGCGAACATGAACTCGATGATCGTGAACTCCGGGCTGTGCTTGTGCGAGATGCCCTCGTTGCGAAACACCTTGCCCATGTCATAGACGTTCTCCAGGCCGCCGACGATGCAGCGGTTGAGGAACAGCTCGACCGAGATGCGCAGGTACAGGTCGCGGTCCAGCGCGTTGTGGTAGGTCGTGAACGGGCGCGAGCCCGCGCCGCCCGCCAGCGACTGCAGCGCCGGCGTTTCCACCTCGACGAAGTTGCGTTCGTCCAGCCACTGGCGGATCGCCGCCACGATCCGCGCACGCTGCACGAACAGTTTGCGCGTGTCGTCGTTGGCGATCAGGTCCAGCTCGCGGTAGCGGTAGCGCGTGCCCGTGTCGCCCAGCCCGTGGTGCTTGTCCGGCGGCGGGCGCAGCGTCTTTGTCAGCAGCGTGCACTCCTGCACCGCCAGCGCGAGCTGACCGCGCTTGGTGACGTAGACGAAGCCCTGCACGCCGACGATGTCGCCGATGTCCAGGCCCATCACGCGGTCGAAGCGCTCCTTGCCCAGCGCGTCCTCGCGCACGACCAGCTGGATCGACCCCGACAGGTCGCGCAGGTCGATGAACGACGTCTTGCCGTGCCCGCGCCTGGAGATCACCCGCCCGGCCACGTGGTGGCGCAGCTCGCTGTGCTCGCCGGCCTCCAGCGCCGATGCGTCGTGCGCCGCCAGCACGTCCTTGATCAGCGTGCGGTCTCCCAGCAGGCTGACGTGCGGATAGGGGTCGATCCCTTCCGCGCGCAGCCGCTCCATCTTGATCCGGCGCTCGTCGATTTCCACGACGCCGTTCGGCGTCGCATCGTCCTGCTCAGCTGCTGCTTGCTTTCCCTCCTGCTGTTGCCCTGATGCGGACATCGTCAGACGATCCTCCCAAAGTGGTTTCGCTTGTCAAGCGATCGAGCAGGATTGCAGCGGTATATCTCTCGGCGCCCTGCGACCGCCGACTAAGCCATCGGCAGCGACATGCCCGCCGGTTTTCGCTCGCCCGCGGATGCGGGGACGGCGACCGGGGGAGGTGTGCCGACCTGTATGACGGGCAGCACCGGCAGCGCCATCGGGGCCATCGGCGCCATCGCAACAAGCCCGCGCGCGACCTGGCGGATCGCCTGCGAGGCGGCGTCCTCGGGGTCCTCGATGACCAGCGGCACGCCGCTGTCGGCGTGCTCGCGCAGCGGCATCGTCAGCGGCACCTTGCCCAGCAGTGGCACGTCCAGTTCGTCGGCCAGCTCCTGCCCGCCGCCCTCGCCGAAGATCGTGAAGCGCTCGCCCGAGGGCGTCGTGAACGAGGACATGTTCTCGACCACGCCGCCGATCTGCAGCGACACCTTGTCGGCCATCTGCGCCGCGCGGCGCGCGACCTTCTGCGCGGTCGCCTGCGGCGTCGTGACGATCAAGAACTGCGCCTGTGGCAGCAGCTGCGCGAGCGTCATCGACACGTCGCCCGTGCCCGGCGGCAGGTCGACCAGCAGGTAGTCAAGCGCGCCCCAGTCGACGTCCTGCAAGAACTGCGTGAGCGCCTTGTGCAGCATCGGCCCGCGCCACACCACCGCCGCGTCCTCCTCGACGAAGAAGCCGATCGACATCACCTTCACGCCGTGCGCCTCCAGCGGGATGATCTTGCGCTCCGCCGACACCGGCGGGCGCGTCGAGCCCAGGCCGTACATGCGCGGGATCGAGTAGCCCCACACGTCCGCGTCGAGCACGCCCACGCGCTTGCCTTCGCCCGCCAGCGCCGCGGCCAGGTTGGCCGTCAGCGTCGACTTGCCCACGCCGCCCTTGCCCGAGCCGATGCAGATCACGTTCGACACCTGCGCCAGCGCGCCTTGGGGCAGGCTGCCGCGGCCGAGCTTCTGCTGCAGCGCCTGCTTCTGCGTGTCCGACAGCACGTCGAAGTACACGTTGCAGTGCGTGATGCCGTCAAGGCCCGTCACCGCCTCGGCGACCGCCGTCTGGAAGTGGCCCTTGATCGGGCACCCCGGCGTCGTCAGCGACACCGTCACGTCGGCCACGCCGTTGTCGCTCACGTCGATCGAGCGCACCATGTCCAGCTCGACGATCGAGCGGTGCAGCTCCGGGTCGATCACGACCTCCAGCGCCTTCATGATCTCGTCGCGGTTGGGCATCGCGGGTCATTGTGCCAAACGCGGGGCCGCAGGCCGGAGGCCCGTCGTCAACAGGCCGGAGGCCGGGCCTCAACAGGCCCGGAGGTCCGTCGTCAACAGGCCCGGAGGCCGGGCGTTTAAATGACTCGCGGGGCGATGGGGACCGCCCCGCGAGTCGAGGGAGGAGAGGGTGCTACTACTGCCGGCGGGATATGAGGCCGACAGACTTTCCCGCTACCGGTCTCTCCGAGCCGGGCGGGGGAAGCTGGTTTGCCTAGACCAGGCTGAGAACGCGCTCCTGCACGCGGTTGGCAAGCTCCGGCACCTTGTTGGCCAGGTCGTTGCCGTTCTCTTCGAGCTCTGAGACCGTTTTCTCGATCTCGCGGCGGCGCTGGCGCAGATCGCGCTCGACGCGGACGCGCGCTTTGCGCACCTCACGCTCGAGGCGGTTGCGCGCGGTCGCGCCACGGCGCTCGAAGCGACGCATCTGGGCCTGGGCCTTGGTCGAGGTCGAGTACGTGGAGATCGTGTCGCTGACGCCGGAGACCACTTTGTCGCGGGCCGTGAGTGCCGCGCCGACCGGGATCAGCACAGCGCGCTCAGCGTAGTTGCCGAACACGCCGGCGGTCTCGCGCGTGGCGGTTTCGGCCTGACGGACGGCCGACTCGGTCTGGTGCAGTGTACGCGTGCGCGCGCCCTTGGCGTGCGACGCTTTGGCCTGCGTGGCGCTGGGCGTGCGGCCGGCGCTGGCGGCTTTACGAGCCGGTTTTTCGGCTTTCGCCGATTTCGTGCTGCGGGGGGAGGTTGTTTTCGCGGTGGCCATCTGGAGTGGTTCTCCTCTTCTTCCTCGCCTGTGCGAGGAGGCTGCGGGTTTGCGGTCGGTCCTCGATACCCGTTTCCCCGGGATCGAACACCTGTTTGTAACCCGGTCCTCGAAGTTTGTTACAACCGGATGCTACCACGCCGCAAACACGCCGTGTGTAACGGATGTTTACAACCGCTAGCTTGTAACAGGAGGAACATGCGTTCGGCCCTGCGGGAACGTACGCACGTCCGTTCGTGCCAGCCACAGCGCCGGCTCGTTCAGCTCCTGCGAGCTCGGCAGCTGCTCCGGTCCGCTCCACACGCGCGCGAGCGCCTGCGGGCCGCCCTGCGCGACGACGGCGTCGCAGAAGCGCCGCCCGACCTCGTACTGGCGCAGCTTCATCTCCAGGCCGAGAAGCTTCTCCAGCACGCGCCACGGCAGCCCGCGCGACTCGCGCCGGCGGTTCATCGCCCGGCGCAGCGCCGGCAGCGACGGCAGCACCTCGGCGCCGACCGCGTCCATCGTATGCTCGGCGTGGCCCTCGATCAGCGACATCACCGCCTGCATCCGCTCGACCAGCGCCCAGCGGTCCTCGCCGAGCGTCAGGCGCAAGAGCTCGCCGCGGCGCGCGCGCTCGGCCATCTCGCGCAACTCGCTCGGGTCCGGCAGCTTGGGCATCCGCCGCCACGCCGGCGTTCCATCGTCCTTCGCGTGCCCGTTCGCGTCGCCGTCCTTGCCTCCGTCGGCGTCCTTGTCCCCGACTCCGGCGATCGATACCTGCAGACCGTCGATCAGCTCTTTGAGCATCCCGCCGAGGTGCGCGCGCAGCCACGGCGCGCCCGTGAACTGCACGGCGTGGGTGATCTCGTGGATCGTCACCCACAGCACCAGCTCGTCGCGATTCACCGACAGGTTGCGCGCGGCGATCGCCAGGTTCGGCGCGAGCAGCAGCAGGCGCGGCGTCACCTCGTCGTCCAGCAGCGCCAGGTCGTACTGGCCGAGCACGCGCTGGGAGAGCACGCCCGTGAGCGCGCCCACCTGCGCGCCGAGCAGAAAGCCCGAGGCCATCCGCAGCGGTCCCGCCAGCGGGCCCGTGCCCTCGCCGATGCGCTCGCTCAGCCCGCCCAGCAGCGGGCGCATCGTCCGCAGGTTCGCGGCGATCCACGTCGCCCGGTCGACGGCCTCAAGCGGCGGCAGCGCGCTGGGCACGCCGAGGCCGCTGTAGTCGCTGACGCGCCGCGCGAACTCGTATGCGCGCGGCTCCACCGACGCGGCTCGCACGCCTCCCGACGGCGGCGATCCCGCCACCCGCTCGCCGATGCGCTGCGCTGCGCGCCAATCGATCGTGTCCACTGACACAGAGCGTAGCCACGGCGGCTCAGCTCTCCATAAGGATCCGCTGGGGCAGAGAAGGAAAAGGAGAAGGGAGCTGCGGGGAAGAGGGCTGCGGGGAGGGCCTTGCTCCTCTTGCTCTTTGTTCACGAGGGGGGGCGGGGAGGTCCTTCCTCCATTTGCACGCAGCGTGCGCCATGGTATTTACGGACGTCGCAGGATCGGCCAGCCTGTATATACGAACGCGAACGCTCCACGCAAAAGCACACACAAAGCCTCGTTAGCCGCGCTTGTTGTAGATACCACCGCGCACGCTGCGTGCAAAAGGACCTCCACACCCCCGCCGCCTCCGGCCCCGAGCGGACCCGAGGCCGGCCCCGAGCCGACCCAGAGCCGACCCACAGTCGGCCCCGAGCTGCGTCCCGCGCCGCGCACTGTCGCGTCTCCCCGCACGCTCGTATCCTTGGATGGTGCCCGCCTTTCGCACCGCGACCGAGCCTGCCGCCGAGACGATCGGTGGCGGCGCGCCGCGCGACGTGGCGTTCCTGCGCCGGGCGGAGGTGCGCGACGTGCTGGCGTGGGTGCGCCTGCTGGTCGATCCGCAGGATGCGGCGGCGGTCGTGCGGGCGCTCGCGCGCCCGCCGATCGAGTTGCGCCAGGCTCACCTCGCGCGCGTGATCCAGGTCGCACGCCGGCGCAAGCTCGATCTGGTCGCGGGGTTGACGGCGGCGACGGAGTCCCCGCAGGTCCCGCCGGAGGCGCGCGAACGAATCGCGCGCTTCGCGGCGCTGCATCGCAGCGCCGCCGGTGCGTTGGAGGGGCGGGCGCCGGACGCGTTCGTGGTCGAGCTGATCGAGTTGCTCGGCGCGCCCGGCCGTGCGCTGCTGGCGCCCGAGGACGCCGCTGAGCAGCAGGCGAGCCTGCAGGGGCTGCGCGATCTCGCCGCCGAGTTCGTGCGTGCGCAGCCGGGGGCGACCCCGCGCGAGCTGGCCCGCCACCTGGCGACCGCCGCGCCGGTGATGCGCGCCGCGGGTGGCGCCGCCGAAGACCCGGCGCCCGCGCCGGCCGCGCCGTTGGTCGGAGACACGCCGGAGGATCGGCCGTCGCCGGACGACCGGCTGGAGGCGACCTTCCAGCTGATGCGCGAAGAGGTGCTGGAGAGCGTCGGGCGCATCGGCGGGCGCCTGGGCGAGCTGCGCCTGGACACCGAACTGGACATCTCCCACGGCGTGGTGCGCTACCTGGAGCTGCTCAAGCTGGCCGCGCTGCTGCAGCGCCCGGCGGGCCAGGACATCGCCGAGGCGCTGGCGGACATAAACGCGCGTCTGCTGTCGGCGACGACGCCGACGCAGCGCGAGATCCTGCAGACCTCGACGCTCGACGAGACGCTCGCGGGCGACGGCGAGGAGCGATCGAAGATCGGCGAGCCGATCGGCAAGCGCGACGAGCACTCGCTGGGGCCATTCCTGCCGCGCAAGGGCGTCGGCCTGGCGCTGTCGGCGTCGGACATCGAGACCTATCGCAGCTGTCCGCTGCGCTACAAGTTCGCGCGCGTCCTGCGCATCCCGACCGAGCAGACGCTGCACCAGCGCTTCGGCATCGCCGTGCACACGGTGCTCGAGCGCTTCCACTCAGACGGCGGCGAGACGCTCTCGCAGCTGCTGGAGCTGCTGGACTCGGGCTGGCGCAAAGCGGGCTTCGGCGACTCCCAGCGCGAGAACGAACTGCGCGGGCTGGCCACGACGGCGCTGACGCGCTACCACGGGCGCCTGCACGGACAGGACTCAGAGCCCGTGTGGTTCGAGCGCTCCTTCTCCTTCCGCCTCGGACCGCACCACCTGCGCGGGCGCGTCGACCGCGTCGACCGCGTGATCGGCGCGGACGGGGGCGAGGAATACGAGCTGATCGACTACAAGACCTCGCGCGCGAAGACGGCCGAGCAGCTGAAGGACGACGTGCAGCTCTCGCTGTACGCGCTGGCGGCGCGTGAGGCGTGGGGCCTGGAGTCCTCACACCAGGCCTACTACTACGTGCTCGACGACGTGAAGGTTCCGGTGCCGCGCGGCGAGCAGGACGCGGCGTCGGTGACGGACATCGTGATGGAGGTCGGCGAGGGCATCCTCGCGCAGGAGTTCGAGCCGACGCCCTCGCACGCGGCGTGCTCGATCTGCGACTACCGGATCGTCTGCCCGGTCGCCGAGAAGTAGCCGCTCGGCTTCGGCCGCGATTCGTCGCGTGCCCGGGCCACGGCGAAGGCGTAGCGCGCCGGCGCTACTTGCTCTCGTGTCCGCGCTGGCGCAGGAAGCGCTGGAATTCGCGCGCGAGCATGTCGCCGGAGGGAACGTCGTCGGTGGAGACCTCCTCGTCGCTTTCGGCGGCCTGCTCGAGGCGTTCGACGAACGCCTGGATCTCGGGGTCGCTCTGCACGGCCAGTCCGACCTGACGCTCGTAGTCGGCGGCGGCGGACTCCAGCTCGGAGACGTCGACGGACACGCCGATCAGGCCTTCGACGCGGCGCACGAGCGCGAGCGCGGCCTTGGGGTTGGCGGCGGCGGCGACGTAGTGCGGTACGCCCGCCCACAGGCTCGCCGACGGCAGGCCGGCCTGCACGCAGGCGTTGTGCAACACGCCGACGATGCCGGTCGGCCCCTCATAGGTCGAGCCCTGCATGCCCAGGCGCTCCATCAGCGAGGGGTCTGAGGCGTGCCCGGACATGGCGACGGGCCGCGTGTGGGGCACGTCGCCGAGCAGCGCGCCGAGTGAGACGACGACCTGCACGCCGAGCGCTTCGGCGAGGTCGACGATGTGCGCGCTGAATGCGCGCCAGCGCAGCGAGGGCTCGACGCCCTGCACGAGCACGAGGTCGCGCGGCGCGCGCGGCGCGGAGGCCTCGAAGACCTCGACGGTCGGCCAGACGATCTCGCGCTCGTTGTCGTCGTTGAACTGCACGCTGGGCCGGTTGGCCTGGAAGTCGTAGAACTCCTCGGAGTCGATGCGCGCGAAGCGGCGCGCGTCGAGCGAGGAGGCGAGGAAGGAGACGGCGCTGGAGGCGGCGTCTCCGGCGTCGTTCCAGCCTTGAAACGCGCAGACCATCGCGGGGGCCCTCAGGCCGTCCGGACGGCGATCCCAGATGAGCGGCTGCATCCGAACCACCGTACATCATGGGCCGATGGCTTCCGCCACGACTCCGCCGAGCGAGATCGCCCAGAGCATCGCGACTCTGCGCGACCAGCAGGAGGTCGACGGCGTGTTCGCGTGCACGCGCAAGGAGCGCCAGATCTCGCGCGCGGGGACGCCGTATCTGAACATCGAGCTGTCGGACAGCACGGGCACGATCCTCGGGCGGGCCTTTCGCGACGCCGACGTGCTCGCGGGGCGCTTCGAGCGCGGCGAGCTCGTGCGCGTGCAGGGGCGTGCCGAGCGCTTCCGCGACGCGCTGCAGATCGCCGTTCAGTCGATCGCGCGCGCCGAGGGCGAGCAGGCCGACCCGGCGCGGTTTCTGCCGACGGCCTACCGCGACCTGGACGAGCTGGAGGGCTTCCTCGAACACCTCGCGCGCGAGGTGTTCGACGCGCCGCTGAAGCTGTTGCTGGCGAACATGCTGGGCGACGGCGAGCTTCGCGCGCAGCTGCGCGTCGCACCGTGCTCGGCGCCGTCTAGTCGCCCGCGCCCGCGCCCGGGGGTCCACCACGCGTACCTCGGCGGCTTGCTGGAGCACACGGTGGCCGTGGCGACGCTGGCGCTGGAGCTGTGCACGCTGCACCCGCGCCTGGATCGCGACATGCTGCTGAGCGCGGCGATCGTGCACGACATCGGCAAGACGCGCGAGTTCACCTACGGCGCGGAGATCGCGCGCAGCCCAGAAGGACGCCTGCTGGGGCACATCGAGCTGGGAATGCGCGTGCTCGCAGGCCACATGCCGACGATCTTGGAGGGCGAGCGCCGCCTGGCGCTCGAGCACTGCGTGCTGCTGCACCACGGCGCGGAGGCGGCCTCCGGCCAGCGCTTGGCCTCGGCCGAGGCGCTGGCGCTGTATCGCCTGAACGCACTCGACGCGCAGGTCAAGGGGGCCTTTGAGGGTGGGCTCTAGGGCCTTACCATGACGAGAACGATGTCTTCGCGTCTTGCTATCTGGACGGTCGGCCACTCCAACCACGAGTTCGATGACTTTGCGCAGCTCGTTTCAAGTGGGCAGATCGAGTTCCTCGTAGATGTGCGGTCGTTCCCCTACTCGCGCTTCGCGCCACATTTCAATCGGGATGAGCTCGAGGCCGCGATGGCTCGGCGGGGCGTGGGCTATCTGTTCCTCGGAGAGGAGCTCGGAGGCCGTCCGACGCGAGACGAGCACTACGACGCGGACGGCCACGCCCTCTACGGCCCGATGTCCGAAGAGAAGGCTTTCGAGGCTGCGATAGAGCGCCTCATTGCCGGTGCACGGCGCCACCGGATCGCACTGCTCTGCAGCGAGGGAGACCCGCAGCACTGCCACCGGCGGCTGCTGGTTGGAAAGGTCCTAACCGACCGAGGAGTCGAACTTCGGCATATTCTTCCAGATGGGACTATTCGCACGGAGCGTTCCGTGGCGCTGTCCGACGATGCACAATGCACACTCTTGGAGGATGAGCAGACACCGTGGAGATCTACTCAATCGGTTTCACACAGACGACGGCTGAGCGTTTCTTCAAGCGCCTAGCTGATGCAGGTGTCACGCGGCTGCTCGATGTGCGCCTGAATAACACGTCGCAATTGGCCGGCTTCGCCAAGGCCAAGGACCTCCCGTACTTCCTGCAGGAGCTGATCGGGGCCACCTACGAACACGAGCCACTGCTCGCTCCAACGCAAGGGCTGCTCGACGAGTACAAGAAGCGCAAAGGGGACTGGTCGGCCTACGAAGCGCAGTTCCTCGAGTTGATGGCGAGTCGCGAGATCGAGAGCAGACTCTCGATCTCTGACTTTCGTACGCCCACCGCTCTCCTGTGCAGTGAGGCCACGGCTGAGCACTGCCATCGGCGCTTGGTCTGCGAGTACCTGGCTGGCCGATGGCCCGATGTACATCCCGTGCATTTGTGAGCGATGCGGATCGTCGCCAACCACGTCACGAGGATGGGTGCGCCGCGTATTTGCGTCGCGGGCGTGGACATCGAGTCGTTCGAGCATGTGCGGCCGACGACGCCTGCCAGCGATCCGATCACGCGGGATCTACTGCGCGAGGAGGGTGGGCCGTTCAGGATGGGAGCGGTGGTCGAGCTCGGAGCGACTCAGCCGGCCCCCACGCCGCCGGAGACCGAGGACCACAGGTTCAGGACCGCATGTGCTCGCCTCGTCGAGGACATGGATGGTGACGAGTTCTTGGCGCTGCTCGAAATGGTCAGCTCACCGGATATCTCGAGCGCTTTCGGCCCCGCGCTCGAACGCTTGCGCTGGAACTACGCCGTCGAACGAGGGTGCGGAGACCGCTCGCTGGCGGTCGTCCGAGCGCGCAAACGCCCCGAGCTCGAAGTCGACCGCTACGGAAAGCTGCGGCTCAAGATCGATGACGTCGATCCTCAGGCGTATGTCTCGGTGACGGACATACGTTTCTACGCAGAGGACCAGAAGACGATCAGGGATCGGGTCGTGCAGAGCGTCAGGTTGCGGCTCAGACGCGGCGTGGGGGCGTTCCTCATGCTTGGGCTCGCTCGCGCCTACCAAGGTCGCGACGATGACCGCGAGCGCCACTGGCTGCAGCTCAACGGACTATGTCTGGTCGACAGGCCGACAGGCGACACTCCCTAGCGAAGTCGCGATTTGCTTGGCTGGCGTGAGCCCCCCTGGGCACCCCCGAGAACACGCAGTCAAGCGGCGCCGCATCGCTGCCGATGTAGGAGATATGAGCGACATCGGCGCGCCGACGGCCGAGTCGGCTACGGCCGACGCGACAGAGCAGACCAGCAGCGAGCCGGTCGGCAACGGCACCGGTCTGTACCCGCCCCATCGCACGGGGCGCTCGACGCGGATGATCGGCGAAGTGGTCGTCGATCTCGGCTTCGCCGACCGCGAGACGGTCGACGACGCGGTGGAGCAGGCGCGGATGCAGGGCCGCCCGACGGGGCTGGTGCTGGTCGAGCAGGGCGTGCTGCGCCACGACCAGCTCGCGCGCGTGGTGGCCGAGCGCTTCGGCCTGGACTACGTCGACCTGGCGATCTACGACCTGGACATGGGCGCGGTGGCGCTGCTGAACGCGGAAGCGTCCAAGCGTTATCAGGCGGTGCCGATCGGCTTCGCCGAGGACGACACGCTGCTGCTGGCGATGGCGGACCCGACGAACGTGCTGACGATCGACGACGTGGCGATGATGACCGGCCGCCGCGTCAGGCCGGTGGCGGCGTCGGTCGAGGACCTGAACCTGCTGGTGGCGCGCATGGCGCGGATGGACGACTCGATCGAAGACATCATCGACGGCGACGCGGAAGCCGACGAAGAGGAGGACCTGCGCGTCGACGAGGCCGACAGCGACGCGCCGATCATCAAGCTCGTGCACTCGATCGTCGCGCAGGCGATCCAGCAGGGCGCCTCGGACATTCACATCAACCCGGAAGAGGGCGACACGCAGGTGCTGTTCCGCGTCGACGGCGTGCTGTCGCCGGCGGCGACGGTCAAGCGCAAGATGGCGATGGGCGTGGTCTCGCGCATCAAGATCATGGCCGACCTGGACATCTCAGAGAAGCGCGTGCCGCAGGACGGCCGCTTCGCGCTGACGGTCGACGGGCGCCGCGTGGACATCCGCGTGGTCACGCTGCCGCTGGTCTACGGAGAGGGCGTGGTGCTGCGCGTGCTGGACAAGGGCACGGTGATCGCCGGGCTGGAGTCCTTGGGGATGCCGGCGCACACGCTCAAGCCGTTCAGCGCGGCGATCAACAAGCCAAACGGCGCGGTGCTGGTGACCGGCCCGACGGGCTCGGGCAAGTCGACGACTCTGTACGCGGCGCTGAACGACCTCAACGACGGCGAGCGCAGCATCCTGACGATCGAGGACCCGGTCGAGCAGCGGATCGCGGGGATCAAGCAGATGCAGATCGCGCCGAAGGCGGGCGTGACGTTCGACGTCGGCCTGCGCTCGATGCTGCGCGCGGACCCAGACGTGATCATGGTCGGCGAGATCCGCGACGCGGAGACTGCGCACATCTCGATCGAGGCTGCGCTGACCGGCCACCTGGTGCTGACGACGCTGCACACGCGCGACGCGCCGAGCGCGCTGGGGCGCCTGATCGACATGGGCATCGAGCCGTTTCTGGTCTCCTCGGCGGTCGACTGCATCGTCGCCCAGCGCCTCGTGCGCGTGCTGTGCAAACACTGCAAGAGGCCTTTGAAGGTCTCCGAGACGGTGCTTGCCGAGCACGGACTGAGGGGCGCCGAACCGTTCGAGGCCGTCGGCTGCTCGCGCTGCGGCGGCTCGGGCTACCGCGGCCGCGTGGGCGTGTACGAGGTGATGACGGTCTCAGAGCACATTCGCGCGCTGATCCTCGAGCGTGCGTCTGTCGACGTGATGGTCACGGTGGCGGTGCGCGAAGGCATGCGCCGCCTGCGCGAGGACGGCCTGGACAAGGTGCGCGAAGGCGTGACGTCGATCGCCGAGGTCGAACGCATGACCAACAGCCTGCTGTAGCCGGCCTCAGCGCTGGGCGACGAGCAGTGAGATGCGCAGCGGGCCGGAGGGGAAGGCTTCGCCGATGAAGGAGTAGGCCTGGTAGTCGCTGGCGCGGTAGGACACGGTCCCGCGGTCGGGGACGCTCGCGGGGCCGGGGTCGAGCGTGCCGATGACCTGCTTTGCGCCGGTGCGCATGAGCACGTCGGCACCGGTGAAGCGGTGCGCGAGCTTCATGTAGCCGGCGTCGTCCTGGATGGCGAAGGAGAAGTGCGCGACTACCTTGCCGGCGCTGCGCAGCGTGCCGTGCACGGGGGCGAGCACGTAGGGGCCGCCGAGGTCGTAGAAGAAGCGCTGGGCGCCGCTGGGCTGCGAGACGTACACGCGCACGCGCACGACGTGGATGTGCGCGGCGAAGAAGCCGACGATTGCGGCGCGCGTGGCGGCGAGGTCGCGCGTGGCGACAGCGCGCTGAAAGCCTGGATCGGCTTCGATGTGGCGCAGCGTTGCTTGCACGTAGGGGCTGCCGGCCTCCTCCTGGTAGATCAGTTCGCCGACGTGGCCGAGGGTCGCGACGTGCGTCTGCGCGGCAGAGCCGGCGCAGCGGATGGCGCTGTGCGGGACGAGCAGGACGATGCGCAGCGATCCCGAGGGATAGACCGAGCCTGCGAGGGAGAACGTCGCGTACTTCCTCTTTTTATATTCGAGCGTGCCGCGCGTGGGTATTCGTGCGGGTTGCGGTCCGGCGATCGTTCCGGCGAGCCGGCGGGCGCCGGGGGAGCCGGATGTGGGACCGGAGAGCAGCAGGATCTCCGCGCCGGTCACCTGCCGCGCGACTTTGAGGTAGCTGTCGTCGGCCTGCACGGAGAGCACGAAGCTCGCGTCGGTGCCGGCGATGGCGCCGCGCACGGGAGCGATCGCCGGACCCGTTCCGGCGCTGGCGAAGACGCGGCCGCGTTTGACGATGTCGATACGGGCGATCTGGTTTGCCAGCAGGCCGTTCAGCGCCGTGCGAGTCGCGGCGGCGTCGCCGGAGGAGATCGCCGAGGCGAGTGCGGGTGAGCGCGTGACGCGGCCGACGGCCTCTGCGACGCCGCGGCCGGCGGCGGCCTGGCGGTAGATGCGTTGGCCGACTTCGCCGAGCGTCGCCGCCCCGACGGCGGTGCACAGCGCCGGCGTCTCGGCCGAGGCCGAGCCCGTGGCGGTCGACTTCGCGGTCTTGCTCGAGGCGCTGGAGCCGCTGCCGGAGGAGCCGCATGCGGCGAGCGACAAGGCGGCGAGGACGGCGGGGAGACCGGCGCCGCGCGCGGGCCACGTGAAGTGGGCGCGGGCGAGGATGCTGGGGCGGTGGCGCACCGGCGAAGCGTAGAGGCGGCGCCGCGCACGGCGCGGCACCGCCTCACGTCCAGCGCTCGGCGCGCTATTTCTTCTTGGTGGCGGCCTGCTTCTTGCTGGAGTGCTTCTTGCCCTTCTTCGCCGGCTTTTTCGTCGTCAGCGGTTTGGGGTTGAAGCGGTTGAAGCCCGAGTAGGCGTCGGGCTTGCAGTCTTTCGGGCGCCCGAGGTCGTAGGGGCCGGAGATCGCCTGCGTGATCACGCCTTTTTCGAGATATGCGTAGGTGACTGTGAGCAGCGGGTCGACGCGCGGCTCGGTGCACAGCTTCCTGCCGATGGCGAACTGCCCTGTGATGATCTCGTAGCCGGCTTTCGCAGAGCCGACGCAGTTCGCCGCCCAGCCCGGCAATTCACCCGAGCAGGAGAACGTGTCGCGCAGGGCGGTCTTGTTCAGGTCGGTGACCTCCGGCGGGCTGGACACCCCTGTCACGGGAATCTGCGACTGCACCTGGTAGCCGGTGATCGGTCCGTTGCAGTAGAAGGTGTACTGAACCTGCTGTTCATCACTCCCCGCTTCCGGCTGACCGGCGGCCGTGCTGCCGAGACAGTTGTAGTTGTTGGGGTTGGATTCTTCGGCCTGGCTGAGAGCCGGACTCGCGAGCAGCAGGGCAACGCCCACTATCGCGGCCAGCCACCATGTGGCCATTCGGTGGGCGAAATGTGATGCGTGCAACGGTGGTCTCCGTTCGTTGTTGATGGGGACGTGGATCGGTGTGTCAGTGCAGAAGCTTTTCGAGGCTCTGCTTTGGTGAAGTCGGGTTGAACGTCGCGGTCGACCGCGATCCGGCCTTGGCGAAGGTCGACAGCAGGACGGCGCCGGCGGGCGGCTGGGAGGCGAGCGTCGCCGTCGAGGCGCCGGCGGGCAGTTCGGCGGCCGTGGGGTCGGTTACGGTCGCGAAGGTGACGACGACGAGGCCGTGTTCGGAGTACGTGGTCGTGGCGGTGATCGTCGCGAGCGTCGCCTGCAGAAACTGATCGGCGGCGGTCAGGCTGCCGGGCGTCCCGGCCGCGCAGGCCGCACCGGCGGCGCCTTCGGGGCAGGGGGGCTGGACGATCGAGTGCAGCAGGGGCGGCATCGTGCCGAGGGCGGCACGGTGTTCGACGAGCGCGGCGTCGCTGGCGAAGCCGCTGGCGCTGAGCGCGGACCAGGCGGGCAGGTATGTGCCCTTGGGCAGCAGCTGGCCGGAGATGTACGGGGCCGCGGCGGGGTTGGCGAGCGCTTCGCCGAAGGAGACGCCGGACAGCTGGATCAGCCAGACGCTGGTGATCGGAGGGACGTTGGACGTGCTCGCCGGCTTCGTCGTCTTCGACGGTGACGTTTCCGATTCGGCCGGAGCGGTCGCCGCGGGCGTCGTCGTCTGCGCGGGCGCGCTCGCGGCGGCGGTCGTGGGCGCAGCGCCGGCGGCGGGGGTGGCCTGCGGCGTGATCGCGGGCGGCGGCGCCGGCGTCGTGGCCGCGGCCGACGCAGCCTGCGACTGGCCATGCGCGGTCACGGCGGCGATCAGCGCGGGCAGCTTCTGCACGATGCCGGCGCTGCCGGCGAGCGACGTTTCCGGCGCGGGCCCGATCGCCGCGCCGACGGCGATGCCGGTGCCGAGCATGACGGTGGCGAGCACCGCGCCGGCGCGCGCCGAGGGCAGGCGCGGCCTGCCCTCGCGGCGAGCCGTGCTCGCCGCAGGAGGGGCTGGCGCGGCGGTGCCGGCGGAGGCCGTGGGGCTTTGGGGGGAGTTCTCCATGAGTTGTAAAGGCGCCGCAACTTCCGAGAGCTCGAGCGGGTTAACCGCGCCATCCCCGTCTAGTTGCGGATAAAGTAGCTTATCCTGATCGGAACAATGGGGATTATGATATGTTCGCCGCCTTACGTTGTCAACTATTTGTCAATCCTCAGAAACGGAGCCCTTCTTCAATGAGCCGAATCCGCCGTCTATCCCTGGCCTTCGCGGTGGCTGGCGTGCTGGGGGTCGCGGCGCCCGCGGCCGCCTCCGCGATCACGACGATCACGATCAGTGGCGCCACGGCCTCCTACCCGCTGGTCTCGCTGCTCGCGCAGAAGTACGTCAAGACGCACCCGAAAAAAGTGAAGTTCAAAATCACCCAGGGTGGTGCGCAGATCGGTGTCAACGACGTTGCCGCCGGACGCGTGTCGATCGGCGACGTCTCGCGCGACCCGCTCGCCGCGGACCCCGCCGGGCTGGTCTTCTACCCGATCGCCAAGTACGGCATCTGCGTGATCACGAACAAGTCAAATCCGGTCCCGAACCTGACGCAGTCGCAGGTGATCGCCCTGTTCACCGGTAAATCCCGCAGCTGGAGCGCTGTCCCGGGCGCGACGGCGAGCGGGACGGTCGACCTGATCAGCCGCACGTCGGTGGCCGGAGTGCTGACGAACTTCCAGACGCTGCTGCTGGCAGGCAAAAAAGTCTCGACGATCGCCGCCGAAGAACCGTCTGAGGGGCTGATGCGCCAGAAGGTCGAAAGCGACCCGAACTCGATCGGCTTCGTGTCCAACTACCAGTCGGACAAGGGCACCGTGAACGCGGTCGGCCTCAACGGCGTCGCCTGCAACAAGTCGACTGTGCAGGGCGGTTCGTACTCGGGCACGGCGCGCTTCTACGAGGTGACCAAAGGCAAGGCGACGGGCGCCTCCTCGGCGTTCATCGGCTGGATCGAGAAAGCGGCCGCTGCGAAGAAGATCATCTCCACGCAGTGGCTGCCGATCAGCTGAGCTGAGCAGCGGTGCTGGAGCGCCTGTCCCGTCCATGGCCCGACCACCGCGCCGAGCGTACGCTCGGCGCGGTGTCGTTGCTGGTGTGCGCGCTCGTCGTGGCGATGGTCGTGTTCGTGGGCATCCACGCGTGGCCGATCTTCGAGCACAACGGACTGAGCTGGCTGGGGTCGGGCGGCGATCTGGGCAGGCAGCTGGCGAACATGCAGAACACGACGCAGCACCCGCCGCCGTCGGCGTATCACCTGCGCGCGTGGCCGCTCGTCTACGGCACGCTGCTGACGACGGTGGTGGCGGTCGTGCTGGCGCTGGCGATCGCGATCTTCTCCTCGATCTTCATCGTCGAGCTCGCGCCGGCGCGGCTGCGGCGCCTGGCGATCCCGGTGATCCGCCTGCTCGCGTCGGTGCCGTCGGTGATCTACGGGCTGATCGGGATCCTCGTGCTCGTGCCGTTCGTCGGCAACCACGTGATCTCCGGCGCCGAGAAGCAGTCGGTGCAGAACGTGGTGCTGCTGACGGGCGCGGGGCTGTCGGTCACGGTGGTGATCCTCACGGTGATGATCACGCCGATCATGGTCGCGCTGATCTGCGAGGCGCTCGTGTCGGTGCCGAGCTCGTGGCGTGAGGGAGCGGTCGCGCTCGGCGTAAACCCGCTGCGCGCGATGCTCGCGGTCACGCTGCGCGCCGCGCGCCCGGCGATCGTCGCCGCGGCGGTGCTCGCGACGGCGCGTGCGCTGGGCGAGGCGATCATGATCTCGATGGTCTCCGGCTCGCGCGCCTTCTCGCCGAAGCCGATCGACGGGCTGGTGTTCTTCTTCGAGCCGCTGCGCACGCTCGCGTCGGGCATCGTCGACTACCACGAAGGGATCGGCGCGCCGGCGCTCGGCTCGGCGCTGTACGCGTGGGCGCTGCTGCTGCTGTTCTCGGCGTTCGTGCTGTCGATCGCCGGCTACCTGATCAAGCTGCCGCTGCGCAAGTTCCAGGTGCGCGGATGAGCACGGGGTTCCCGCTGTGCGAGTCGCAGGTGCGCGGATGAGCACGGGGCTGCAGCAGTGGGCGCCGTCGCCGCCACCGTCGTCGGGGCCGCCGATGAAGACGGGACGCGGCAGGCGCTCGTCGCCGATGACGTGGCGCTGGCGCGATCGCCTGGCGCTCGCGGCTGCGTGGGGCGCCGGCATCGGCCTGTGCCTGATCGCCGGAGCGATCGTCGTGTACATGGGCTATCGCGGGATCCAGTACCTGCGCCCGAGCCTGCTCGTGCAGCGGCCGGCGCTGAGCACGTCGCAGAGTGGAACGGGCGGCTTCTTGGACCCGTTGATCGGAACAGCCCTGCTGACGGTCATCGGGATCGTGCTCGCGGTGCCACTGGCCGTCGGCGGCGCGATCTGGATCGCCGAGTACGGACGCCCGACGTGGCTGGCGCGCGTGGTCGAGTCGAGCATCGAGATGGTCGCCGGGACGCCGGACATCGTGATCGCGCTGTTCGGCCTGTCGATCTTCCAGCTCGGCCTCTTCGCGCCCTTCTCGTTCAAGGCGTCCGGCGGCGGGGTGTTCGGCAAATCGTTCATCGCCGCCGGCGCGATGATGTCGCTGATCGCGCTGCCGCCGATGTTCACGGCGACGCGCGACGGCCTGCAGGCGGTGCCGGCGCACATGCGCGAGGCGGCGTTCGCGCTCGGCAAGACGCGCATCGCGACGATCCGCCGCGTGCTGCTGCCGAGCGTGCGCTCGAACATCGCCACCGGCGTGACGCTCGGCATCAGCCGGATCATCGGCGACACGGCGATCATCGTGCTGCTGCTCGGCGAAACGCTGCGCCTTGACCCGCAGGGCTCGGTCCCCGGCATCGGCCTGCTGCGGGGGACCGGGTCGACGCTGACGAGCTACGTCTACGGAAACTCGCCGGCGGGCGAAGGCGCGGCCCCGCAGAAGGCCTATGCGGCGGCGTTCGTGCTGCTGCTGTTCGTGCTCGGCCTGAACCTGATCGTCGATCGCATCGGGCGCTCCAGCGCGGACGCCACCGGCATGACGGTCGCCGGGGCCGTCGTATGACCGGCGAGCGCACCCACCCACGCCAACCGGCGATTCGCGTCGACGCGACGCCGATGCACTCCTTTACAACCGGCGAAAACACCGCTAACCTGATCGGTTCTATGCGTAAGGTGTTCGACAACTTCGGTGGAGAAGGTGCTCGATGAGCCCGGACGAGATGCTGCTCGACCGCGTGGACAAGCCGATGAGCCAGAGCGACGAGCCACGCCCTGACAAGCCGCGCATCGCACCGGTGCCCGCACCCTCGGTGAGAGCCGCGCCCGCGCCTCCGCCGGTGGCGCCCGTCGCGGCGCCCCCGCCGGCCGTGCCGCCTGCCTCGGCGCCCTCGCCGACCGTTGCGCCTGCCTCGCCGGCCGTGCCGCCGGTGCGCACGATCGTCGTCGACCGCGCGCCCGAGCCGGTGCTGCCGCCACAGCAGCGCGAGGCCTTGCGCGCCGCCTCCTCGACGGGGCCCGAGCGGTTGCGCCTGGAGGACTTGAGCATCGACTACGGCGCCAAGAAAGCCGTCAAGTCGGTTTCGCTGTCGATCCACCAGGGCGAGGTGCTGGCGCTGATCGGACCGTCGGGCTGTGGCAAGACGACGCTGCTGCGCACGCTCAACCGCCTCACCGAGCTGACCCCGAGCGCCTCGCGCGCGGGCAGCGTTCTGCTCGACGGCGAGGACATCCACGAGATGGCCGACACGACGCTGCGCGCGCGGGTGGCGATGGTCTTCCAGCAGCCCAACCCGTTTCCGATGTCGATCTTCGACAACGTCGCCTTCGCGCTGCGCGAACAGTCGCGCAAGCGCCCGCGCAGGCGCGAGCTCGAACCGCTGGTGATCGACGCGCTCAAGCGCGCCGGTCTGTACGAGGAGGTCGGCGACGACCTCGACCGCCCGGCGCTGCGTCTGTCCGGCGGACAGCAGCAGCGGCTTTGCATCGCGCGCGCGATCGCGCCGCGCCCGGAGGTGCTGCTGATGGACGAGCCGTGCAGCGCGCTTGACCCGATCTCCACGGCGACGATCGAGAAGCTGATCGGCGAGCTGCGTCGCGATCTGGCAGTCGTCGTCGTCACGCACAACCTTGCGCAGGCCCATCGCGTGGCCGACAAGGTCGCGTTCATGTACCTCGGCGACCTCGTCGAGTACGGGACCACGGCGGACGTCTTCGCCCAGCCGCGCGCAACGCGCACGCGCGACTATGTCCGAGGTGCGTTCGGATGATCGCGCGTCACCACCCGGTGCCGTCATGCGGCCCGGAGTCCTGAAGCGGGCGCTCGTCGTGGTCGGCTGTGGAGCCCTGGCTGTGACTGCGTCGGCGTGCGAGAGCACCGAGTCCGAAAGCGCGAAGATCGCTCGTGAAGGCGGTGCGGCGGAAGTCACGAGCACGCTGAAGCTCGGCGGAGCCAACCACGACGTGCGCGTATCGGATGTCACGCTGGTGAGCGGCGGTGGACGCAAGGCCGTCGCCGTCAAGCTGACCTCCACCTCCTCGCGCGCACAGCAGGAAGTGCCGTTGCTGGTGAAGGTGACGGGTGTCGGCGGGAAGGTCGTGTACTCCAACGCGACCGGCGCCGAAGTGCTGCTGTCGCACATCACGCTGCTGCGCCCGCACTCCAGCGTGTGGTGGGTCGACGACGAGGTGCTCACGACCGTGGCCGCGTCCGCCGCGAAGGTGAGCGTGGGCACCGGCAAGCGCGCACAGCCCAACGGGCGATCGGCGGCGCTGTCGGCGACGGCGACGCACGTAGCCGCGCAGGCCGGCACCACGACGGTCAGCGGCGTGGTCGCAAATCACACCGGCAAGGCGCAGAGCAGCGTGCCCGTGTTCGCCGTCGCCGTGCGCGGCGGAAAGGTCGTGGCGGCGGGCCGCGCGGTGGTCGCATCGGTTTCCGTCCACGCAAGCGCTCGGGCCCCCTTCGACGTCCCACTCGTCGGTGATGCGACGGGCGCGAAGATCGAGCTGACCGCGCTTCCGGGCGCCGCCGCTGCGAGCGGGGGGCTGAAATGAGCCTGGTGCCGGTTGCATCCGAGCGGGGCGGCGCCACGTGCGCGAACTGCGGCGCGGCGCTCGTCGCCGACCAGCGCTACTGCCTGTCCTGCGGCGAGCCGGCCTCACCGGTGCGCCTGGCCTTCCTGGACGTGCTGCAGGGCCAGCCAGGGGCGCCGGGCGCCGCCGCGCCGACGATCGAGATGAGCCCCGCCGGGTACGTTCCCGTCGGCGAGGCCCGCGGGGCCAACGGCTGGCTGCGGCGCAACTCGGGGCTGCTCGGCCTGCTCGCCGTGCTCGTGCTGTGCCTGATCGTCGGCCTGCTCGTCGGGCATTGGGTCAGCCAGGGCAACAAGACCCCGGCCAAGCAGGTAGTGGAAGTCAAGGGCCTGTCCAGCCTGGCGGCCGCGCCGGCCGCAGCGACGACGCCGGCCCCGACAAGCACGACGAGCACGACGCCGACCGCAGCGAAATCCAACGCGAAGGCGCAAGCCGAAGAAGCAAAGGCCGAAGCAAAAGAAACGAAGGTCGAAAAAGCGCCGCCGCCGAAACCGGTCAAAGTCGCTCCGGCGAAGATCAAAAAACTGACCAACTCGAGCGGCAAACAGCATCAGGAAGAAATCAACTCGCTCGGGGCCCAGCCGATCGAAACCGGCTGACGGCACGATGGACTCGCTCAACGGCAACTCCTCGTCGAGCCAGCCGCCCGTGAGCGGCGGCGGGCAGCCGACCGCCGTGGTCGTCCCGGTCGGCGGCCTGGCCAACGTCCAGCCGGCGCTCAACGGCTCGATGGCCGAGCTGCGCCGCCGCCGCTACGAGCTCGCCGAGCGCGTCGCCGAGCTGACGTGGGACCTCGGCGGCCTGACGTACGAGATGGCGATCCGCGACCACTACCGGCTTGACGTGCTCGCCCGCCGCGCGTCGGAGCTGCAGCAGGCCGACGCGCAGCTCGGAGAGGTCCAGCGCCTGCTGGCCACGGCCGAGGCGGGCGTGCACGGCCAGTGCCGCTCGTGCGGCGCCGTGCACAGTCGCGGCGCCTCCTTCTGCTGGCACTGCGGCGCCGGCCTGCTCGAGGAGGCGCGCCCAAGCGTGCTCGAGCCTTACGGCGAGCCAAGCTGACGCGCGCCGGCTACGCAATTGGACGCAAGCTGGTGAAAGCGCGCAAGAAGAGCAAGGTGTGGGCGAACGTTCGCTTTACCGCCGGCGGCGGCAGGCCGAAGAGCACGCGCGTCACGCTCCAGCGCTGATCTTCGCGCCCATCGTCTGCTCGTCCACACCGCCCGCAAACGTCCCGGCAAGCGCCTACTGTTGCTGCGATGACCGGTCGCCCGAGGACCCGGTCGCGCCGGCGCGCGACGCTTGCGGCGACAATCGCGCTCGTTTCGGCTGCGTCGGGCCTGGCATCGCTCGCGGCCGCCGCGTCGCCCCCGCACGCCAAGGTCGCGGGCCCCCAGGAGTACGGCTGCCCGATGCTTCCGGCGAACAACGCGCTCAACCGCGACATCTCGCGGGCGCCGCTCGACCCGCGCTCGGCCAGCTACATCGCCTCGATCGGCGCGACCCTGCACCTCCACGCCGACTTCGGCACCAACCCCAGCTACGGCATCCCGTACGTCGTCGTCGGCCCCCACCAGGCGCGCGTGCCGATCAAGTTCAGCGAATACGGCAGCGAATCCGAGCCGGGACCGTATCCCGTCCCGCTCACCGCGCCTGTCGAGGGAGCGGGCGAAGAAGGCGACCGGCACGTGCTCGTCCTGCAGACGCACGCGTGCAAGCTGTATGAGCTGTACTCGGCGCGCCGCGTCGGGGCCGGCTGGGAAGCGGGCTCGGGAGCGGTGTTCAACCTGCGCAGCAACGCGCTGCGCCCCGAAGGCTGGACCTCGGCGGACGCCGCCGGGCTGCCGATCCTGCCGCTGCTCGCTCGCTACCCGGAGGTGCACGCCGGGCGGATCGATCACGCCTTGCGCGTGACCGTCGCGCGCACGCAGCGGGGTTACATCCACCCGGCGACGCATCTCGCATCCAGCAGCCCCGACCCCAGCCTGCCGCCGATGGGCCTGCGCCTGCGCCTGAAGGCGAGCTTCGCCCTCACTCCCTACCGCGGCCAGGCGCTGGTAATCCTGCGCGCGCTCAAGCGCTACGGTCTGATCGTCGCCGACAACGGCTCCTCGTGGTACATCAGCGGCGCGTCGGACGCGCATTGGCACGACGAAGACCTCGACCAGCTCAAGAGCGTCCCCGGCGCGGCCTTCGAGGCGATCGCCTCAGGACCGATCCTGCACAAGGGCTGAGCGGCCGATTGGGGCTGAGCGGCCGATTGCGACGGCGCCAGGAGTGTTGCTACTGGTGCTCGACCGGCGGTGCGGGCGCTGGAGGCGCGGCGGCCGGCGGTGCGGCGGGCTGGGCGACCGGCGCGGGCGGCGCCACGGGCGCTTGCGCGGGGGGCTGCTGGGCGGCCGGGAGCGCCGTGTGCTGTGAGTTCGACTCGCCGGTGACCGAGCTCTTGAACTCGCGCATGCCGCTGCCGAGCGAGCGCCCGATCTCCGGCAGGCGCTTGGCGCCGAAGATCAGTAGCAGGATCACTACGAGGAATGCGATGTGCAGGGGATTGTCGAGTCCCATGTGCTCGTCTGAGTCTAGACCATTCGCTAGGCGGGCCGTGCGAGGGCCCGGCGCACGAACTGTCCGGCGACGATCACGATCAGCGCGGCGAACGCGTCGCGCAGGACCCGGCCCGACAGTGCGTTCGCCAGCGCCACGCCGCCGGCCGCGCCGGCCAGTGACAGCAGGCCGAGCAGCAGGGCGTCGTTGCGGCGCACGTTGCCGTAGCGATCCTGGTTGTAGGTGCCGACGATCGCCACCGGGATGATCGCCAGCAGCGACGTCGCCTCGGCCTGGTGCTGGCTGAGGTTCAGGAAGATCACCAGACCGGGCACGAACAGCACGCCGCCGCCGACGCCGAGCATCCCGGCGACGATTCCGCCGGCCACGCCGATCGCGATCGCGCCGATCACCGCAGCACCAGCTCGACGGCGCTGGCGACGAGCACGGCGGCGAACAGCAGTGAGATCGAGCGGTTGTCCACGCGCTGCTGCAACCACGTGCCGAACAGCACGCCGCCGACCGCCGGCACGCCGACGAGCAGCGCGTCGAGCACGTGCACGTTGCCGTACAGGCCCTGCGTGCCGGCCGCGAAGGCCGCGATGAAGACGATCGCCGCGAGCGACGTCGCGGTCGCCGAGCGCTCCTCGTAGCCGAGCCAGAGGACGAGCAGCGGCACGATCACGCTGCCCCCACCGACGCCGAACAGACCGCTGAACAGGCCGGCTGCGGTGCCGATCGCCATCAGCTTCAGCGACCGGTTGGAGGACCTCTCGGACCGCCCTTCAGCAAGCACGCTTGCGAGCCAACTGGTCAGTCACCATGCGCGCCATACTAGACGTCGTGTCCCCCGCTGCAACGCTCGTGGAGGCGCTCGAGCCGATCCGCTCGGACCCGGATCGCGGCGCGGTTCTACTCGACATCGACGGCACGCTCGCGCCGATCGTTCGCCACGCTGCCGACGCCCATGTCCCCGAGGCCACGCGCACGCTGCTGATCGAGATCGGCAAGCGCTACGGCGTCGTCGGCTGCGTCAGCGGCCGCCGCGCCGCGACCGCGCGCCAGATCGTCGCGATCGGCACGCTCGCGTACGTCGGCAACCACGGCGGCGAGCTGCTGCGCCCGCGCTCGACGCGTCCCGAGGTCGACCCCGAGCTCGCCGCCTGGTCCGCTCGCGTGCGCGCCTTCGCGGCGCGGGCGCTGACGGCCGAGCACCAGCGACTGCGCATCCGCGGCGAGGACAAGGAAGCGATCGCCGCGTTTCACTGGCGCGGCGCACCCGACGAGGAGGCCGCCGAGGTGGCCGTGCGAGAAATCGCAAGGCTCGCGCAGGAGGAAGGCCTGGTGGTGCACTGGGGGCGCAAGGTGCTCGAGGTGCGCCCTCCGGTCAAGCTCGACAAGGGCCTCGGCATCGCGATGCTGCTGCGCGGCTCTGAGGCGACCGCGGCCCTTTACGTCGGCGACGACACCACCGACCTCGACGCCTTTCGCGGATTGCGCGAGCTTGTGCAGTCGGGACCGCTGGACTCGGTTCTCTGCGTCGCCGTCAATTCCGACGAAGCGCCACCCGAGCTGGCGCGCGAGGCCGACCTGACCGTCGACGGCACGGCGGGCGTGCGCGAACTGCTCGAGGCGCTGCTGTAGTAGGCGCGTGCGGTTCGTCGACTTCCTCAGATCCACCGTGATGCTCAGCGCCGGCGCAGCGACGGCGCTGGCGCTCGTCACCGTGCTGGCCGTCGGCACGAGCTCTGAAGAACACCTGTTGCCGATCGTCGTCGGCTGGTGGGTGATCGCTGCGCCGATCGGCCTGCGCCTGGGCAGGCGCGCCGAGACCAACCCGCCGATCGCGCGCCTGCTCGCTGACGCGAAAGCGAGCACGGCGCTACCGGAGAACCATCCGAGCGCGATCCTCGTCAACCGCCTGTGGCCGCTGCTGCTGTTCACGCTGATCGCAGGCGGGCTGGCCTTCCTCGCCCCGCAGGTGCCCGGCATCGCCGCCGGCTTCGCGATCATCTGGGCGCTCGCCTGGCGGCGTCAGGATGCGGCGGTCGCGGCGATCGAGGAGCGCGACGGCGCGTTCTTCTACGTGATGCGCACGTCTCCCGTCCGGCCGATGGAACTCGAGCGCACGCCCGGCTTCAAGGCGCTGCGGCCCGAACGCGTCAACGGCGCCGTCACCTGAAGATGGAGCGGACCCACGCCGCCGACGTGCTGCTCGTCTCGCTCGGCTCGACCGAGGGCTTGCGCCGGGCCGACGACGAGCTGCAGGACTCGATGCGTCGCGCCGGCGCGCGCGTGGCGGTCGCGCGCCCGTATCCCCCCGAGCCGCTGCCGACGCTGATGCTCACCGACCTGCTGTGGGCGCGCGCCGCGCGCGAGACCGCCACGAAGATCCTCGAGCAGCAGCGCCATGCCCCCGCCCGGGCGGTGATCTACTCGAGCACGACCGCCGCGCTGCTGTGGCCGCGCCCGGGTGCGATCCGCTTCGACGCCACCGCCGCCGGCAACCGCCGCGGGCGCCACGGGCTGTGGCAGCGACCGCTGGAGCGCAGGCGCCTGCGCCAGGCGCCGCTGCTGCTGCCGTGGAGCGAGGGCGGCCTGCGCGAGGCTCCCGACGTGGCGTCGCGCGGCGACCGCGCGCTCGTGCTCCCGGTGCCCGTCGAGCCCTCCGGACCGCTTGACGCAGAGCGCGACGTCGCCGCGGTCACCTATGCGTCCAACCCGCAGAAGAAGGGCCTTGATCGCGTGCTTGCCGCCTGGCGGCGGCTGCTCGCCGAGCGCGCCGGCGCGGACGGGCCAGCGCCGGAGCTGGTCATCGCCGGAGCGTCCGCCGCCCAGCTGCAGCGCGCGGGGATGGTCTCGCCCGGGGAGCCCGGCGTCCGCGTTGTCGGCTCGCTCGTCGCGGCCGACTTTCGCGCGCTGCTGCGACGCGCCCGCGTGTTCGTGTGCGCGCCGCGCCGCGAGGACTACGGGATCGCCCAGCTGGAGGCGCTCGCCGATGGCTGTCAGCTGGTCACGACGCGCGCGCCCGGGCCCTACGCCGCGCTGCCGATCGCCCGTCAGCTGGACCCGCGTCTGGTCGGCGATGATCTCGTGGGGGGGCTGCGCGCGGCGCTGCAGAACCCGCTGGCCGACTATTCCGAGCGCGCGCGCGAGGCGCTCGCGCCGTTTAAGCGCGAGTCGGTCGACCGGCTCGTCGCCGAGCAGCTACTGCCCCGACTGCTTGCGTAGCGAGCAGGAAGCCCGCGCCCCTCGGGGCGCGGGGCGCTGGCTATTGGCCTTCGACGAAGCTCGAGATCGGCTGGATGACGCCGTGGGACTCCTCGAGAGCGACCGCGTCGGGCGTCTGCAGCGCTGCCAGCATCCCGTCCATGTCGTGGACGTTCGCCGACACGGCGACGGTGCTACCGCCGTCGGTCGGCAGGTAGTCGACGACGTCCGTCGCGTAGTCCGCGAAGAACCCGGCGCGCTCGGCCTTGTGTGAGGCCCACGCCGGAACGTCCGAGACCGCGTGAGTGAAGACGACTTTAGGCATCAGCTACTCCTTCGTCGAGGGGGTGGTAGCACGCCCGTCACAGACCCCCGGCGCGCACGCTGGTCCCCTTCTATCAGAACTCCAGCTCAGCATGGCGTCAGCCCGCAAGGTCTTAGTACGTCTAGGTCCGTGTCTGCTTGCGTAGCCGCTGAAGCCCGTGCCAGCTGCGCGTGTTGGCGACGTTCTCGCGAGTCAGCCACGCGCGCCGCGCCGTCGCGACGCCCCAGCGCATGTTCGCCAGCGTGCTCGTGCGGTGCGCGTCGGAGTCGATCAGGACGGTCACGCCCGCGCGCACCGCGGCGCGCGCGTGCACGTCTGACAGGTCGCGGCGGTCGGGGTTGGCGTTGATCTCGAGCATCGTGCCCGTTCGCGCCGCCGCCGCGAACACGGCGTCGAGGTCGATCGCATACGGCTCGCGACGCTCGATCAGGCGGCCTGTCGGATGGCCGATCGCGTCGACGAGCGGGTGCTCGATCGTCGCGATCATCCGCTCGGTCATCGCCTGCTCGGACGTGCCGAAGGAGGTGTGAGCGCTGGCGATCACCCAGTCGAGCTGACCGAGCAGCTCGTCCTCGTAGTCCAGCGAGCCGTCGGGCAGGATGTTCACCTCGCTGCCCGCCAGCAGCTCGATGCCCTGCACGCGCGCGTTGGCCTCGCGCACGAGCTCGATCTGCCGGCGCAGCTGCCCTGGCGAGACGTCGTTGCCGAAGCCGTGCGTCGCCGAGTGGTCGGTGATCGCCAGGTACTCATAGCCGCGCTCACGCGCCGCCGTGGCCATCTCCTCGATCGTGTTGCGCCCGTCGGAGGCGATCGTGTGACTGTGCAGGTCGCCGCGGATGTCCTCGAGCTCGATCAGGATCGGCAGCCCAGCGCCGCCGTCCAGCCGCGCCGCGTCGAGCTCGCCGCGGTTCTCGCGCAGCTCGGGCTCGATGTAGGCAAGGCCCAGCAGCTCGTACAGCTCGGCCTCGCTCGTGCACGTGCGCGTGCGCCCGATCGCGTCATCGAGCAGGCCGTACTCGGAGACGTGCAGACCGCGCCTGACCGCCGCCTCGCGCAACGCCGCGTTGTGGCGCCCGGACCCGGTGAAGTGCTGCAGCAGGTTGCCCAGCTGCGACGGCTTGGCGATGCGCAGGTCGACGCCGATCCCCGAATGCGTGCGCGCCCGCGCGCCCGACTTGCCGGCCGAGCCGACGGTCTCGATCTCCTCGAGCTTGACCAGGCTCTTGGCCAGCGCCGTCGGGCGTGTCGTCACGGCGATCAGGTCGATGTCCTTGACGCTGTCGGCGCAGCGACGCGCCGAGCCGGCGACCTGCACGTGCGTTTCAGGACCGCCCAGCTCGGCCAGTCCGGCGGCGAGGCCCTCGCCGATCTCGATCGCCCTGGGCAGCAGCACGCGCGGCGTCGCGCGCTCGCCTGCGCCTTCGGCCAGCGCCGCGAGCACGCGTTCCTCGAGCCTCGGACCGAGGCCGCGCACGGTGCGGATGCGCTGCGCCAGCGCGGCCTCGCGCAGCTTCTCCAGCGAGTCCACGCCGAGCTCGGAGTGCAGCAGGCGCGCCCGCTTTGCGCCGAGACCGGGCAGGCGCGTGACCGCAATCAAACCCGCCGGGAACTTCGCGCGCAGCCGCTCCGCCGCCGGGATCGCGCCACTGTCGAGCAGCGCGAGGATCTTCTCTTCCAATGTCGAGCCGATACCCGGCAGCTCGCGCGCGCGGCCATCGCGCGCCAGCGCCGCGACCGACAGCGAGGCGTCGCGCACGCTCCTCGCGGCCGTGCGGTAGGCCAGCACGCGGTGAATGATCGCGCCGTCGAGCTCGTACAGGTCGCCGAGCTCCTCCAGGGCGTCGGCGATCACCGCGTTTGACGGGTCGGCTGCGGGCACGTCCGTCAGCGTAGGCGCAGCGACGCCCCCGCGCCGTACCCCCGCACGCCGGACACCCGTGCCCCGTGACCGACGCCCGTGCCCCGTGCCGGACGCCCGCGCTGCCGCCGGACGAAGGCGTTGGCGCCGCGCGCCGCGCGGGCACGGCTCGGCGTTGACTGTCCGTGACGCTCTAGGCTACGCCGCCTCATGTCCGGCGAGCCCTGGCTGATACTGCCGACATACGACGAGGCCGAGAACGTCGAGGCGATCGTCGCCGCCGCCAGCGAGGTGCTGGCGAGCGCGACCGGCTCGACTTCTGACCGTGATGGCTACCGCGTGCTCGTCGTCGACGACGGATCGCCCGACGGGACGGGGCAGATCGCCGACCGCCTGGCCGCCGAGCACGACTGGATGCACGTGCTCCACCGCGCCGAGAAGAACGGCATCGGCCCGGCCTATCTCGCCGGCTTTCGCCACGCGCTCGATCACGGCGCCGGCTACGTGATGGAGATGGACTCGGACTTCTCCCACGACCCCGCCGACCTCGCGCGGCTGCTCGCCGCCGTCGATCGCGACTTGCCCGGGACCGCCGACCTGGCGCTCGGCTCGCGCTATGTCCCCGGCGGCGGGGTCAGCGACTGGGGCCGCCTGCGGCGCTTCATCAGCGAGGGCGGCTCGACGTACTCGCGCTGGGTGCTCGGGTTGCAGGTGCGCGACCTGACGGGCGGCTTCAAGTGCTTTCGCCGCGAGGTGCTCGAAGCGATCCACTTCGACGGCGTTCGCTCGCAGGGCTACGCCTTCCAGGTGGAGCTGACCTATCGCGCCGTGCGTGGCGGCTTTCGCGTCATCGAGGTGCCGATCGTCTTCCGCGACCGCCAGCAGGGCCAGAGCAAGATGTCCTGGAGGATCGCCGCGGAGGCGATGTGGCTGGTGCCGCTACTGCGCTTCAGGTAGCGCCGCCGAGCGGTCGCACGGCGCTCGCGGCGCCTACGCTTTAGCTCCCGCCCATGCCGGCCGATGCAGAGCACGATGGATGCCTCGGCATACGCGTTCGCTCACGGCGTGCGTCACACGCGTGAGACGCTTCGGACGTGGCAAACGACGCCGACCGCCGTGCTCGCGCGCTGGGTCGCCGGCTCGGCGCTCGCCGCGGTCGGGCTGCTCGCGGCCGTGTGGATCGTTGCCTCGCTGGACAACGGCTTTCAACAGATCATCAAGCTGCAACCGCCGTTCGCCGTCGGAGACCTGGGCGAGGTCGCCCAGGTGCTCGGGCGCAACATGCTCGTGCTCGCGCTGCACGCGATGGCCTGCGTCGCCGGCTTCATCGCCGGCAGCTCGCTGCCCATGCAGGTCGAGGGTCGCACCGGCCTCTCGCGCTGGGTGCACGAACGAGGCGGGCGCTTCGCGATCGCCTTCGTCGCCGCCGCGACCGCGTTCTCGCTGAGCGCCCAGGCCTACCTGCTCGGTCATACGCTCGGCGGCCTCGCGGCCTTCCTGCGCGTCTCGCCCGGCCTGCTCCTGCTCGGTGTGCTGCCGCACGCCATCCCGGAGCTGATCGCACTGTTCCTGCCCCTCGCCGCCTGGATCATCGCCAGCCGCCGCGGCGAGTGGGAGCAGTTGCTCGCGGCGACCGTCGTCACCGTCGCCGTCGCCGTGCCCGTGCTCGTGATCGCGGCCTTCATCGAGGTCTACGTCTCTCCGCACCTGTTCACCGCGCTGACGCACATCCACCCGCCGATCGTGCGCCACGTCGACGGCTGGACCGTCACCGTCCACTAGCGGCTCGCCTGGCGGTGGGGCGTCTCGGTTGCGTCGCTTCGATAGCCATCGGGATTCACGGGGCAGGCTGTGAGCGCGTTTGCGCCGCCCGATAGCCATGGTATTTACGAGGGGCCAGGGGGTGAGTGCGTTGCACCGCCCGATAGCCATGGTATTTACGCGGGGCGGAGGCGGTGATCGCACGTGCGTCGCCGGATAGCCATGGTATCTACGGCGGCTGGGGACGCTGACTGCTCTTACATCGAGCGTGCGCGATGGTCTATACGCCGTATATACGATGGCTACCGCGCAGTCCGTGCGCGAGTACACACCCTCCTCCGCACCCTCCTCCGGACCCCCTTCCTTCACTTTGTATAGTGGTGGGAAAGCGATCCAAAGGGAGAACCCATGGCAGGCACTTTGAGCGAAGTCACCGACAGCAACTTCCAGGCTGAGGTCATCGAGTCCGACAAGCCCGTGCTCGTCGACTTCTGGGCGCCGTGGTGCGGCCCTTGCCGTGTCGTCGCTCCAGTGCTCGAGGAGATCGCCGCCGAGCGTCCCGACCTGCGCATCGTCAAGCTCAACACCGACGAGAACCAGCAGACGGCCGCCGCCTTCCAGGTGCTCTCGATCCCCACGATGATCCTCTTCAAAGGCGGCCAGCCGGTCAAGACCGTGATCGGTGCCTACCCCAAGAAGAAGCTCGAGCAGGAGCTGGAGCCCGCCCTCTCAGTCGCCTAGTCGGCGACGCGGCGAAGGCTGATGATCAGCGTCAGCCCGTCGACCACGACCTGCTCTGAATAGTCGCGCTCGGAGGCGGCGATGCTGGCGCCGTCTCCGACCTCCAGCTTGATCGCCAGCGTCTCGCCCGCGACGTAGTCGCGGTGCGTCTGCGCGGCGCGCGCCAGCGCCTCGTCGCCTTCGAGCGCCAGCTCGATGCGGTCCTCGACCTCCAGCCCCGCTGCCTTGCGCGCCGCCTGCACCGCGTGCACGATCTCCCGCGCGTGACCCTCCTCGCGCAGCTCGTCGTCGATCGCCAAGTCCAGCGCAACCGCGTGCGCACCCTCGCGCTCGACGCTGTAGCCCTCCGGCGCGCGCATCGTCAGGATCACGTCATCGGTCGCCAGCATGTGCTCGCGACCGTCGACCGAGATGCCGATGCTCGTGTCGTCATCGCCGCCGTCACCGGCGGTTGCGCCCGCGGCGCCGGCGCTTGCGCTCTCGCCTGTCGCTCGCGCCGCGGCCGCCACGCGCGCGGGGTCAAGCGCCGCGATCGCGTCCGCCGCCAGCGGCATCGCTTTGCCGAAGATCGGGCCGAGCTTGCGGTAGTTCGCCTTCACCTCGTAGCTGCCCAGCTCGTCGGCCGCCGCCACAAAGCGCACGCGCTTGACGTTCAGCTCGTCGCGCACCACGTCTGACAGGCGTTCGATCGCCTCGCGCTCGCGACCGGCTGCCACGACGACCGCCTCGCCGAGCGGCTGGCGCACCTTGATCTTCGACTTGCCGCGCGCGCCCAGGCCGAGGCGCACCGTCTCGCGCGCCAGCGCCATCGCGCGCTCGAGCTCCTCGTCGCGAACTGCGCCGCCGCCGGCCTCGCTGTGGCCCGCTCCGCCGATCGCCTCGCTGTGGCCCGCTCCGCCGATCGCCTCGGCGAGCGACTCCGCCGTCGGGAAGTCGCACAGGTGCACGCTCGCCTCCGTGCCGTCGAGGTTGTCGTAGATCTCATCCGCGATGAACGGGCAGAACGGCGCCAGCAGCTTGGCGACCGTCAGCAGGCATGTGCGCAGCGTCTGAAACGCGACCGCGTCGCCGTCCCAGAAGCGCCGCCGCGAGCGGCGCACGTACCAGTTGGACAGGTCCTCGACCAGCTCTGCGATCGCGCGCCCGGCCGACGTCGCGTCGTAGGAGTCCAGGTGCTCGGCAACCAGCTCCGCCGTCCCCGCCGTACGTGACAGAGCCCAACGGTCCAGGTCGTCGCTTGGCGCCGGCGGCTCCCCGGCCGCGCTCAGCTCCTGCGCGCTCACGCGCGCGTACAGCGAGTAGAAGAAGTACGTGCTCCACAGCTGCTTGAGGAACAGGCGCACGCCCTCGCCGATCGTCTCCGCCGAGAAGCGATAGCCGTCCCACGGCTGCTTGGACGTGAAGAAGTACCAGCGAAACGCGTCCGCGCCATAGGTGTTCAGCACCTGCCACGGCTCGACCGTGTTGCCTTTCGACTTCGACATCTTCTGACCGTCCTCGTCGAGGATCAGCCCGAGGCATACGACGTTGCGGTACGGCGGCGGCTCGCGGGCACCGCCGGGATCGGCGGTCAACGTCGCCACCGCCAGCAGCGAGTAGAACCAACCGCGCGTCTGGTCCTGCGCCTCGCAGATGAAGTCCGCCGGGTAGCCCTGCTCGAAGCCCTCCGCGTGCTCGAATGGGAAATGGTGCTGCGCGAACGGCATCGCGCCCGAGTCAAACCACACGTCGATCACCTCCGGCACGCGGCGCATCGGTCGCCGGCAGTCAGACTGGCCGTCGGCGTCCTCGTGCGGGCACGCGAACTCCACGTCGTCGACGAACGGACGGTGGTGGTCGGCCAGCTGCACACCCGAGCGCTCAGCCAGCTCCTCGAAGGAGCCGATCACGTGCACGTGGCCCCGCTCGCAGCGCCACACCGGCAGCGGCGTGCCCCAGTAGCGCTCGCGCGACAGCGCCCAATCGACGTTGTTCGAAAGCCAGTCGCCGAAGCGCCCGTGCTTGACGTGCGGCGGGTGCCACGAGACCGTCTCGTTGGCATCCAGCAGCTCCCTGCGCAGCTTCGTCGTCGCGATGTACCACGACGGTTTCGCGTAGTACAGCAGCGGCGTGCCGCAGCGCCAGCAGTGCGGGTAGGAGTGCTCGTACTCCTGCGCGCGCAGCAACACGCCGCGCGCGTCCAGATCCTCGATCAGCTCCTTCGTCAGCTGCGCGTCCTTGACGAAGCGCCCCGCGTACGGCTCTCCCGCGCGGCTGAGCACGCGCTCGTCATACGTGCCGTCCGGCTTGACCGGGTTGTACAGCGTGCGCGGCTCGTCGCCGCAGAAGATCCCCGCCGCCGCCGCCACGCGATAGTCGTCCTCGCCGAACGCCGGCGCCAAGTGCACGATGCCCGTGCCTTCCTCCGTCGTCACGAAGTCGTCCGCCAGGATCGCCAGCGCGCCCGGCTCGCGGTCCCTCGCCGCGAAGATCGGTCCCTCATAGCAGCCGTATCGCGCCACCAGCTCATCGCCCGTGAACTGCTCCACGATCTCGGCCTGCTCGCCCAGCACCGGCTCGACACGATCCGACACCAGAACATAAAAATCATCACCAGATCGGACCCTCGCGTAGGTCGCGCGCGGCGACACCGCCACCGCCACGTTTCCCGGCAGCGTCCACGGCGTCGTCGTCCACACCAGCAACATGTCCGCGCCGTCGCGCACCGCCAGCTTCAGGTACACGCTCTCCTCGACCACGTCGCGGTAGCCCAGCGCCACCTCGTGTGACGACAGCGTCGTCTCACAGCGCGGGCAGTACGGGCCGACCTTGTGTCCCTCGTACAGCAGCTCGCGCCGGTCGATCTGCGCCAGCGCCCACCACACCGACTCGATGTAGCTCTCGTCCAGCGTGCGATACGCGTCGTCGAGGTCCAGCCAGAAGCCGATCCGCTCCGTCAGGCGATTCCACTCCTCCAGGTACGTGAACACCGACTCGCGGCAGCGTTCGTTGAACGCGCCGATCCCGTACTCCTCCACCTCCGCCTTCGACTTGATCCCCAGCTGCTGTTCCACCGCGATCTCCACCGGCAGGCCGTGACAGTCCCAGCCGCCCTTGCGCTCCACGCGGTAGCCGCGCATCGTCTGAAAGCGCGGGTAGATGTCCTTGAACACGCGCGACAGCACGTGATGCGATCCCGGTGGCCCGTTCGCCGTCGGCGGGCCCTCGTAGAAGTTCCACCGCTGCGCGTCCGCCCGCATGCGCAGCGACTGCGCGAACACGTCGCGCTCGCGCCAGCGCTCCAGCACCTGCTGCTCCAGCACAGGCAGCTCCTGGCGCGGATCGACCTCGCGGGCGGGCACCAGCGTGCTGCGCGGTTGTTCGGAGGGCGGCGTCACGGGGCGGCTCATTCTAGGTGCGCGCACGCCCCCGCAAATTGCGCCCGCCGCGCCGTCGGGCCCTGGCGCGCCGGCGAGCTGCTCAGCGCACGCGCGGCGCCTGCGCGAACAGCGGCGTCAGCCGGCCGCTGCGCGCGTCCGCCGCGCCGCCCAGCGGTGCCAGCCCCAGCGCTTCCTCGATGCTCCCCAGCACGCCGTACTGATCGATCGCCGCCGCCGAGCGCGCGCCCCGGCGGACCTGCGGCCCCGCGACGATCGTCGCGATGTGTCCCCCTTTGGCCACCCCGCAGCAGCCGCCGTCGCTCGTCCCCTCGTCCCACTGCAGCACCACAAAGCCGTGCGGTCCCAGCTCGCGCAGCAGCGCCGGCACGTTCCGCGCCAGGAACCGATCCGCCGCCGCAACCCCGCAGTCGTGACCGTCGTCGCACAGGTTCGGCGAGATCCACACATACGTCGGCAGCCGCCCCGCACGCACATCGCCGGCCAGTTGCGCAAAGCCCGTCAGCTGCCCGCAGCGTGCCGGCGATCGCACGATGTCCGCGTAGTACGCAAACGGGTTGTGCTTCTTCGCATAGCCGCCCGACGCCGCGCCCAGAAAGCACGGCCGCGGCACGTCCTCCAGATACGCCTTCCACGAGATGCCCGCGCCCTCCAGCTGGTCGACGATGTTGCGCGCCGACACGACGCAGTCCGTGCAGTCGGAGGCGACGCCCTGCGTCGAGCCGCTCGTCAGCGCCAGGTAGTTCGGCAGCGACGGGTGCGTCATCGCATAGCTCTGCGTCATCAGCCCGTAGCGGCGCGCCAGCGAGTTGACGTACGGCGCCGACGAGCTCCCGATCACTTCGCCGTACTCCGCGTTCTCCAGCACCACCACCACGATCCGCGAGCTGCGCGACTGCGCCAGCGCCGACACCGCGCCCAGCGACACCGTGCCCGGCCTCGCCTGTCCGCAACCCGCGCACACCGCCAGCGCCGCCATCGCCAGCGCGCACATCAGCGTCCCGCGCGCCCACGCGCACAGCAGCGCCGCGCGTGCGGACGGGCACAGCGCCGCGCGTGGCCGGGCGGCAGCAGACGGGCGACGGGCGTGCGCGGTCATCGTGACGATCGCTTCGATCCTACGATGCAGGACATGCGCCTGCGCCTCTACCACCACCCCGACGGCACGCGCGTCGCCTACCGCGAGCGCGGGACCGGGCCGCCGCTCGCGCTGCTGCACTCCGGGCTGCTCTCGCACAAGGAGTGGGAGCCCGCCGTCGACTCGCTCGCCGACCGCTTCCGCGTCGTGCTGCCCGACCTGCCGCTGCACGGCGACTCCGAGGATCATCCTCGCCATCCCTACACGCTCGACTGGTTCGCCGAGGTGCTCGGCGGGTTCTCGCGCGAGGTGCTCGGTCCGCGGCCGCTCATCGCCGGCCACGACGCCGGCGCCGAGGTCCTGCTGCACGCCGTCCGCACCGGCAGCGTGCGCCCCTCGCGGCTCGTGCTCATGAGCAACCGCATGCACGCCCGCCCCGAGCGCTCGGGAATGCGCGCCGCCTGGCGCATGACCACGCGCGCTGCCGCCGTTCCCGGGCTCGACCGCCTGCTCTCCCACGGCGCGCGTGCCGTGTTCACCCCCCAGCGCGGGCTGCGCATGTCCGCGCGCGCAAATCCCGCCGCCGCCGATCTGCTGCGCCATGCCTTCGCCGACGTCCCCGGCAACTCCAACCTCGCGCGCTCGTGGGCCAGGTGCGCCGGCGCCTGGCCGCGCGGTGCGCAGACGCACCTGCTCGACCTCTACCCGCGCCTGCAGATGCCCGTGCTGCTGCTCTGGGCCGACCGCGACCCCATGTACCCGCTCGCCATCGCCGAAGAGGCGCTAGCGCTGCTGCCCAACGGGCAGCTGCGCGTGCTCGAGAGCGCCGGCTTCCTGCTCGCCTACGACGATCCCGTCGGCTTGGCCCGCGAGCTCTCCGCATTCTGCGGGTAGGGTCTCCGTGCCGGTCGGGCTCTGGCGCCTCGGCGGGTAGGGTCTCGTGACGGTCGGGCCTTGGCGCCTCGGCGGGTAGGGTCTCTCTCTCTCCAGAGAGTGCGTATAACCATGGTTATACGCAGTGCGCATAGAGAGGAACACCCCCTCCGCACGAGCATTGAGTCAAAGGAGAACGGATGCCGGATAAGCAGTTGTGGGGCGGGGAGACCGCCAAGGCCGTCGAGAACTTCCCCATATCGGGCGAGACCGTGCCGCTGCCGGTCGTGTACTGGCTGGCGCGCCTGAAGGGCGCCGCCGCCGCCGTCAACGGCGAGCTCGGGCTGCTCTCCAAGCGCAGCGCCGCGCGGATCGAGAAGGCCGCCGAGGAGATCGCCGCGGGCAAGCACGACTCGCAGTTCCCGATCGACGTCTTCCAGACCGGCTCGGGCACGTCGACGAACATGAACGCCAACGAGGTCATCGCCAAGCTCGCCGGCGAGGGCACGCACGCCAACGACCACGTGAACATGGGCCAGTCCTCAAACGACGTGTTCCCCTCCGCCGTCCACCTGGCCGCGCTCGACGTCGCCCAGAACGAGCTGCTGCCCGCGCTCAAGCAGCTCGAACGCTCATTCGCGCGCAAGGCCAAGAGCTTTCAGAACGTCGTCAAGTCCGGGCGCACGCACCTGATGGACGCCGTGCCCGTGACGCTCGGCCAAGAGTTCGCCGGCTACGCCGCGCAGATCGCGCTCGGCGCAGAGCGCGTGCAGTCCGCGCTCGTGCACGTCGGCCAGATCCCGCTCGGCGGCACCGCCACCGGGACCGGGCTGAACACGCACGCGAGGTTCGCCGAGAAGGTCCGCGCGCGCCTGAAGAGGGAGTCCGGCCTCAAACAGATCGCCGCGCCGCTCGACCCCTTCGAGGCGCAGGCCAACCGCGATGCGCTCGTCGAGCTGTCCGGCGCGCTGAAGGTGATCGCCGTCTCGCTCACGAAGATCGCCGGCGACCTCGCGCTGATGGGCTCCGGCCCGCGCGCCGGCATTGGCGAGATCCTGCTGCCCGAGCTGCAGAAGGGCTCCTCGATCATGCCCGGCAAGGTCAACCCGGTGATCCCCGAGGTGATCCTGCAGATCTCCGCGCAGGTCATCGGCAACGACACCGCGATCACGATCGGCGGCCTGCAGGGCCAGTTCGAGCTCAACGTGCGCATCCCGCTGATCGCCCGCAACCTGCTCGAATCGCTGCAGCTGCTGACCTCCGGCTCGCGCGTGTTCGCCGAGAAGTGCGTCGACGGCATCAACGTCAACAAGGCCGGCGCCGAGGCATCCGCCGGAGCGACGCTCGCCGTCGCCACCGCGCTCAACGGCGCCATCGGCTACGACAAGGCCACCGAGATCGTGCAGCAGGCCACGGCCTCCGGGCGCCCGCTGCGCGAGGTCGCGCTCGAGCTCGGCGTCGACGCCGAGCTCTATGACAAGACCATCGACCTGCGCAAGATCGCGCGCGGGAACGGCTAGGCGGGCGATGGGCGCCGGCGCGGTCAAGACCGTGCTCGCAGGCGCGCTCGCCGCGCTCGTGCTCGCCGCAGCCCCAATCGCTGCACCGGCCGCTGCGCCGGGCGTCATCGCGCCGGCCGGGGCCGGGGCGATGACGACGACCACGCCCGCGACGACGACCACGCCCGCGACGGGCGCATCCGCCGTCTGCCCGGCCGGCGCGGAGGTGCTCGCAAGCACCGCCGGATCGGTCGCCGAGCGGATCTACGCGGCCGAGGTGCACAGCTCGGCCACCGACTCTGACAAACACCAGATCGAAAGCTATGCCCCGCTGCTGAGCGCCGTTGCCAGCGGCGACCACGCGGCGATCCACACGGCCGTGCACAGCCTCGTCTACGCGCACACGCACATCGTGCGCCTGCGCGTCAGCCGCGGCAGCGAACTGCTGGCAGACGAAGGCGGCCCGTACATCCTCGCGCCGATCAGCGGAACGCTGCGCGCGCACGGCAAGACGATCGGGCATTTCGTCTTCTCCGTGCAGGACGACCTCGGCTACGTCAAGCTCGTCACGCGCCTCATCGGCGCGCCGCTGATCCTGCGTACCGACTCCGGCCAGGTGCCCGTGGAAGGGCTGCTCAGCCCCGGCCCGGCGAGCATTCCCGACCGCGGGCCCGTCGAATACCGCGGCGCCAGCTACCAGGCGTACTCGTTCAAGGCCGACGCCTACCCGAGTGGGCGCCTGCGCGTCTCGCTGCTGCTGGCGATCACCCGCTCGCTCGCGACGAAGAGCTGCGACCAGATCAAGGCGGCCGAGCTCGGACTCGTCGCGCAGCGCATCTCGCGGCGCTTCACCCTCTCCCCGTCGGCCTTCGTGCCGTACGTCAGGCTGGCGCACACGCTCACGCACGCGCTCGTGTACGTGCGCGCGGGCTCGCGCACGCTCGCCGGCAGCACGCACACGGCTCCCGCCAAACTGCCGTCCTTCGGCGCGCTGCGCTTTCACGGCGTCGACTACGAGGTCTCGTCGTTCAGCGCGCCGACCTCGGCCGGGCAGGCGCGCGTGTACGTGCTCGTGGCCCATTAGGAGCGGCATCTCGCTGCGCGCGCTCGATCCCGGCCAGCGGCGCACGCTCGCGCTGATGGCGCTCCTGGCGATTGCCGTTAGCCGCTGCCCGGCGACGAGTAGAGTGCATGGACGGTCCCGTTCAGGGAGGAAGTCCAGATGTGCCTAGCGATTCCAGGCCAGGTTGTCGAGGTGGTCGACGAGCAGAACCGGCTCGCCACCGTCGAGGTCGCGGGTGTGCGGCGTACCGTGAACATCGGCCTGCTCGACGTCGACGGCACGTCGGCAGGCGCCGGCGACTGGGTGCTGATCCACGTTGGCTTCGCGCTGTCGAAGATCGACGAGGCAGAGGCGCACGCGACGCTGAAGCTGCTGGCGGAAATGGGCGCGGAGTACGAGCAGGAGCTCGAGGAGCTCAAGGCGAGCGCAATCGAATGACCGGGCGATCGGCATGAGCGAGCACGTCGCCGCCCGCGGCTGCATCACGTGTGGCGACGTGGCGATCCCGATGCTGGTCGTCGAGATCGACCGCGCACGCCGCTTGGCGCTCTGCCAGAGCACGCGCGGCGAGCGCGAGAGCGTGGAGATCGCGCTGGTGGAGCCGGTGCAGGACGGGGAGTGGCTGCTCGTGCACGCCGGCGCGGCGCTGTCGCGCGCCGCCGAGCCGGACGCCGCCGCCGGCACCGCCGCCGGCAAGGGCACCGGCGCAGCGCGGGAGACCGTCGCATGAAGTTCATCGACGAGTTCCGCGACGCCGAGCTCGGCCGGGCGCTCGCCGTGGAGATCCTCGCGACCGTCGAGCCCGGCCGCCACTACAAGATCATGGAGGTCTGCGGCGGGCACACGCACGCGATCTACAAGTACGGCGTGGACGACCTGCTGCCGCCGAACGTCGAGCTCGTCCACGGCCCCGGCTGTCCGGTCTGCGTGATTCCGATGGGTCGCGTCGACGACGGCATCTCGCTCGCGCATCAGCCGGGCGTGATCTTCACCTGCTTCGGCGACATGCTGCGCGTGCCCGGCTCCAGCCAGACGCTGCTCGACGCCAAGGCGCAGGGCGCCGACGTGCGCGTCGTCTACTCGCCACTGGACGCGCTGCGCATCGCCAAGCAGCATCCCGAGCGTCAGGTCGTGTTCTTTGCGATCGGCTTCGAGACCACTGCGCCATCGACGGCGTTGACACTGCGCCGCGCCAAGGCCGAGAACGTGCAGAACTTCTCGGTGATCTGCTCGCACGTGACGATCGTCCCGCCGCTGCGCGCGCTGCTGGAGTCGCCCGACCTGCGCCTCGACGGCTTCATCGGGCCCGGTCACGTCGCCACGGTGATCGGGTTGCGGCCCTTCCAGTTCATGCCGGACGAGTACGGCAAGCCAGTGGCGATCTCCGGCTTTGAGCCGCTGGACCTGCTGCAGTCGATGCTGATGGTGCTGCGCCAGATCGCCGACGGGCGCGCCGAGGTCGAGAACCAGTACGCGCGTGTCGTCCCCGCGCAGGGCAACCCGCGCGCGCTGGAGGTCATGGACGAGGTCTTCGCGGTGCGCCCGGAGTTCGAGTGGCGCGGGCTCGGCTTCATTCCCAAGAGCGCGCTGCGGCTGTCCGACAACTACGCCGAGTGGGACGCCGAGCTGCGCTTCGCGGTGCCCGGCGTGCGCGTCGCCGATCCGCAGGCGTGCCAGTGCGGCGAGGTGCTCAAGGGCGCGATCAAGCCGTGGGAGTGCAAGGTGTTCGGCACCGCCTGCACGCCCGAGCGGCCGATCGGAGCCTGCATGGTCAGCCCCGAGGGCGCGTGCGCGGCCTACTACAACTACGGGCGCTTTGCCCGCGAGCGCGAGGTCGTGTGATGGCCGAGCTCGTCTCCGAGCGCGAGGCGAAGATCCTGCGGATCATCGAGACGGCGCGCGCCAAGCGCCCGAAGTTCCGCGACGCGCACATCACGATGTCCCACGGCGCCGGCGGCAAGGCGACGACGTCGCTGATCGAAGGGCTGTTCGTCCCCGCGTTCGCCTCGCCGGCACTCGACGCGATGGCCGACGCGGGCGCGCTGAGCGTCGACGGCGTCGATCTCGCGCTGACGACGGACTCGTTCGTCGTCAAGCCGCTGCGCTTCCCCGGCGGCTCGATCGGCGAGCTGGCCGTCAACGGCACGGTCAACGACCTGGCGATGGCCGGCGCGCGCCCGCTTGCGCTGACGCTCTCGCTCGTGCTCGAGGAGGGGCTGGCAGCCGACACGCTGCGCGAGGAGGTCGCGGCGATCGCCGCCGCCGCGCGCGAAGCCGGCGTGCAGATCGTCGCCGGCGACACCAAGGTCGTCGAACGCGGCCACGCCGACGGGATGTACATCTGCACGACCGGGCTGGGCAGGCGCGACCCGCGCGCCGTCCTCGGCCCCGACCTGCTGCGCCCGGGCGACCGCATCCTGCTGTCGGGCACGATCGGCGAGCACGGCACGGCGATCATGCTCGCCCGCGGTGAGCTCGGGCTGGAGGCCGACATCGAGTCCGACACGCACTCGCTGTGGCCCGCGGTCGACGGCCTGCTCGACGCGGCCGGCCCCGGCCTGCGCTGCCTGCGCGACGCCACGCGCGGCGGCGTGGCCTCGGTCCTCAACGAGCTCGCGCGCGCCTCCGGCGTGGCGATGGTCGTGCGCGAGGCGGCCGTGCCCGTCCAGCCGGCCGTCGCCGGAGCCGCGGAGATCCTCGGCATCGACCCGATGTACGTGGCCAACGAGGGCAAGTTCGTCGCGTTCGTCGCGCCCGAGCACGCCGAGCGCGCGCTGGCCGCGCTGCGCGAGGTCCCCGGCGGCGAGCGGGCAGCGGAGATCGGCGAGGTCAAGACGGACCCGCCGGCGATGGTGCTCGTCGAGACGGCGTTCGGCGGGCGGCGCGTGATGGATCAACTCGTCGGCGACCCGCTGCCGAGGATCTGCTGATGCACGAGCTGTCGATCGCCCAGGCGATCGCCGACATCGCCGCGCGCCACGCCAAAGGGCGCCGCGTGGTGAAGATCGAGGTTCGCGTGGGCCACCTGCGCCAGGTCGTGCCAGAGTCGCTGAGCTTCGCCTTCGCGCTGCTCACACCCGGCACAGCGCTCGACGGCTGCGAGCTGCAGATCACACACGTACCCGCCGTCGGGTGCTGTCGCACGTGCGGCGCGCGCAGCGTGCTGGAGGACTTCCCGCTTCGCTGTGGGCGTTGTGAGGGACTCGACATCGATCTGGTCGCGGGCGAGGAGCTGCTCGTCGACGCGCTCGAGCTCGAGGAGGAACCGACGACCGGCGAACGGGTTCACCGTGGCAGCCATGTCTGAAGCCGATCGGTCGGCGGTGTAGCGATGCACCGGATCAAGGTCAGGGTCGTCGAGGACGCGCTCGATGCCAACAATACGATCGCTCGCGCAAACCGCGAGGATTTCGACCGCGCGGGGGTGACGGTCATCAACCTGATGAGCGCGCCGGGCGCGGGCAAGACGGCGCTGCTGGAGCGAGCGCTGGACGATCTCGGCGACGTGCGCGTGGCCGTGCTGGAGGGCGACGTGGAGGGCTCGCTGGACGCCGAGCGGCTGGCCTCGCTGCACGTACCGGTCGTCCAGCTGAACACGAGCGCGGGCTTTGGCGGCGAGTGCCACCTCGATGCGAACATGGTCCGCTCGGCGCTGAGCGCGCTGCCGCTGGCCGACATCGACCTGCTGATCATCGAGAACGTCGGCAACCTCGTCTGCCCGGCCGAGTTCCGCGTCGGCGAGGACGTCCGTGCGATGGTCTGCTCGGTGGCCGAGGGGGAGGACAAGCCGCTGAAGTACCCGCTGATGTTCCGTGCCTGCGAGCTTGCGGTCGTCAACAAGATCGACCTGATCGAGCACACCGACGTCGATCTCGACAGGCTGCTGGCGAACCTGCAGACGGTCCATCCGGGGATCGAGCATCTGATCTGCAGCGCGCGCACGGGCGAGGGCGTCGACGCCCTGCGCGACTGGCTGATCGACAAGGTCGCCGCCGCGCGCGCAGGCGACGGGACCTTCACACCCGCGGGATCGGCGCCGGCATGATCGAGCGACCCGGGCGGGAGTGAGCCGATGGCCGCGACGGCGGGGATCTGCAGGATGCGCGTGCGCGTCGGCGGCACGGTGCAGGGCGTGGGCTTTCGCCCGTTCGTCTTCCGGCTGGCCCAGGAGCTGGCGCTCGGTGGGTGGGTGCGCAACGACGAGCGCGGCGTCGAGCTGGAGATCGAGGGCGCGCGCGACGCCGTGGACGCGTTCCTGCTGCGCGTGCGCGAGCAGGCGCCGCCGCTGGCGCGCGTCGAGGACGTGTCGTGGCAGCCGCTGGACGTGCGCGGCGAGCGCAGCTTTCAGATCGCCCCGAGCGCGGCTCCGCGCCGCCACGCCGAGGCGCTCGTGGCGCCTGACACGGCGACGTGCGCCGACTGCCTGGCCGAGCTGACCGATCAGCGCGACCGTCGCTTTCGCTACCCGTTCATCAACTGCACCAACTGCGGGCCGCGCTTTACGATCGTGCGCGGCGTGCCCTACGACAGGCCGCTGACGACGATGGCCGGGTTTGCGATGTGCGCGGCGTGTCGCGCCGAGTACGACAACCCGCTCGACCGGCGCTTTCACGCCCAGCCGAACGCCTGCCCGCAATGCGGTCCGCAGGCGCGCCTGCTGGGCGCCGAGGGCGATGCGCCGCACCTGATCATGCGCGACGCGACGCACGTCGCCGATGCTGTGGCCGGCGCGGCGGAGCTGATCGCGGCGGGCGCGATCGTCGCGATCAAGGGACTGGGCGGCTACCACCTGGCGTGCCGCGCCGACGAGCACGCGCCGGTGGCTGCGCTGCGCACGCGCAAGCGACGCGAGGACCGGCCGTTCGCGCTGATGGTCGCCGACGTGCACGCGGCAACGGGGCTGGCGATGTTCGCCGAGGAGGAGATCGCGCTGCTGCGCTCGCCTGCGCGCCCGATCGTGCTCGCGCCGCGGCGAGCGGATGCGGCGGCGGCTGAGGCCGTCGCCCCGGGCGCGCGCGAGCTCGGCGTGATGCTCGCGTACACGCCGCTTCACCACCTGCTGCTGGCGGACGCGCACGAGCTGGGGATCGAGGCGCTGGTGATGACCAGCGGCAACGTCTGCGACGAGCCGATCGCCTACGAGGACGATGACGCGATCATGCGCCTGAAGTCGATCGCCGACGCCTTCCTGCTGCACGACCGCCCGGTGCACATGCGCACCGACGACTCGCTGGCGCGGGTCGTGAGCGTGGGCGCGCGCCGTCGCGCGCAGATGCTGCGGCGCTCACGCGGCTACGTCCCGGCGAGCATCGCGCTGCCGGTCGTCGCGGAGCGAGACCTGTTGGCGTGCGGCGCGGAGCTGAAGAGCACGTTCTGCCTGGTGCGTGGCGCGCGGGCGTGGGTCGGTCACCACATCGGCGATCTGGGCAACTGGGAGACGCTGCGCTCCTTCCGCGAGGGGATCGCGCACTTCCAGCGGCTGTTCGCGGTGAGCCCGCGGCTGGTCGCGCACGATCTGCATCCGGATTACCTGTCGACGTCCTACGCGCTGGAGCGCGAGCTGCAGGACGGGGAGCCGGCGCTGCTGGCGGTGCAGCACCATCATGCGCACCTCGCGGCGGTGCTGGCCGAGCACGGCGAGCGCGGCCCGGCGGTGGGCGCGATCTACGACGGCGCGGGCTACGGCAGCGACGAGACGGTGTGGGGCGGCGAGCTGCTGCTGGGCGACCTGCAGGGCTTCGTGCGCGCCGGGCACCTGCGTCCGGTGCGCCTGCCGGGCGGCGACAGCGCGGCGCGCGAGCCGTGGCGGATGGCCTGCGAGTGGATCGCCGAGACGACCGGCGACCCCCTGCCGCCGGTCCCGCCGTCGCTCGCGGGCATCGTCGACCCCGAGCGCTGGGCGGCCGTGGCGAGGATCGCCGGCGAGGGCGTCGCCTCGCCGATCACGACGAGCGTGGGGCGACTGTGCGACGCGGTGGCGGCGATCTGCGGCGCCGGCGAGCGCGTCTCCTACGAGGGCCAGGCGGCGGTCGAGCTCGAGGCGCTGGCCGACCCACACGAGCGCGGGAGCTATGAGATGCCCTTCGAGGACGACCAGCTCGATGCGCGCCCGACGATCGCGGCGGTAGCGGCGGACGTCGCGGCGGGCGCGGCGCGCGAGACGATCTCGGCGCGCTTTCACAGCACGCTGGCGACGGCGACGGCGCGCGCTTGCCTGCAGATCGCGCGAGCGCACGGCGTGTCGCTGGTCGTGCTCGGCGGCGGCGTGTTTCAGAACCGCCTGCTGCTCGAGGGCGTGGCCGCGCGCGTCGAGTCAGCGGGACTGCGCGCGCTCGTCGCGGAGCGCCTGCCGCCGAACGACGGGGCGATCTCCTACGGCCAGGCGGCGATCGCGGCTGCGGCGGTGAGAGGCGGTTGACGGATTGCACACACCGGTAGCGATGGTATATACGCCGTAGATACCATTGCTATCGCTGCACACAAAAAGAGCAACCCACCCTGCGCCCGGACCCTGAGCTGGCCTGCCTCAGTCCTGGGGCAGCGGCTTGAACAGCTGCGCGACGGCGGAGGCGGCGGGCTTGGCGGCGCCGCTGTAGGTGAACAGGCCCTTCTGGTTGATGCCTTCGATGAGGCGCAGTGTGGGGAGCTTGAAGTGGATGGAGCCGCCTTGGAAGGAGGGAACGAGCGGGTAGTCGCGCAGATCCCAGATGAGCATGCCGCTGAGCTTGGGGTCGGCGGTGTAGACGGCGATGTGACGGGCGAGCAGGCTGGCCTGGAAGGAATAGCTGCCGGGGGAGCCGGCGGGGTTGAGCGTGTTGGATTCGGCCCCGAACTCGCTGATCAGGAGGACCTTGCCGGCGAAGGTGCGCTCCTGGGCGAGCAGGCGGGCGCGCATGGCGGCGCGCTGTTGGGCGTCGGAGAGCTGCGGCGAGTCGTACCAGCCGGTGTAGTCGGTCTCGGCGACGGCGTCGACGCCGCGGTAGAGCGTACCGGCTTGGACGGGGGGGTGATCGCCCCAGACGTCGACGCCGACCATGCGCGTGGGGTCGTGCTGGTGCAGCCACTTGGTGAGGGTCTGTACGTAGCTGACCTCGGCGCCGTTGCGGCCGTTGTTGGCGACCTCGTCGACGAGGTTCCAGGCGATGATCGAGGGGTGCAGCGCAGCGGCGAGCGCGGCGGTGCGTGCCTGCTGCTCGGCTTCGCGCAGGAGGGTGGGCGTGGTCGAGTACCAGTTGCTGGCGCCTTCGACGGGGCCGACGCCCTGCCAGACGAGGATGCCGGCGGCGTCGAGGCGTTCGAGCAGGGCGGGGTCGAGCGGGTGCTGCGAGCGCACGGCGTTGGCGCCGATCGTCTGGAGCTCGGCGACGAGCGTGTCCTGATCGCCGGGGGTGAGGGCGTCACCGTGGCCACTAGCGTCCTCCTGGATGGAGGCGCCGTGGAGCTCCAGGTGGCGGCCGTTGAGCAGGATGCGACCTTCGTGCCAGGTCAGCTGGCGCAGGCCGACACGCGCGGCGTAGCCGCTCTCCTGGCCGATCGACAGGTTCAGCGTGTAGAGGTTGGGATGGCTGGGCGACCACAGCGCGGGTTCGGGGACGGTGACGCTGGTGGTGAACGCGGCGGTTTGGCCGTGCGCGAGCGTCTGCGCGGGCAACTGCAGCGGGATCGTCTGCCCGGCGCCGGTTAGCGCCCCGCTCGGCGCGATCGGTCGTTCGGGGCCGTTGTTGCGCACGTTGACCGCGAGCCGCACGGTTGCCCGCACTCCCGCCCGCACGGCCGCGGCCGGTTCGGGTGCGAGCGTCGTCTGGATGCTCGGTCCCAGCAGCTCGCTCTGGCCGATCGGGCGCATGCTGACGGCGCCGTGGAGCCCGCCCCAGTTGAACCAGGTGCGGTGAAAGCCTTGTTTGCTCTGCGCGCCGGGGTTGCGCCAGTCGACGCGGACGACGAGCGTGTGGGGGCCGGGCGCGAGGGTGGCGCGGCCTTCAAAGGGCAGGTAGGAGCCGTGGTGGGAGACGATCGCCTTGCCGTCGAGGTAGGCGGTGGCGTTGAAGTTGGCGGAGCTGAAGCTGAACGCGTACTGCCCGGAGGTGGGGGCTTGAATGCTGGTGCGATACCAGGCGACGGAGCCTTCGTAGTTGCGCTGACCGGCGCGGCCTTTGATGTCGATGGGGTCGACGACGTTGGGCACGCTGACTGCGCGCCCGGGAAAGCCGCCGCGTGGCCAGCCGCGCGCGAGCCCGCGGTCGGCGGGGTCCAGCGCGAGCGTCCAGCGGGTGAGGGCGATGCGCCCGGAGGGGCCTTCGGTGGCGGGAGCTGCGCTGGGGGGCGCCTGCGCGGAGGCCGCGACGGCGGCGAGCGCGACGCAGACGACGAGGGCGGCGAAGGCCGCCTGCTTGGGCAAGCGGGGCATGACTATGCCTTCAACAACGAGGCGCCGCGTTCGGAGCGGCGCGCGCTCACACGTTGGGCTGCGATAGGCCCCTGTTCGCCGGCCTGTTCGCCGGCCAGCTCGCCGGCGGCGAGCATGCGCGCGAGCAACACGCGCGCGCCGGTCTTGGAGAGGGGCTCGTTGAGGTTGCCGCACTTGGGCGACTGCACGCAGGAGGGACAGCCGCTGGAGCAGGGGCACTCGGAGACGAGCGCGTGGGCGTCGCGGCAGAGCTCGTCAAAGCGCGCGAAGGCGGTGCGGGCGATGCCGATGCCGCCGGGGTGCCCGTCGTAGATGAAGATGGTGGGGGCGCCGGTCTGCGGGTGATAGTTGGTGGACAGGCCGCCGATGTCCCAGCGGTCGCACATGGCGATGAGCGGCAGCACGGCGATCTGTGCATGCTCGGTGGCGTGCAGCGCGCCGAGCAGCACCTCGAGCGGGATCTCGTCTTCGAGCTGACCGGAGTCGAGCTCGAACCACAGCGCCTGGGTGGGGAAGCTGGCGGGCGGCAGGTCGAGCGGGACGAGCTCGCGGAAGGCATGGTCGGAGACGCCCTTGCGCTGGTAGGCGAGGACGGTGTCGGTGACGCTGACCTCGCCGAAGGAGAGCGTCACGCCGAGCGCCTGGCGGCGGTCGAGCAGGCGCACGATGTCGGTGTCGGTGGCGCGCTTGGGCTGGGTGTACCAGTCGCCGGAGAAGGGCGCGACGAGCGCGCGGTGGCGATCGAGGTCGAGCTCGCGCACCTCGTAGGTCTCGCCGAGATGCAGGTAGATGGCGCCCTGGTGCACGGTGGAGTGCGCGCGCGCGGCCTCGGTGGAGCCGAGCAGCTCGCCGGAGGACACATCGATGATGTCGTAGCGCTCGGGCGAGGCGGAGCGCAGCGAGACGTCGCCGGCGGGATAGGAGCCGTGGCGGCGGGGAACGTAGGTGCCCGATTCAGAGCCGTGCTCGGCTGCTCGGCCGGTTTGATCTATGGGGTCGGCGTGCGCGCTGGCGTCACGCGGTCTGCGTCGCAGCTCGCCGGCGCTGAGCAGAACCTCGGCGTGGGCCTCCCAGCGCGGTCCGAGGAACTCGGCGTCCGCGCGCGACAGCGGGCCCTCGTGCGCCGAGCAGAGCAGGTGCTGGCGGAAGATGAGCGGGCTCTCGTGGTCGAGGATGGCGGCCTCGACGGGGCGCTGCAGGAAGTCTTCGGGATGGCGGCAGAAGAACTGGTCGAGGGCGTCCTCGCCGGCGATGTACAGCGCCAGCCCGCGCCCGCGTCGCTCGATGGTGGAGCGCCCGGCGCGCCCCCACATCTGGCGCAGCGAGGCGACGGTGCCGGGGAAGGTGACGACGACGGCGGCGTCAAGCGCGCCGATGTCGATGCCGAGCTCGAGCGCGTCGGTGGTGATGACGGCGCGCAACTCGCCGCGCATCAGCCGGCCCTCGAGCTCGCGGCGCTGCTGGGGGGTGTAGCCGGCGCGGTAGGGGACGACGAGCTCGGCGAGCTCGGGGTGGGTCTGGGAGAGGTCGTCTTTGACCAGGCGACTGAGCAGCTCGACGGCCTTGCGCGACTTGATGAAGCAGATCGTGCGCGCGTCCTCGCGGACGAGGCGCGCGAGCAGCTCGGCGGCCTCGCCGAGCGCGGAGCGGCGCGCGCCGACGGTCTCGTCGGTGAGCGGCGGGTTCCACACGGCGATGCGCCGCTCGGGCTCGGGGGAGCCGTCGTCGTCGATCAGGGCGACGTCGTGCAGGCCGGTGAGCCGCTGCGCGAGCTCGACGGGGTTGGCGATGGTGGCGGAGGTGAGCAGGAAGCGTGGCTCGGTGCCGTAGGCGGCGGCGATGCGGCGCAGGCGGCGCAGCACGTTGGCGACGTGGGAGCCGAACACGCCGCGGTAGACGTGGGCCTCGTCGATGACGACGACGGCGAGGTTGGCGAACAGGTCGTGCCAGGCGCCGTGGTTGGGCAGGATGCCGACGTGCAGCATGTCGGGGTTGGTGAGCACGACGTTGGCGTTCTTGCGGATCTCGGCGCGCGCCTCGCGCGGGGTGTCGCCGTCGTAGATCGCCGGGCGCACGCGCTTTGATAGGCCGAAGTCGGCGAGCGCGCGCGCCTGGTCCTGGGCGAGTGCCTTGGTCGGATAGAGGTACAGCGCCCGCGCGCGCGCCTGCTGGCAGAGGACGTGCAGGGTGGGCAGGTTGAAGCACATGGACTTGCCTGAGGCGGTGCCGGTGGTGACGATCGTCGGGCCGTCGGCGGCGGCGTAGACGGCGTCGGCCTGGTGCGAGTACAGCTGCTGGATGCCGAGGCGATCGAGCGCGCCGAGCACGTCGGGATGCAGCTCGGGCGGCGGATCGACGAGCTTGGGCTTGCCGGGGCCTTCGTGGGCCTCGCGGACGAGCCGTCCGTCGGCGCGCCCGGCGTCGAGCAGCGCGCTCCACGGCTCGGTCTGGCGGTCTTTGGCCATGGGTTGCGATAGTAGAGGCGATGGCCGCAGCCGGCGCGAGCGTAGGAGACGATGCGAGCAACGACCGGGCGAAAGCGCGGACGTTTTGCCACTCGGCGTACACGCCCGAGCGGATCGTGGCGGCGCGCGCGCAGCGCGGGCTGAGCGTGTCGGTGTGCCTGCCGGCGCGCGAATGCGCGGGCACGGTGGGGGAGATCGTCGGCGCGCTGGGCGCCCTGCGCGAGGCGGGCGCGCTCGATCGGATCGTGGTCATCGACGCAGCCTCGCCGGACGGCACGGCCGAGTTGGCGGCGCAGGCGGGGGCGGAGGTCTGGCAAGAGGACGATCTGCTGCCGTCGTTCGGGCCGGTGCTGGGCAAGGGCGATGCGATGTGGCGCACGCTGTCGAGGCTGGAGAGCGACGTGGTGTGCTTCGTGGACGCCGACAGCGAGCGCTTCTCGGCGCACTTCGCGACGGGCCTGCTGGGCCCGCTGCTGTGCGAGCCGGACGTGTCGTTCGTCAAGGCCTTCTACCGGCGGCCGTTGACCGGCGGCGCGCAAGGCCACGACGCGGACCCAGCCGAGGAAGGCGGCCGCGTGAACCACCTGATGGCGCGACCGGCGCTGGCGCTGTTCTATCCGCAGCTCGCGCAGATCCGCCAGCCGCTGGCGGGCGAGGTGGCGGCGCGCAGGGAGCTGCTGGAGCGCCTGCCGTTTGCGACGGGCTACGGCGTGGAGATCGCGATGCTGATCGACGCGTGGCGAACGGTCGGCATCGAGGGGATCGCACAGGTCGACCTCGAGCAGCACCACAACCGCCACCAGACGCTGTCGGCGCTGTCGCCGATGGCGCTGACGGTGCTGGCGACGATCGCGCGGCGCCTGGAGCAGGAGGGCCGCCTGACGCCGGACGGCGCGGCGGCGGCACTCGCTCCGCCGGAGCGCCCGCCGCTGGCGAGCCTGGCGGGGCTCTCGGAGAGCGCCGTGAGCGACGGCGCCAGACCGGGGCACGCGGCCGCGACCCTGGGCGAGCGGCGGGGGAGCCGCGCGTGAGCGCCGGCGCTCGGGTGCGCTGCCTGTACGTCGACCTCGACGGCACGCTGCTCGGCCGCGGCGCGTCGCTGCTGCACGACGGCGATGGGGCGGTTTCGATCGACGGCGTGCGCGCGGTGCAGGCGTGCCTGCGCGCGGACGTGGAGGTCGTGCTGATGTCGGGCCGCCGGCGTGCGCAGGTGTACGAGGACGCGCGCCTGCTCGGTCAGGCGTCGTTCATCTACGAGGCGGGGGCGTGCGTGGTGCTCGACGGCGAGGAGAACTGGCTGACGGGCGACCTGCAGCCGGGCGAGCTGACGATCGCCGAGCAGATCGAGCGCTCGGGTGCGCCGGATCTGCTGCTGGAGCATTACGCCGGCCGTCTGGAGTACCACGAGCCGTGGCACGTGCAGCGCGAGGTCTCGCACCTGTTCCGCGGGCTGGTGGATGCGTTCGAGGCCGACGCGTTGCTCGCCGAGCGCGGTCACGGCAACCTGCGCCTGGTCGACAACGGCGTCGTCAACCGCCGCTCGCCGGCGCTGGCCGAGCTGCCGCACGTGCGCGGCTACCACCTGCTGCCGATCAGCGCGTCGAAGGCGGCGGCGGTCGCTTTCCACAGCCGCGCGCGTGGATATTCACGCGGGGAGACGTTCGCGGTGGGCGACTCGCGCGAGGACCTGGCGTGCGCCGAGCACGTGCAGACGTTCTGGCTGGTCGCAAATGCCGTCGAGCGCGACCCGTCGATCGCCGAGGCGGCGGCTGCGCACGACAACGTGCGGGTCGCCGAGGCCGGCCACGGCGCGGGCGTCTACGAGGCGGTCGTGAGCACGCTCATCGATCGATGATTCCGGCGCGCTTCTCCTCCTCGTAGAGGCGCTCGACGACGAACTCCTTGAGCAGCGTCTGGTAGCCGGTGTTGTGCAGCGCGGCGAGCGCCTTCAGCCGCTCGAGCGTGAACTGGTCGAAGCGGATGGCGATGGGGGTCGTGCGGCCGGGGCGAATGGCGTCCTGCATGGAGAGGATCTTCTCGCGCCGGGCCTGCTGCTCGTGAAACTGATCTGGATCGAGCGACAGCCCTTTCGTTGGATCGACTTCGTCGTCTGCGGCGGGCATCAGGTGTGAGCCTCCTGGCGGTATAGGGATGGACGATGGGCGTTTGACGTGGGCGTTGGACGTGGGAGACGGTCGTGGGAGACGGTCGTGGGAGATGGAAGATGGGCGTTGGAGATGGGAGATGGGAGATGGGAGATGGGCGTGGGAGATAGCGATAGCGATGGTATTTACACCGCGGAGGACTTGTATGTCCACTTGCAGAGTCGGTGCACCATGGTATCTACAACGTATATACCTTTGCTATCGCGCGCTCCAAAAGCAACATCACACCCCCCGCGCCCTACCGCCGCTCGACGCGCAGGAGCCAAGCCGTGTAGCTCGCCGCGCGAGCGTCAACCGGCGAGCCGTCGCCAGAAGCGTCGCCAGAAGCGTCGCCAGAAGCCGGGCTGCGGGCGCCGGCGCCAGCGCGCGGGAGGCGGGACGGTCGCGCGGACGAGTGCGACCCAGTCGTCAAGTGGCAACTCGCCGGCGATCAGGCGCGCGAGCGCGCCGGTGACGGGGGTGCCCACGCCTGCTCGCTCAAGCGCGCGGGCGAGCAGCGGGACGGACTCCAGCGCCTCGACGGCCTGGCCGATGCGGGCGGGGATCTCGGCGGCGGGTACGCCGGCGGCGAGCAGTTCTCCGGCGCGGCGGTTGCGGCTCTCGGGCGCGAGCGCGGTCGCGACGAGATCGCCGGCGCCGGCGAGCCCGATCATCGACTCGGGACGCGCGCCGAGACCCTCGGCGTAGCGCCAGACCTCGGCGAAGATGTGCCCGGCGGCGGCTCCGGCGGCGTTGAGCCCCTGCGCCTCGGTCGCGCCGGCTGCCAGCGCGGCGGCGTTCTTGGCGGCGCCCGCGAGCTCGACGCCGATCGGGTCGTTGGACTGCTCGCAGACGACGCCTGCGCGGGTAAAGACCTGGGCGAGCGAGCGCGTGAGCTCCTCGTCGCTGGACGCGGCGACTAGTCCGGCTCCGTGGTGCACCATCTCCTGGGCGTGCGCAGGGCCGCCGACGCAGGCCACGCGACCGGCGCCGAACGCGGCGCTGAGGACGGTGGTGGGCGGCAGGCCCTCGGGCGGGACGAGTCCCTTGGCGACCGACACGACGGCCGCGCGCCGGCCGAGGCCGCCGGATCCGAGCGTCGCGATCACCTCGGCAAGGCCGCGCGAGGGCACAGCCAGAAACACGTAGTCCGCACGCTCGACGCCCGCCGAAGCGGGTTCGATGCGCAGCTGCGCGGGCAGCTCGACGCCCGGCAGGTACACGCTGTTCTGGCGCTCGGAATCGAGCGTCGCCGCCTGCTCGGGCGTGCGTGTCTGAAGCGTCGTGCGCAGCCCACCGCGCGCGAGCAGGACGGCGAGCGCCGTCCCGAAGGAGCCGGCCCCGATCACGGTGGCCCGCCTGGCGCCCGGCGTCGGCCGCGAGCGCGCGCGCGAGGCGCGAGCGGCCGGGCTCGCAGTAGGCTCGGGCTCGGTCATCTGATGAGCGAGACTAGCGATCCCCACCAGCACTCTCCGCGGTGGCAGAACTGGGCCGGCGACCAGCTCTGCACGCCCGTCACGGTGCAGCGGCCGGGGTCGATCGAGGAGCTGTCGGCGGCGATCGCACGCGCCGGGGACAGCGGGCAACGCGTGCGCGCGGTTGGCGCTGGGCATTCGTTCAGCGAGATCGCCTGCAGCGAGGGCGCGCAGGTGCGTCTCGATCGGCTGTCGCGCGTGCTCGACGTCGACACCTCCAGCGGCCTGGTGCGCGCGCAGGCGGGCATCACGATCGGCGACCTGAGCCGGCGCCTGGACGCGCATGGCCTGGCGATGGAGAACCTCGGCGACATCGACGTTCAGAGCATCGCCGGGGCGATCTCGACGGCCACGCACGGGACGGGCGCGCGCCTGCGCAACATCTCCGCACAGGTGGTCGAGCTGACGCTGGTGCTCGCCGACGGCTCCACGCTGGTCTGCTCGCCCGAGCGCGATCAGGAGATCTTCGGCGCGGCACGCGTTGGCCTGGGCGCACTGGGTGTGATCGCCGAGGTGACGCTGCACTGCGTGCCGGCGTTCACGCTGCGCGGCCTCGACGCGCCGGCGCCGCTCGCGCAGACGCTGGAGCGCTTCGAGGAGCTCGCGCTCGGCAACGACCACTTCGAGTTCTTCGTCTTCCCGCATGCCGACGTGGCGCTGACGCGCACGAACAATCGCACCGACGAGCCGCCGAAGCCGCGCAGCCGGCTCGCGGCGTACACGAACGACGTGCTGCTCACCAACCACGCGTTCGGGCTGCTCTGCCGCGCCGGGCGCCGCCTGCCCGGACGCATACCGCAGATCAACCGACTGGTAACGCGCCTGGCCGGGCGCAGCGAGCGCGTCGACCGCTCGGCGGCGATCTTCGCCAGCCCGCGCCTGGTGCGCTTCACCGAGATGGAGTACGCGCTGCCGCGCGAGCACACGCCGCAGGCCGTGCGGCGTGTGCTGGAGGCGATCGAGCAGCGCGGCTTTGCCGTGCCGTTCCCGATCGAGGTGCGCACGGTGGCGCCCGACGACGCCTTCCTCAGCACGGCTGCCGGCCGCGACAGCGGCTACATCGCGGTGCACATGTTCGAGGGGATGCAGTGGCAGCCGTACTTTCGCGCGGTCGAGGCGATCATGGACGAGCTGGGCGGCCGGCCGCACTGGGGCAAGCGCCACTTTCAGACGGCCGACACGCTGCGCGCGCGCTATCCGGACTGGGAGCGCTTTCAGGCCGTGCGCGCACGCCTGGACCCGCGCGGCCGCTTCGCCAACGAGTGGACCGACCGCGTGCTGGGCCCGGTCGCCGAAGGCTCCGCCCTGGGTTCGGTCGTCGAGGGCTCCGCCGGTGGCTGAGGCGGCCTACACGCGCCTGGAGCGCGCGACCGCCGCCCTGCAGGCGCCGTTCGCGCTCGTCGACCTGGACGCTCTGCGCGCGAACGCCGAGGACCTCGAACGCCGGGCGGGCGGCAAGCCGATTCGGCTCGCCAGCAAGTCGCTGCGCTGTCGCGCGCTGCAGCAGCAAGTCCTGACGCGCGGCGGCTTTCAGGGCACGCTTGCGTTCACGCTGCCCGAGGCGCTGTGGCTGGCCTCGCACGGGACCGACGACATCCTCGTCGCCTACCCGACGGCCGACGCTCCGGCGCTGCGCACGCTGGCCGAGCGATCGCAGTCGGCGGCCGAGCGGATCACGGTGATGGTCGACAGCGCCGAGCAGCTCGAGTCGCTGCAGGGGGCGATCGGGACCTCGGGCGCGGCTGCGGTGCGCGTCTGCATCGACGTCGATTCCGGCTGGCGGACGCTCGGCGGGCGGGTGCGGGTCGGCGTCAAGCGCTCGCCGACGCACTCGCCCGAACAGGCCGCCGAGCTGGCCCGGGCGATCGTCGCGCGCGAGCGCCTGGCGCTGGTGGGGGTGATGATGTACGAGGCGCAGATCGCCGGCCTCGGCGACAGGCCGCCCGGCCGGCCGTTGCGCGCCCGCGCGATCGGTCTCGTGCAGGCGCTGTCGGCGCGCGAGCTGGCGGGTCGGCGTGCCGCGGTCGTGCCGGCGGTGGCGCAGGTTCTGCAGTGCGCCGGTCGGCCGCCGCTCGAGCTGGTCAACGGTGGCGGCACGGGCAGCCTGGAGCGCACGTCGGCGGAGGCGGCGGTGACGGAGGTGACGGCCGGGTCGGGGCTGTACGGCCCGGCGCAGTTCGACGCCTACAGCGCGTTTCGCCCACGGCCGGCGGCGCTGTTCGCTCTGCCCGTGGTCAGGCGCCCCGGCCGCGGAGTCGTGACGGCACTCGGCGGCGGCTACCTGGCGTCCGGACCCGCCGACGCCGCCCGCCTGCCTCAGCCATACCTTCCCTCCGGGCTGCGGCTGGACGGTCAGGAGGGGGCCGGAGAGGTGCAGACGCCGCTGATCGGCCAGGTGGCCGACGAGTTGGCGATCGGCGATCGCGTGTACCTGCGCCACGCCAAGGCGGGCGAGCTGTGCGAGCGCTTCTCCAGCCTGCATTTGCTCGAAGGCGAGGAGATCGTCGACGAGGTGCCGACCTACCGCGGCGAGGGCGGGTGCTTTTTGTGAGCGAGCAACAGCAGCCGCTCGGCGACACGGCGCTCGATGCCGTTCTGCGCGAGGTGGTGGAGACGCTCGCGCCGATCGACCGCACGCCGTGCTCGCCCGGTGAGCGCGAGGCCGCCGACTGGCTTGCCGCAAGGCTGCGCGCCGTGCCGGGGGTGGAGGTGGCGCTCGAGGACGAGGACTCGTGGGGAACGTTCCCGCCGACCGCCACCGGCCTGGGTCTGCTGGGGATCGCCGGCGCCACGCTGGTGCTGCGCGGCCGGCGCGCGGCCGGCGGCCTGGTCGCGCTGACGGCGTTTGCGGGCATCGTCGACGAGGCGCAGAACGGCCCGCGGATACTGCGCCGCCTGGTGCGCCGCCGCAGGCGTACCGTCAATCTGATCGCGCGCATCGGTGAGCGCGGCGCGCTTGGAGGCGACGACCGCGACGCGAGCACGCTGGTGGTGCTCGCGCATCACGACGCTCCGCAGTCGGGGATGCTGTTCGACCAGAAGCTGCAGCGACGGCTGCACGAGCGTGCGCCACAGGTGCTCGAACGGTTCAAGACGCCGCTGCCGCAGTGGTGGATAGGCCTGGGCGGGGGGCTGGCGACGGTCGCGGCGGCGCTCACCGGGCGGCGCGGGTTTGCGCGCGCGGGCCTCGCCGTCGGGCTGCTCGGCACGGCGGCCGTGGCGGACATCTGGCGCAACGAGACCGTCCAAGGCGCCAACGACAACCTCTCTGGCGTCGCCGCGCTGGTCGCTCTCGCGCACCTGTTCCAGCAGGACCCCGTCCCGGGGCTGCGCGTGTTGCTCGTCTCGTGCGGCGCGGAGGAGACGCTGCAGGACGGCATTCGCGCGTTCGTCGCGCGCCACCGCGGAGAGCTCGAGCCGCAGCGCACGGCGTTCGTGAACCTGGACACGGTCGGCTCGCCGCACCTGGTGATGCTCGAGGCCGAGGGACCGGTGTGGATGGAGAGCTACGCCGGGCCGTGGATGCGCGACCTTCTCGCCGCCCACGCCGAGCGGCTCGGGACGACGCTGCACCGCGGATTTCGCGCGCGAGCCTCGACCGACAGCGTGATCCCCAGTCGCGCCGGGTACCCGATTGCCACGCTGGTGTCGATGACCGACTGGCGCAGCCCCGCCAACTACCACCTCGCCAGCGACGTCCCGGCAAACCTCGAGTACGCGACGGTCGCCGACGCGACCCGCCTGGTGCTCGAGGTGGCGCGAGCGCTTCCCGGAGCGCTGGCCGAGGCTCTGCGATCGTGAGCGGCGATGCCCGAGGGCGACACGATCCATCATGCGGCGCGACGCATCCGTGCGGTGCTGCAGGACCGCGTGCCCGAGCAGAACTGGTGCCCGGGCTGTCAGCGCTGACGCCTGCGCCGGCCCGCGTCACACCAACCCGACCGGCCGCGGTGCCCGGTTGTCGTCGCTGACGCCTGCGCCGGCCGGCCGGCCTCACACCAGGCCGGCGAGCTTGCGCCCGGCTGTGCGCAGAGATCGCACGCTGTTGGCCTCGACGATCGCCTGCAGGTCGAGGATGCGCGCGTCGAAGGAGTCCAGGCGGTTTTCCGACGTGACCGCGTACGACGGCACTCCCGCCTGACGTGCCCGCGTGGCGATCTCGAACGCGACGCTGCCCGCGAGCGTGTCCTCGTGCAAGCGCGCTTCGCAGACGATCAGCGCGCGTGCGCTGCGCATGCGCGCGTCGAACTCCAGTGCGCCGAGCAGCTCGCGCACTTCGTTCGACGGACCTGCGCCCTGCTCCTGCCCGTCGATCGGGCACAGATCGACCTGCCACCCGCCGTCGGCCAGCCCGCGCGCGACCGCGGCTGCGACCGTTTGCGCGCTCAGTCGCTCGTTGAACGCGCGTGCGGCAATGAGCAGTGTTCGCGGGAGCACGATCGGGCATCCTTCCAGCAATGGCTGCGAAGAAGGCTGAGCCCGCCACCGTCGACGTCTGCGGCCACGAGCTGCGCGTGAGCAACCCCGGCAAGCTGTTCTTCCCCGAGCGCAAGCTGACGAAGCTCGATCTCGTCGACTACTACGTCGAGTGCCAGGAGGCTGTCGTGCGCGGCCTGCGCGAGCGCCCGACGGTGATGAAGCGCTGGGTGGACGGCGTGCAGGGCGAGCCGTTCTTTCAGAAGCGCGTGCCCGACAGCGCGCCCGAGTGGCTGCAGACGGCGACCGTCACCTTCCCCAGCGGACGCCACGCGCGCGAGCTCGTGCCCAACGATGCCGCGCATCTGGTGTGGGGCGTGAACCTCGGCGTGATCGACTGGAACCCCTGGCCGGTGCGCCGCGCCGACCTCGACCATCCCGACGAGCTGCGCGTCGATCTCGATCCTCAGCCCGACGTGCCCTTCGCGGAGGTGCGCGAGGTCGCGCTCGGGGTGCACGAGGTGCTCGACGAGCACAGGCTGCTCGGCTTTCCCAAGACGTCTGGATCGCGCGGCATCCACGTGTACGTACGTCTGGAGGCAGATCACGACTTCCTGCAGGTGCGCACGGCCGCGCTCGCGCTGGCGCGCGAGGTCGAGCGGCGCATGCCCGGTCGCGCGACCAGCCGCTGGTGGAAGGAGGAACGCGAGGGCGTGTTCATCGACTACAACCAGAACGCGCGCGACCGCACCGTCGCGTCGGCGTATTCAGTGCGCGCGGTGCCCGACGCGCGCGTGTCGTGCCCGCTGGAGTGGGACGAGGTCGCCGACGTCGAGCCGGCCGAGCTGACCATGCAGACCGTGCCGGCGCGCCTGCGCGAACGCGGCGACCCGTCGGCGGGCATCGACGACAGCCCCGGGCGGCTGGACTCGCTGCTCGAGCTCGCCGCGCGCGATGAGCGCGAGGGGCTCGGCGACGCGCCGTGGCCGCCGCACTTTGCCAAGCAGAAAGGTGAGGCCAAGCGCGTGCAGCCCAGCCGCGCGCGCAAGCCCAAGGCGCAGCAGTCGTGACGCTGCCGATTCAGCCGCCGCTCAAGCCGCAGCTGGCGCTGTCGCGCAAGGAGCTGCCGAGCGGTGACGAGTACGTCTACGAGGTCAAGCTCGACGGCTTTCGCTGCCTGGCGTTCGTCGACGGCGAGGAGATCTTCCTGCAGTCGCGAAACGGCAAGCCGCTCGGACGCTACTTCCCTGAGCTGGCCCTTCCCGCAGGGCGCTACGTGCTCGACGGTGAGATCGTCGTGCGCGATGGCGACGGGCGCGAGGACTTCGACGCGCTCGGTCAGCGCATTCACCCGGCCGCCTCGCGCATCGAACGCCTCGCCGCCGAGACACCGGCCGTGTACGTGGCGTTCGACCTGCTCGCCCGCGACGACAGCTCGCTGCTGGCGCTGCCCTTCGCCGAGCGTCGCGTCGCGCTGGAGAAGCTGCTCGCGGGCAAGCAGTTCAAGGGCGCTCCGGTCGAGCTGATGCAGACGGCGCAGACCGCCGAGGGCGCGCAGCGATGGCTGCAGAGCGCCGAGGGCGCGATCGCCAAGGATCGCTGCGCCCCCTACCGGCCGGGGGAGCGCAAGGGAATGGCCAAGGTCAAGCGCGTGCGCACGATCGACGCCGTCCTCGTCGGCTGGCGTCCGGGCAAGGAGCCGGGCAGCGTCGGCGCGCTGATCCTCGGGTTGTACGCCGATGACGGCGAGCTGCGCGTGGTCGGCCATTGCTCCGGGCTGTCCGCCGCCGAGAAGCGGCGCCTGCCCGGTTTTCTCGCCGACTACGAGTCCGGCGAGCGCGGCTCGGCCGACCCCAGTCGCTGGAGCGCCGGCAAGGACCTGCAGTGGATCGGGCTGCGCCCCGAGCTCGTCGTCGAGATCGATTTCGACCACGTGTCCGCCGGGCGCATCCGCCACGGAGCAAAGCTGCGGCGCTGGCGCGAGGACAAGAACGCGCGCGAGTGCACCTTCGATCAGCTCTACTCCTGATAGGCAGGCCGGCGCCGGGCGTGGTCTAGGATCACTGCCATGAGCAGCGACACCGCGACGGTCGCCGAGGAGGAGTACCTGCAGAGCCTGTTCTGGCTGCAGGAGGCGGGCTTGCCGATGACCGGCGCCAACGTTGCGCGCGCGATGCAGCTGTCGCCGCCGACCGTCCACGAGATGGTCGGGCGGCTCGAGCACGACGGCTACATCACGCGCGACAAGGACCGCACGATCGCCTTCACCTCATCGGGAGCCACGCACGCCGAGGAGATCGTCCGCCGCCACCGCCTGATCGAGCGCTTCCTCACCGACGTGCTCGGCGTGCCATGGGACGAGGTGCACGAGGAGGCCGAGCGCCTGGAGCACGCGATGTCGCCGGTGCTCGAGGAGCGCATGCGATCGGCGATCGGCGACGCCAAGACCTGCCCTCACGGCCACCCGATCGTCGCCGGCGCGCGCCTGGGCGGCGTGCCGCTCGCCGACGTCGAGGTTGGCGCCGCCGTGCGCGTGCTGCGCTTCGAGAACGAGGCCGAGGACCTGCTGCACTACCTCAAGGGCTCGGGCCTTGAGCCCGGGCTCGACGGCGAGCTGGTCGAGCGCGACGACGAGCAGGTCGTCGTCCAAACCGCCGACGGCAGCCGCTGCGTCGTCACCGCAAGCGTCGCCGAGACCGTCTCGGTGGTCGCCGTATCATTAAAAAAGGAGCGAACGGCGCTTCCGGATCAGCTGGTGCTCGGCCAGCGTTACGGTCGCTGACGAGACGTCGAGTACACGAGGACGCAGGGAACGCTCGATCAGGCGGCCGGCTGCGACAGCGCGTAGATCGCCCCGTCGCTCGTCTGGCAGATCAGCCGCAACCGGAGCACTTGCACGAGGGATGCGTCAGCGTGACCTCTTCCCCCCACGCACTGATCGACAAGGCGTCAGCCGCTAGAGCGAGCGGTAGGCGGTGGCGAGACGCGTGACGCCCTCGTCGATCTGCTCGGTCGTCACGCCCGAGAAGGCCAGGCGCAGCGTGTTCTCGCCGCCCTCCAGCAAGAAGTCGGTGCCCTTGACGAATGCCACGCCGAGTTCCGCCGCCACGTCGTGCAGACGGGCGACGTCGGTGCCGGGGGGAAACGTGACCCACATGAAGTAGCCGCCCTCGGGCGCGACGAACTCGGCCTCGGGCAGCTCGCGGCGCAGCGCTTCGGCGAGCGTCAGCGCGCGCTTTGCCAGCGCCGTGCGGACGGTCTCGATCGAGCGCTCGATCGCCCCCGACGCGCAGAACTCGTAGACGATCGACTGCGCGACCATGTTCGGCGAGATGTACGTGTTCGTCGCCAGCCGCGCGATCGCCTCGATCAAGTCCGGCGGGCCGACCAGATAGCCGACGCGGATCCCCGGGCAGACGGTCTTTGAGAACGACGACGCGTACACCACGCGCTCGGGGTCCATCGAGAGCATCGTCGGCATCGACTCGCCGCTGAAGCGCAGCGCCACGTACGGGTCGTCCTCGAACACGAGGAAGCCGTACTGCGCCGCCAGCGCCAGCAGCCCCTGGCGCTTGGCCAGCGAGAGCGTGTAGCCGGCCGGGTTCTGGAAGTTCGGGATGATGTGCGCGAGCTTCGGGCGCGCCTGGCCCGAGGCGAGCAGCCGCGACAGCGCCTGCGTGTCGATCCCATCCGGCTCCAGCTCGACCGCGTGCAGGTTCGCCCCGCGCTCGCGCAGCGACAGCAGCGTGCGGTCATAGGATGGACGCTCGACCACGACGTCGTCGCCCGGGCGCACGAGGTGCTCGAACAGGAACGCGTCCGCCTGCATCGATCCGTTCGTCACGAGCACGCGCTCGGGCTCCACGCCATGGCGGTCGGCGATCCACGCGCGCAGGCGCGGGTAGCCGATCGACGTGCCGTACGCCGTCGTCCCGGCCGGGTCGCTCTCAAACGCACGGTCGGCCGCATCGCGCAGGCCCTGCACGTCCACTATGTCCAGCGAAGGCGCGCCGCGCGCGAAGGAGATCGTCGGTCCGGTCGGAGTGGGCACGGCCGCGTAGGTTATGCGTCCGAGCAGCTCGTCGTAGTCGTGGGTCAGCTCGCGCGCCGTGCGCTCCAGGTGGTCGCGAAAGCGCAGCAGCTCCGCTGCGCTCGGCGTCTGGTCGGCCACCGGCGGCGGCCTGCGCGCCGGTCTCCTGGCCGGCTCCTGCACGACCGCGCCGCGGTCCTCCGCGACGGCGTCGGCGGCGTGGGTGACGGCGTCGGCGGCGGGGGTGACGTCGGTCGCCCGGCGTCCGCCCGCGCTCCAGCCGACATACCCGGCGGGCCCGGCCTCCGCGCCGGTGCCGGCGCCGGGGTGCACGCGCGCGTCTCTCTCCCAGCCCGCGTACGGCTCGCCGGCGGCCGCCGTGGCGAGCGGTGCGCGATCGACCGCCTCGTCGATCACCCTGCTCGCGCCCGGCGGCTCGGCGAGCGCGGCCGAGACCGCGCTGGCGGCGTGTCGCTCTTCGCCGCCCGGACGTCCGTCGCCGTCGCTGATCCCGCTGAGGACGCGTTCGAGCTCACGCAGCTTGCGCTCGAGCTCACCAAGCGTGTTCGCGATCTCCTTATCCACGAGCGCCAAGCGTAGCGGTCGGGGCGCCGCGCGGCCACGGGGGCGAGCGGACGCGTGCGCGTGGCCGCGCTATCGGTCAGCCGATGCGACACCACGGGGCGGCGCCGAGCGGCGCAACGGGCGCTCTCAGGCGCTGACGGATGCGCCGCCGAGGACCTCGACGGCGATCGCCGCGGCTTCGGTCGGGGTGCGTCCGACGCGCACGCCCTTCGCTTCAAGCGCCTGCGCCTTCGCCGCGGCCGTGCCCGACGAGCCCGAGACGATCGCCCCTGCGTGGCCCATCTGCTTGCCCGCCGGCGCGGTGAAGCCGGCGATGTAGGCAACCACCGGCTTGCTCATGTTCTCGGCGATGTACTCGGCCGCCTCCTCCTCGGCCGAGCCGCCGATCTCGCCCGACAGAACGACCAGCTCGGTGTCGTCGTCGGCCTCGAACAACTCGAGCACGTCGACGAACGATGAGCCCGGCACGGGGTCGCCGCCGATGCCGACGATCGAGCTGCAGCCGAAGCCGGCGCGCGCGATCTCGTTGCCGATCTGGTAAGTCAGCGTGCCCGAGCGCGACACCACGCCGACGTTGCCCTGCTTGAAGAACGACGCCGGGATGATCCCCACGTTGGCCTTGCCCGGCGAGAGGATGCCCGGACAGTTCGGCCCGATCAGCCGCGTGCCCGACCCAGCCGTTCCGGCTGTGTGCCCGTCGCGCTTGAGCGTGTTGTAGACGCGCAGCTCGTCGTGCGCGGGGATGCCCTCGGTGATCGCGACCACGAGCTCCACGCCCGCGGCCGCCGCCTCGAGGATCGCGTCGGCGGCGAAGCGCGGCGGGACGAAGATCATCGCCGTGTTCGGCTGCACCTGCGACACCGCGTCGGCCCAGCTGTCGAACACCGGGATGCCCTCGACGTCCTGGCCGCCCTTGCCCGGCGTGACGCCGCCGACGACGTTCGTGCCGTAGTTGCGGTTGTTCAGCGTGTGAAACGTGCCCTCGCGCCCGGTGATGCCGGCCACGCACAGGCGCGTGCTCTCGTCGATGAGGACCGACATCAGGCCACCGCCCCGACCGACTGGCCCGCGGCCAGCGCGACGACCATCTCCGCGGCCTCGTTCATCGTCTTCGCGGAATGCACGTTTGGCAGCGCCGCCTCGCCGAGCAGCCGGCGGCCCTCGACGTCGTTGGTCCCGTCCAGGCGCACCACGAACGGCACCGACGGCTTGATCTCGCCGAACGCCGCGATCAGGCCCAGTGCGACCTCGTCGCAGCGCGTGATCCCCGCGAAGATGTTCACGAGGACGGCTTTGACCGCCTCGTTGGCGAGGATCAGGTCGACGGCCTGCTTGATCGTCTCCGCGTTGGAGCCCCCGCCAGCGTCGAGGAAGTTCGCCGGCGCGCCGCCGGCGTGCGAGACGACGTCGAGCGTCGACATCACCAGGCCCGCGCCGTTGCCGAGGATGCCGATGTCGCCGTCGAGCTTGACGAACTGCAGGCCCTCTTCCTTGGCGCGGCGTTCCAGCGGGTCTTCGTTCTCCTTGTCAGAGAGCGACTGGTTCTCCGGATGGCGGTACAGCGCGTTGCCGTCCAGCGAGACCTTCGAGTCAAGCGCCTTGACTTCGCGCTCCGGCGTGACGATCAGCGGGTTGATCTCCGCAAGCGTCGCGTCCTCCTCCAGCCACACCTCATACAGCGCCACGAGCGCGTCGGCGACACCGTCGACCACATCGTCGTCGGCGCCGCCGTCACGGGCGATCTGCACGCCCTCGTCGTGCGACAGGCCCGCCAACGCGTCGACGTGGTGGCGGATCAGCTTCTCTGGCGTGCGCTCGGCGACCTCTTCGATGTCCACGCCGCCCTCGACGCTGAACATCACCAGCGGCTGCTTGGCCGAGCGGTCGAGCAGCACCGATGCGTAGTACTCCGACGCGATGTCCGACGCGTGCTCGATCCACACCGTGCGCACGGTGTGTCCCTTGATGTCCATCCCGAGGATGTTGCCGGCGTGCTCGCGCGCCTCGCTCTCGTTCGCCGCAAGCTTCACGCCACCGGCCTTGCCGCGGCCGCCGATCAGCACCTGGGCCTTGACGACGACCGGGTAGCCAACCTCGTCGGCGGCGATCAGCGCGTCCTCCACCGTGGTCACCGCCAAGCCCTGAGAGACCTTCAATCCGTGCCGGGCGAACAGCTGCTTGCCTTGGTACTCCAACAGATCCATTGCGGCGCGGGACTCTAACGCAAAGCAGGGTAACCGCGCTCAGGAGCCCCGGCGCGGCATAATGCCCGCCCGATGCCAATACCAAAGAACGTCACGTTCGTCACATTCGATGTCTACGGAACCCTGATCGACTGGGAGACCGGCATCTACGAGGCGTTCGCCAAAGAGGCCCAGCGCGACGAGTTCGAGATCGACCGCAACGTGCTGATCCCGCTGTTTCACGAGATCTCCCAGGAAATCGAGAGCGGTTCCTACGAGCTGTACGCCGAGGTGCTCAGACGCACCGCGATCGAGATCGCCAAACGCCTGGAGTGGCAGCTGGAGCCCTCGCGCTCGGGCTTCCTGCCCGACTCCGTGCAGCGCTGGAAGCCCTTCAAGGAGACCAACACGCAGCTGCAGAAGCTGGCCAAGAAATACAAACTCGGCCTGCTGTCGAACATCGACGACAAGCTGCTCGGGCAGACGCGCCGGCACATCCCCACCGACTTCGACCTCGTCGTCACCGCCCAGCAGGTGCGCTCCTACAAGCCCGAACCGGCACACTTCACCGAGTGCGCCCGGCGCGTCGGCGGCAAGCGCGGCTGGGTGCACGTCGCCGCCAGCCACTACCACGACGTGGCGCCGTGCGTCAAAGCGCGCGTGCCCGTCGTCTGGGTCAACCGCACCAAGGAGACGCTCGACTCCTCCCAGAAGAAGCCCACGGCCGAGGTCGCCAACCTCAAAGAGGCCGCGAAGCTCCTCGGCGTCTCCTAGGGCCAGCGCGCCCGTGCGAGCGGTCTCGCTGCATCGCGACGTGATCGTCGTGACCAGCCAGCTGTTTCAGGCGCACTGCACGATCGTCCGCGGCCCAGCAGCCGGGCCGGATGACGGCGGCGAGGCCGCCGCCGGCGCCCCAGGCGATCCGACGGAGGCGTTCGCGATCGACTCGCCGGTGCTGCCCGAAGAGCTCGAACTGCTGCCCTCGCTCGTCGAGCAGGCCGGCTTCCCCGTCCCTCGCGGGCTGCTCGCCACGCACGGCGACTGGGATCACGTGCTCGGTCCACTCGCCTTCGCCGACGCGACGCTCGGATGCGCCGAGAGCACGGCGGCGCGCCTGCAGGCCGAGCCGGGCGCCGCGCAGCGCACGCTGCGCCGCTTCGACGAAGAACTGCACGTCGAACGCCGACGCCCGCTGTCGCTCGGATCGATCCAGGCGCTCGCCGTTCCCGGGCGCTGCGGCATCGGCGAAGCCGAGCTCGAGCTGCATCCCGCCACCGGTCACACGCCAGACGGCATGGCCGTGTGGATTCCCTGGGCACGCGTGCTCGTCGCCGGCGACTACCTCTCGCCGATCGAGCTACCCGTGCTCGGCGAGCACGATGCGCCCGGCGGGGGAGGAGCGCTCGAGGGGGGAGAAGCGCCCGGCGGGGGAGGAGCGCTCGAGGGGGGAGGAGCGCTTGACGCCTACCTGGCGACGCTGGAGCGCCTGCGCCCGCTCGCCGAAGTGGCCGCCCACATCGTGCCCGGTCACGGACCGGTGATCGACGGTCCGACCGCGCTGCGCGTGCTCGACGAGGACCTGGCCTACCTGCGCGCGCTGCGCGAGCACGGCGCGCAGGCCGAGCTGCCGGCGCAGCGACGCTCGCAGGTGCAGCGCGAGCTGCACGCGCAGAACGCAGCGCGTGTCTAGCCCTCGCTCTCGGCGGCGCTGGTGATCGTCGCGATCGGCGCACCCGCCTGAATCGGCTCGCCCTCGACGATCGGCAGCTCGGCGATCGTCCCGGCCTTGTGCGCGGTGATCTCGTTCTCCATCTTCATCGCCTCGATGATGCACAGAAGCTGGCCTTCCTGCACCTTGTCCCCCTGCTTGACGAGCACCTTCCACATGTTGCCCTGCAGCGGCGAGGGCAGCACGTCGGCGCCACCACCGCCGCCCGAGGACTTGCGCTGGGTGCGTTTGGGCGCCGGTGCGGCGCCGTTGCTCGCCGCGCCGCCACCGCCACCGCCACCGGCAAACGGCGGTCCGACGACGCGCACGTCAAAGCGCTTGCCCGAGATCTCGACGGCGTAGGTCTGCTCGACCTTCTCCGCCTCGTCCTCTGCTTCGGCCGGCACCGGCGCAGGGGCGTCGAAGGCGAGCGTCTTCAGCCACTTCTTGTCCTCCAGCAGGTCGCGGCAGGTCTCGCCCTTGACCCACTGCTCGCTGGCCAGCAGCGCCTGGTGGAAGGGGATCAGCGTCTTCAACCCCTCGATCTCGAATTCCTGCAGCGCGCGCAGCATGCGCTTGGTCGCCTGCTCGCGATCGGCGTCCCAGACGATCAGCTTGGCGACCATCGGGTCGTACATCGGCGAGACTTCCCCGCCGGCCTGCACGCCCGAGTCGACGCGCACGCCCGGGCCGGTCGGCTCGCGGTAGGCGCCGATCTTGCCCGGCGCCGGCGCGAAGTTCTTCGACGCGTCCTCGGCGTTGATGCGGCACTCGATCGCGTGCCCGCGCAGCTCGACGTCGGTCTGCGCGTAGGACAGTTCCTCGCCGGCCGCCGCGCGGATGCCCTCCTTGACGATGTCGATCCCCGTCGTCATCTCCGTCACGCAGTGCTCGACCTGCACGCGCGTGTTCATCTCCAGGAAGAAGTACTCCGGCTCGCTCTGATCGCCCGCGTGCGTCGAGAACAGGCCCTCGATCGTGCCCGCTCCGACGTAGTTCACGGCTTTCGCCGCGTTCACCCCGATCTCGCCGATGCGCTCGCGCATCTGCGGGTCGACGACCCATTCCGGCGCCGGCGACTCCTCGATCACCTTCTGGTGGCGGCGCTGGATCGAGCAGTCGCGCTCGCCCAGGTGGATCACGTTGCCCAAGCGGTCGGCGAGGATCTGGACCTCGACGTGGCGGGGGTCGTGCAGGTAGCGCTCCAGATAGACCGTCGGATCGGAGAAGAACTTCTCGCCTTCGCGGCTGGATCCCTCGAAGGCGCCCTCCAGATCCTCCTCGGACAGCGCGACGCGAAAGCCCTTGCCGCCGCCGCCGCCGGCCGCCTTGACGGCGACCGGGAAGCCGATCTCGCGCTTGGCGATCTTCATTGCGTCTGCGACCGTCGCCACGGGCTCGACCGTCCCGGGGACGATCGGCACGCCCGCCGCCTGCATAAGCTCGCGCGCACGCGTCTTCGAGCCCATCGCCTCGATCGCGCTCGCCGGCGGGCCGATGAACACGACCCCCGCGTCCTCACACGCCTTCGCGAACGGCGCGTTCTCGGCGAGGAAGCCGTAGCCGGGGTGGATCGCCTCGGCGCCCGCCCGAGCGGCGACGTCGAGGATCTTCTCGACGCTCAGGTAGTTCTCGGCCGCCGGACCGTCGCTGAGGTTGTAGGCCTCGCTGGCACGCCTGACGTGCGGCGCGTCGCGATCGAGCTCGGAGTAGACCGCGACGCTGGCGACCCCGAGCTCTTCCAGCGCGCGCACGATGCGCACTGCGATCTCGCCGCGGTTGGCTACGAGTACCTTGCTGAACATCGGCCGCGGAAGCTTAGCGATCCGCCGCCCGCCGGCCGTCGGCGCTCAGGCGCAGGCAGCCGCGATCAGGCCCGCGCCGACGGTCTCGTTGCTGGACTCGTCGATCAGGATGAAGCTGCCCGTGCGGCGGTTGCTCGTGTACGCGTCGAACGCCAGCGGCACGTTCGTGCGCAGGTGCACGCGGCCGATGTCGTTGAGCGCCAGCTCGTCGGCGGGTTGTGAGCGCTGCAAAGTGTGGACGTCGACACGGTCCTCGATGCGATCGACGATCGCCGTCGCGCTGCGCGAGGTGTGCTTGAGCACGTAGCGCGCGCCGGGGCGCAGCGGCCGGTCGGTCATCCAGCAGACGTCCGCCTGCAGCTCGCGCGCGACGGTCGCCGCCTCGTCGGGGCGGCAGATCAGCTCGCCGCGCGAGACGTCCAGCTCGTCCTCCAGGCGCAGCGTCAGCGACATCGGCGCCATCGCCTCCTCCAGCTCGCCGTCGTAGGTGTCGATCGCGACGATTCGCGTGCGCCCGCCACCCGGCAGCACGGCGACCTCGTCGCCGCGTCGCAGCGCGCCGCTGGCCAGCTGTCCGGCATAGCCGCGGTAGTCGGGGTCGGGCGCACCCGCGCCCGCCGGCGCGTCGCGATCGACGCCGACCGAGATGCCCGCCCCCGGGCGGATCACCCACTGCACGGGAAAGCGCGCCGGGCGGTCGAAGGGGTGGTCGTAGGCGACCTCCACCTGCTCCAGCAGCTCCAGCAGCGCCGGGCCGTCGTACCAGTCCATCGCGCCCGATCGCTCGACGACGTTGTCGCCCTTGAGCGCCGAGATCGGGATGTAGGAGATCTCCGCCGCGCGTGCCGCCGCATCGGGCGACGCAGCGGCCGTCGCGTGCCTGCCGGTGATCTCGCCCAGCCCGGCCGCGAACTCGGCGAACTCGGCGACCAGCTCATCGAAGCGCGCTTGCGAGTGCTCCACGAGATCCATCTTGTTGATCGCCACGACCATCCGCGGGATGCCCAGCAGCGCGCTGATGAACGCGTGGCGCTTTGACTGCTCGGTGACACCGCGGCGGGCGTCGACGAGCACGACGGCGAGGTCGGCCGTCGACGCGCCGGTGACCATGTTGCGCGTGTACTGGCGGTGTCCCGGGCAGTCGGCGATGATGAAGCGCCGCGCCGGCGTGGCGAAGTAGCGGTAGGCGACGTCGATCGTGATGCCCTGCTCGCGCTCGGCCTTCAGGCCGTCGGTCAGCAGCGCGAGATCCAGCGCGCCGGCGCCGCCGCGCCGCTCGCTGGCCTGCGCTACGTGTTCGAGCTGGTCCTCGAAGACCTGCTTTGCGTCGAACAGCAGCCGGCCGATCAGCGTGCTCTTGCCATCGTCGACAGCGCCCGCCGTCGTGAAGCGCAGAAGGTCGAGTGTCACTGCGCGACCTGCACGCACAACGCACGCATATCCGCGCGAAGCGCGACCATCAAAGTAGTCCTCGCACTAGAAGTACCCGGCCTTCTTGCGGTCCTCCATCGCCGCCTCAGAGACACGGTCGTCGGCGCGCGTCTCGCCGCGCTCGGTTATGCGCGTCGCGGCGATCTCCACGACGACCTCCTCGAGCGTCGTCGCCTGCGAGAGCACGCCACCGGTGCAGCTCATGTCGCCGACGGTGCGGTAGCGCACGGTCTCGGAGAAGATCTCCTCGCCGTCGATCAGCTCGGTGCCCTCGCGCCACGCGTAGAGCATGCCGTCGCGGCTGAACACGTCGCGAACGTGTGAGAAGTAGATCGAGGGCACCTCCAGCTGCTCGGAGTCGATGTACTCCCACACGTCCAGCTCGGTCCAGTTGGAGATCGGAAAGACGCGCACGTTCTCGCCCTTCTTGATCCGCCCGTTGTACAGGTTCCACAGCTCCGGGCGCTGGTTCTTGGGGTCCCACTGGCCGAAGTCGTCGCGGAAGGAGAACACGCGCTCCTTGGCCCGCGCGCGCTCCTCGTCGCGGCGCGCGCCGCCGAACGCGGCGTCGAAGCCGTGCTCGGCGATCGCGTCGAGCAGCGTCACCGTCTGCAGCTGGTTGCGCGACGCGCGCGGCCCGGTCTCCTCGACGACACGTCCCTTGTCGATCGACTCCTGCACGCTGGCCACGATCAGCCGCTCGCCGAGCTCGGCCACGCGGCGGTCGCGGAACTCGATCACCTCTGCGAAGTTGTGCCCGGTGTCGACGTGCATCAGCGGGAACGGGAACGGCGCCGGGCGAAACGCCTTCTCGGCCAGGCGCAGCAGCACGATCGAGTCCTTGCCGCCGCTGAACAGCAGCACCGGCTTCTCCAATTCCGCCGCGACCTCGCGCATCACGTGGATCGCCTCTGACTCCAGCGCGCGCAGATGGCTCAGCTGGGGGCGCGTCGCGACTGCCATCTCAAGACTCAAGGCCATGGCGCCGCAGGGCGCAGCTATCCGTCGACATGGAGGCCGCACTCGGTCTTGTCGGTGCCTGCCCAGCGGCCCTCGCGGCCGCTACCGGGCTGGGTGCACGGGGCGCAGCCGATCGACTCGTAGCCCTGGTCGTGCAGCGGGTTGTACGGAAGATCGCGCTCGTGGATGCGTCGCCACAGGTCCTTGTCGGTCCAGTGGGCGAGCGGGTTGTACTTCCACAGTCCGCGCGCCTCGTCGCGCTCGATCAGCTCGGTGTTCGCGCGCGTCGGTCCCTGCTCGCGGCGGATGCCGGTGATCCAGCCCTCGGCGCCGGCCAGCGAGCGTTGCAGCGCGGCGACCTTGGCGACCGAGCAGCAGTGCTCGGGACCGCTCCACGGCTCCTCCGGGCTGCGCGCGTCGACGACCTCGATCTGCACGCCGAAGCGCTCCTCGAAGGCGCGCCAGGTCTTCATCGTCTCCTCGAACAGCACGCCGGTGTCGATCGTCAGGATGCGCACCGCCCGCCCGGTTCCCTGATCGAGGCGCAGCAGCTCGTCGAGCAGCACCGACTCCTCCTTCTGAAACGAGCACAGCAGGACCGCGCGCTCGCCGTGCCGTGCCGCCTCGCGCAGCGTGTGCGTGAGGCTCGGCGCCGGGTCGAAGTGGGTGCTGGCGTGTGCCATCGGGCTATCTACTTGGGGCATCTGATCGGTCCTCTTCTGAGTGTCTCATCTGATCTATACCGCGCACTCGCCCTCGCCGCGAATGACTTCGAAGGGAACGTCACGTTTCCAGTCGATGAAGGTGTTCATCGTCTCCAACCCAAAGTCGACGGGCAGCGACAGATCCTTGACCTCCGCCTCGAGCGCTGCCGCGCCGACGCGCGCCAGGTACTCGTTCCACTCCTCGCCGTCGTTGCGGTTGGCCTCGTACTGGGCGATCCAGCGCTCGATCGCGTCGGGCACGCGCTTTGACGGCAGGCGCAGCTTCAGGCGTGTGCCGAACTGGACGTCGCCGCCTTCGAACACGCCACCGACGTGCGGGATGTATGCGGGGATCGTGTGCTCGCCGACTTTGATCGACGCGCCCGTGAAGCCGATGCTGGCCACGTGGTGCTGGCCGCAGCCGTTCGGGCAGCCGCTGATCTTGATGTTCAGCTTGCGCGTCAGCTCGTCGGTGATCGCCAGCGACTCGATGCGCTCCTGCACGGCCTCGTTGAGGCCCATCGAGCTGGTGATCCCGAGCTTGCACGAGTCCGTGCCCGGGCACGACACGACGTCGTCGATCTCACGCGACCCGTGCTCTCCGAGCCCGTGCTCGGACAGCGCCTTCCACAGGTCGTACACGCACTCCTCGCGGACCCAGCGCAGCACGAAGTTCTGCTGCACGGTCGTGCGCGCATAGCCGCCCGCGTAGTCGCGCATGATCTGCGCCAGGCCGCGGAACTGCTCGGGCGTGAGGTCGCCGCGGGTCACCTTGGCCTCGACGGTCACGAAGCCCTGCTGCTTCTGCTCGCGCACGTTGGCCGCGCGGAAGCGTTCGAACTGCTGCAGATCGCCGTTGGGGCTGCCGTAGCTCTGCGGTGGCGCCGGTGCTGACTCGCGCTCGTCGTCGACGAACAGACGCTGCTCGATCGAGAAGTCTCGTTCGTCGATCCAGTCGCCCTTGAGCTCCTCCTCGACCTGGTTGCGCAGCTCGTCGATGCCGTACTTGTCGACGAAAACCTTGATGCGCGCGCGGGCGCGGTTGACCCGCAGCCATTCCTGGCGATCGAAGATCCTGAAGACGGCCTCGGTGATCTTCAGGTAGTCGCCGTTGTCGAGCTCGACGAACTCGTATAGCGCGGGCGCCACGCGCGGCATGATCGAGGTGCCGCCACCGACGAGCATCTCCGCGCCGCGTACCTCCCCACGGCCCTCGATGTCGCGCACCCTTGCGCGGAAGGCGATGTCGTGGATGCCGCTGATCGCGCGGTCGCGCGGCGAGCCGTCGAAGGCGGTCTTGATCTTGCGCGGCATCGCCTGTGTCGTCGGGTGGCGCACGAAGTAGCGCACGTACGCGCCCGCGTAGGGGGTCATGTCGAACAGCTCGTCCTTGGCCACGCCCGCCCACGGGTCGCCCGTCACGTTGCGCACGGTGTTGCCGCAGCCCTCGCGGCTGGACAGGCCCGTCTCGCCGAGCTCGCGGATCGCCTTCGCGGCTGCTGGCAGCGGGATGTGGTGCATCTGGATGTTCTGGCGCGTCGTGATGTGGCCCTTGTTCAAGGGCACGTACTTTTCGACGACGTCGGCGAAGCTCTCCATCTGCTCGGGCGTGATCCCGCCGAACGGCAGCTTCACGCGGATCATCTGCACATCCGGCTGGCGCTGGCCGTAGACACCCTGCTTCAGGCGGAACTTGATGAACTCGTCTTCGGCAGTCTGCCCATCGAGGAATTTCGTCGACTCGGTCTGGAAGTCGTCGAACTCGCGCTGCAGGATCGGAATCACGTGCCCAGGCACGTTCCGGAGCACCTCTGGGTCCTTCAGCGTGCCGCGCTGAGAGGGAACTGAAACTGGCTCCATCAAGAAACCTCCTGATTCCCGGCGCGGTGCCCGGGCTGCGTTAGACGTTGCTCGACCGCGAGAAGACTATTGACGCTAAAGCCTAGCGGCTTTTAGGTATTTATCCAGGGGTCCGAGACATCGGCCTCGGAGTCCCTCTCCACGCCTTCGAGGATAGCCGCGCGCCGCCACGGATCCGAGTGCTCCTGCGCGGGTGCCCGAGGCGCTGCCGTGGCGCGCAGGAAGCGCTCCAGCGCCGCCACGACCGCGGCTGCCTCCTCGGGCGTCGCGGAGGGGGCAACGAGCTTCAGCTGCGCGCGGCGGGTCGGCATCGACTCATTGTGACCGAGGCGCACCGGCAAAGCGCAGCAGCCCAGAGGAGTGTTCGGAACACTGGTACACTCGCCGCCATGTCCGCGCCGATTCCGCGCCTCTCCGTTCCCGACCACGTCTTCGCCCGGCTGCGCGAGGGGATCCTCGCCGGTGACTACCGGCCGGGGGAGCGCCTGCCGCCGCAAAGGGCGCTGGCGGCCGAGTTCGAGGTCAACATGGCCTCGGTGCGCGAGGCGCTCAAGCGCCTGGAGCAGCTGCGCCTGGTGCAGGTGCGCCACGGCGACGCGACACGCGTGCTCGACTGGCGGCGCTCGGGCGGGCTGGAGGCGCTCGTGCTCAATGCCGGCGCGGAGGACTCGCTCATGCGCGACCTGTTCGAGGCCAGGCGCCTGCTGCTCGTGGAGGCCGCCGGACTGGCGGCGCAGCGACGCACCGACGAGCAGGCCCGCTCCCTTCTGGACCTGGCGCGCGCGGTGGCGATCGCCGAGGACGACGCCACCGCGCTGCACGCCGACTGGTCGTTCATGGCGACGCTCGTCGAGTCCGCCGGCAACCTCGTGTTCCAGCTGATCCTCAACTCCGTGCGCGAGCTCTACCTCCCGCACGCCGACGCCTTCACCGCGCTGCTCGCCGATCGTCCGCGGCTGGCCGGCCTGTACGTGCGCGCGGCCGAGGCCGTCGGCGCGCGCGACGCGCACGCCGCGGCGGCGGCAATCGACGAGCTTGCCGCGATGCAGGGCGCCTGGATGCTCGCGTGAGCGCTGGGCTCGACGGCTTCGTCGCGGCCGCGCCGTGGCCCCAGCGTTCCGGACTGCGCGTGCTGCTGGCGCTCGCCCGGCGCCCGCGCAGCGGCGCGCTGCTCGCTCGCGTGCCGCTGGCCGAGCAGGCCGCGCACTCGACGCTCGCGCTGGGACGCTATGACGATCCGGCGGTCGCGCGCCGGCTCGGCTGGGACGCCGCCGCCGTGGTCGCCCGGGGGCGCGCGCTGCGCCGTGCGGAGGGACGCCCGTGAAGGCCGACTTCTGCGTGGTCGGCAGCGGAGCCGGTGGGGCGGTGGTCGCCGCCGAGCTGGCCGAGAGCGGCGCCAGTGTCGTGGTCCTCGAGCAGGGCCCCGGACACGACGCCGACGGCTTCACCGCCCGCCCGCCCGAGATGCTCGCCCGTCTCTACCGCGACGGCGGCCAGACCGCCACGCTGGGTACCCCGCCGGTGTTGCTGCCGCTCGGCCGCGGTCTGGGAGGCACGACGCTCGTCAACTCCGGCACCTGCTTTCGGACGCCGCCGTACGTGCTCGCGCGCTGGGCGCGGGAGTTCGGGCTGGAAGTCGATGAGCCGGCGCTGGCGCCGTTCTTCGAGCGCGTCGAGCGGGCGCTGTCGGTGAGCGAGGTCACCCCCGAGCTGGCCGGGGCCAACGCCGCGATCGCCCGCCGTGGGGCCGAGCGGCTGGGCTGGTCGCACGGCTACCTGCGCCGCAACGCGCGCGGCTGTGTCGGCTCCGGCGTGTGCGTGTTCGGCTGTCCGACCTCGGCCAAGCAACACACCGGGATCACCTACATACCCCGCGCTCGGGCGGCCGGCGCGCGGATTCTCACCGGGGCCGACGTACGACAGGTGCTCGTCGCGGGCGGCCGCGCGCACGGCGTCAGGGCGCGTCGCGCGGATGGCAGCGCACTGGAGGTGCGTGCGCCCGAGGTGATCGTCGCGTGCGGAGCGATCTACACGCCGCTGCTGCTCGATGCCAGCCGGCTCGCCGACGCCTCCGGCCAGCGTGGTCGCAACCTCTCGCTGCACCCGGCCACGGCGGCCTTTGCGCTGATGGACGAGGTCGTCGACATGTCTCGCGGCGTGCCGCAGAGCTTCTACGTCGACGAGTTCGCAGCCGACGGCATCATGCTCGAGGGGGTCGCCGGGCCGCCGGCGTATGCCGCGATGTCGCTGCCGCTGACAGGCGCCAGGCACGCCCGGGCGATGGCCGACTACCGCCATCTCGTGCAGTTCGGACTGATGGTCAGCGACCGCTCGCGCGGGCGGGTGCGCTCCGTCGCCGGGCGTCCGCTGATCCGTTACGACCTGGTCCGGGAGGATCTGGACCGGTTCCGCGCCGGGCTGGCGCGTCTGGAGCAGCTGTTCGCAGCCGCGGGCGCCCGCGAGGTGTACCTGCCGCTCGGCACCGGCGTGAGACCGCAGCACGCAAGCGCGCGCGAACTCAGATTGGCTGCGTTTCATCCATTGGGAACGGCCCGGGCCGATGCGCGGCCCAGCCACGGCGTGACCGACGGAGATCTCGCCATGCACGGCGTCGCCGGCGTGCACGTCGCCGACGGCTCGGTCGTCCCGAGCGCCCTCGGAGTGAACCCCCAGCTGACGATCATGGCGCTCGCCACGCGACTCGCCTTCGGGCTGCTCGGGCGTCCCGCGCCGGACATTCCACGCCGCTCGTCCTCGCAGGCGCGCGGCTCCGACGAGGAGGCAGAATGTCTTTCCTGATCGATCCGCCCTGGCTGTATGCGACCGGCCGCGTCTACGGTCGCCTCCTGCCCGAGCGCACGCCCGCGGCTCGCGCCCTCCACACCGCGACGGCGGGCGCGTTCCTGGCCACCAGCATCTCGCTGTACCTCGATCGTCCGTGGACGCGGCCGATCTGGCGGGCCTGCCGCGCCGAGAGCGGGCGCGACTGGATGCTCAACTCCGGCGTGTTTGGATTCGACCACCGGCGTGCCGGGGCGCGCGCACACGCGATCTCGGCGCTGCTGTTCGCGACGTATCCGTGGTGGCTGCTGCTCGGCGAAAGAGCGCAGCGGCGCAAAAGCTAGAGCGGGATGTTTCCGTGCTTGCGCTTGGGGCCCGGTTCGCGCTTGCTCTGCAGCGTGTTCAGCGCGACGATCAGCTTCGGCCGCGTCTCGTGCGGCACGATCACGTCGTCGATGTAGCCGCGCTCGGCCGCCGTGTACGGGTTGGCGAAGCGCGCCTTGTAGTCCTCCATCAGCTTGCCGCGCCGCTGCTCGGGCGTCGGGCTGCCGGCGATGTCGCGCCGGTAGATGATGTTCACCGCACCCTCGGGACCCATCACCGCGACCTCGGAGGTCGGCCAGGCGAAGTTGAAGTCGGCGAGCATGTGCTTGGAGGCCATCACGTCATAGGCGCCGCCGTAGGCCTTGCGCGTGATCACCGTCAGCTTCGGCACGGTCGCCTCGGTGAACGCGTACAGCAGCTTGGCGCCGTGGCGGATGATCCCGCCCCACTCCTGGCTGGTGCCCGGCAGGAAGCCCGGCACGTCGACGAACGTGAGGATCGGGATGTTGAA
>JADGPP010000097.1 GCA_017882375.1 Solirubrobacteraceae bacterium | reverse complement strand
GGCGCCGGTCCGTCGGGCTCTGGCGCGGAATCGAGCAAGCCGGCGTCGCCGAAGGTGCTCGAAGAACTGCACAAGACCAAAGGCAAGAGCTACGAGGAAAAGTCCAAGAACCTGCCCAACGTGGTCGGAACATGAGCTTGCTCGGCGACGCGATCGCCAAGCAGAACGCGAGGCGCCGGGCGGACCCACCCCCCGGATCTCCGCGCAGCGCGCAAGCCCGGCCGCCGCTGCCCGCGCAGGACGGACGCAGCAAGCTGCGCCGCAGGCGCGACGAGCTGGCCGAGCAGGTCACCGAGCTGCACTGGGACCTCGGCGGCCTGGCGTATGAGATGGCGACCCGCGACCACTTCCGCCTCGATGTGCTCGTGCGGCGGGCGGCGGTTCTGCAGGATCGCGACGCCGAGCTGGCCGAGGTCGAGCGGCTGCTTGCGCTGGAGGAGAGCGCCAGTGCCGGCAGCTGCCCGGGCTGCGGTGCGCCGCACAGCCGCGGAGCGGTGTTCTGCTGGCAATGCGGCGCGACCCTGATGGAGCGCGCGCCGAGCACGGCGATGCCGGCGCTGGGCATGCCGGCGCCCGACGGCGAGCGCGACGCGACGACCGTCGCGATGGATGCGCTGCTTGCGCCGGACTCCGGCGCGCTCGATCGCCGCGGCTCGCGTTCGCGCGCGGATGGCTCGCCGGCGTCCGGCGGCGCGGCGCTGGCGGAGGACTAGGCGGCTTTGACAGGCGGCGGCACATCCGCGGTCTGTGCCGAGTGCGGCGCCGGCCTGTGGCCGCACCAGCGCTACTGCCTGGGCTGCGGTCGACGGATCGGTCCGCGCGGCGCACAGCTGGACGAGCTCGTGCGGCGGACTCGCCGGTGGCCCGCGCCGAGCTCGCCGCCGCAGCGAGCATCCGCCGCCGTCCCGGCAGCCGGTGACGGGCCCGGCGGCCGAGACGCCGCGAGCGCCAAGAGGTCAGCGGCATCGCTGCTCGCGAGCCTGTCCGCGCTGACGCTGCCCTCGCGGCGGATCTGCGCGCTGCTCGTGCTCGCCTTTGTCGGCTTCGGCGTGCTGCTGGGAAACGTTGCGGGCTCGCGCGTGGACTACACGCTGGCCGCGTCGGCGCGCCCTCGCATCAAGCTGCTGCTCCCGGCGCCGAGTGCCGGCGCCGCGCAAGCGCAACCGGGGTCATCGCCGGTCGAACCGCCGGCGGCGTCGGCGCAAGCCACGCCCGAAGCGGCAGTCCAAGCGCCGGAACCCGCGAGCGCCCCGGCGCCGGCCGGCGCTCCCGCCTCGCCGCCATCGAGTTCCAACGGCAATCGAGCTAGCGGCGGCGCAGGCGGCCCGGCGCCCGCCTCCGGCGCGCCCGCAGCGAAGCTGCCGGCGATCAAGCACGTGTTCGTGATCATGCTCTCCGATCAGCCCTACGCGGCGACGTTCGGACCGCAATCCACGGCTCCGTACCTGTCGCGCGCGCTGGAGAAGCGCGGCGCGCTGCTCGCGCGCTACTACGCCGTCGCACACGAGCAGCTCGCCAACGGGATAGCGCTGCTCAGCGGCCAGGGGCCGACTCCGGCCACCGCGGCGAACTGTCCCGTCTACGCCGACGTCGCGCCGGCGACGGTCGGCGGCGAAGAGCAGGTCGCCGGCGACGGCTGCGTCTACCCGAGCGCGACGGCGACGCTGCCCGGGCAGCTGACAGCCAAGCATCTGACCTGGCGGGCCTACGTGCAGGGGATCGGCGAAGCCGCCGGCACCCCGCCGGCCTGCGCGCACCCCGCGCTCGGACAGCCCGATCCCAGCTCCGGGCAGACGCCCGCCGGTCAGCCGTATGCGACCTTCCGCAACCCCTTCGTGTACTTCCACGCGCTGACCGACGCTCCGGCGTGCGCGGCCGACGACGTCGGCCTGAGCGGCCTGGACGCTGACCTGAGTGATGCCAAGCGCACGCCGAGCCTCTCCTACATAGTTCCCGATCGCTGCCACGACGGCAGCCCGGGCCCGTGCCCGGGCGGTGGGCCGGGGGGACTGCCGGCGGCGGACGGGCTGCTTGGGCAGATCGTCCCGAAGATCCTCGCCTCAGCCGCCTACAAGCACGGTGGACTGCTGGTGATCACCAGCGACGAGGCGCCGTCGAGCGGCGAATTCGCCGACTCCAGCTCGTGCTGCGGTCAGCCGCGCTTTCCCAATTTGCCGCCCGCGACGGGCGTTGCCGCGAGCCTGCCGCCCGAAGGCGGAGGCCAGGTCGGCGCGCTGCTGCTCTCGCCGTTGATCAAGCCACACACGACCAGCCAGGAACCGTATAACCACTACTCGCTGCTGCGCACGATCGAGGACCTGTTCGGACTCGAGCACCTCGGCTACGCTGCCGGCGCACACGTCAGCTCGCTGGAACCGTCGCTGTTCGCGGCCAAGCCCGCCGGTTAGCTCTGCGCGGCCAGCAGCTCGTCATAGGTAATCGCGTCGCGCCGGCGCCCGGCACGGCCCAGCACCCGCTCCAGCGCGATCATATGTCGCGGATGTTGCAGGTCGGCCGGGTGCAGGTCCAAGCGCAGGGTCTCACCGGACAGCAGGCCGCCGGCGCGGATCAGCGCAGGGGAGAGCGTTCGCTGCAGCCGGCCGGCCGTTCCCATGCCCCACGCCGGTGCCAGCAGACGTCCGCAGTCGCCGTCGGTCTCGACGGTCCGGCGGTGCACGCCCAGCAGCCCGGCCCACCAGCGAAACCTGCCGGGTAGCACGCGGCGCAGAGCCGGCGTGTACGCGTAGGCGGGCGCGACGAAGCCATCCGGCTCGACGCCCGCAAGCTTGAGCACACGCCAGCCGGCGTTGACCGCGCGCTGGGTCTCCTCCGTGCCGAGGCCGACGAACTCGCCCGTGCGCCGCGCAGGCGCGCGCAGGAAGCTCAGCGGCGAGAAGCCGGCCCGGCGCGTACGCTCGTGCTGGAAGCCGTGCTGGGCGATCGAGTCGCCGGCCCTGCGCCGCTCGGTCAGCCAGCTGGTCATGCCCGGCGAGCGCTCGTTGAGCGGGTGCAGGTCGCGCGCCGGGATCACCAGCAGCGTGACGCGATCCACGCCGTGGTCGTCCAGCCAGTCGCGGATCAGCGCGCAGCGCTCGAACGTCGCCGGCTCTATGTCGTGCAGCGCGACGGCGATCGTGCGCCGCGCGCGAGCCCTACGCGGCACGCGGCACCTCCGCTGACTCGTCGGCCGCGAGGACGCGACGGTAGCCGTCGCCGAGGCGTCGCAAAGCGCGCTCCCACGTGCGCTCGCGCACCGACGCCAGGCCCGCGCGAGCAATGCGCCGGCGCAGCGCCGCAGAGCCCGCCAGCTCGAGCACGGCATCTGCCAGCGCCCGCTCGTCGGCCGGACACAGCCGGCCGCTGACGCGATCCTCGATCAACGAGAGCGGACCGCCCTCGGCCACCGCGACGACCGGCAGGCCGCTCGCCTGCGCCTCGAGCACGACCTGGCCGAACGTGTCGGTGCGGCTGGCGAACAGGAACACGTCTGCGCTGGCGTACGCGCGGGCCAGTGCATCGCCCTCCAGCCAGCCGCGAAACACCGCGCCATCGCCGACGCGCTCGCGCAGCCGCTGCTCCTCAGGACCGCCGCCGACGAGCACCAGTCGCAGGCGCGGGTCCTGTGCGCGTGCGAGCAGGAAGGCGTCGGCGAGCAGGTCCGCGCCCTTCTCGCGCGTGATCCGCCCGGCGTAGAGCACGTCCACCGCGTCGGCCGGCTTGGCCTGTCCGCGCGCCGCCTGCTCGTCCAGCGCCGCCTGGCGCAGCGCGGGATCAAAGCGCCGCGTGTCGACCCCGCGATCCCAGCGCGCGACCTTCTCGGCGGCGACGCCGATGCCCGCCAGCGTCGCGTCTGACGCCGGGCTCGGCGAGAGCACGAGGTCGCACGCGCCGTAGAACGCGCGCACGCCCATCGCCATCGCCTCGGCGACGCGGCGCTCGCCCGAGCGAAGTCCCGCGTAGGCGGTCAGCTCGGTGTGGTAGCTGCCGAGCAGCGGCACGCCGAGGCCGCGGCTGACGAGCGCGCCGACGACGCCGACGGGACCCGGCGAGCACACGTGGATCAGGTCGAAGCTGCCGTCGGCGATCGTCTGCACGGCCGCCGACAAGCTCGGCACGCCGATGCGCAGGCCCGGGTAGTAGGGCACCTCGAACTCGGCCACCGCCGAAAGGCGCCGGTCGACCTCGGGGTCGGTACCGACGACCTCGATCTCAAAGCCGTCGACCCCTCGCGAGCGGATCTCCTCGACCGCGCGCGTGACGCCGTGCGTGCTGCCGATGCCGTCGGCGAGGATCGCCACTCGCGGCGTCTCGCCGTCCTCGCGGCGCGTGTCGAGCTTGGCCCGCTCGTTGGCCAGGAAGGCCGTCGCCGGCGCGTACGGGATAGCGGCCGTGCAGCTCTCGAACAGGCCCGTCGCGGCGCTCATCACGTCGCCCTCGCCGCACGCGGCGGCCAGCGCCTGCTCGATCGCCACGCGCAGCTTGCGCTCGTGCGCGCGGCACGCCCGGCGGTAGAGGTCTGAGTGGCTGAAGCGCTCGTCTTGCATGTAGGCGATCAGGCCGGCCTCGTCGAGGTGGTCGAGCTCCACGGCGCGCAGCCACGCGCGCAGCAGGCAGCGCGCGTCGGCCGGCGACACGCCGCCGCCGCCGTCGATCGTCCCGTGGCGCGCGTCGCCCTCGCTGAGCAGACGCCTGGCCATGCTCAGGACAGCCGCCGGGTCCGGCGCGCCTGCGGCGCCGTCACCGCCGCTCCCGAGCGCGCGGGCGGTCAGGGCGATCGCCGCGTGCGCCCACTTGGCGGCGCTGCCCTGGGCGCCGCCGGCGACGACCGCGCCGCGGCGCACGTGCGCCAGGAACTCGTGCGGCGTGGGAGCCAGGGGGGTCTGCGTCCACGTGCGCCCGATGTCGACGCCCGCGTGGTCGTCGGAGCCGCCGATCCCGGCGCCGTCGAGCGTGGCCACATATGTCGCGGCCGGGCGGTTGAGCTCGCGCGCCCGCGCCCCATTGCGCACCTCCCAGACGTCGAACAGCTGCGCCAGGCGCCGGCGGTGGCGCGCGGTCAGCGGCGCGCCGACGTGGTAGTAGGGGTGCGCCAGCGCGCATGCGATGTCGCGCTCGTACATGTACGCCGCGCACAGCTCCACGTCGCCGCGATTGGCCTGCAGCCACTCGTGATCGTCGGGCGAGATTCCGTAGCAGAGCACGTGCACCGCCTGTGGCTCGCCGCGGAAGTGCGCCGTGAGCTCCTCGGATACGAACACGTCCGGGCGATCGGCGATCTCCAGCACGCCGGCGATCGTGTCGTGGTCGGTGATCGTCACCAGGTCCATTCCGCGCCGCTTGGCCAGCTCGTAGACCTCCTGCGGCGGAGTCGCGCACTCGGGCAGGCCGGCCGCACGCTGGACGCCGAGCTTGGACTCCTGCGAAGCGGTCGAGTGGCAGTGCATATCCACGCGCGTGACATTCGCCGGCCTCTGCGACGTCGTTCCGAGACTCTCCATAGCAGTCAGATTCCCCTGCAAAGGCCGGCGTTTTGTGACCAGGGGGAAACGATCGTGTGAAGCGGCTGTGAACGCGGCGCGTCCTGCCAACTCTCGGCCAGTACCGCGGTTCAAACTGCGCCGATCCATAAGCTGTCGCCGAAGTGCACCCGATTTCCTACTTCCAGGCGATCATCCTCGGCCTCACCCAGGGCGTGGCCGAGCCCTTCCCGATCTCCAGTCTCGGCCACGGAGTGATCCTGCCGCGGCTCGCCGGCTGGCACATCCATCAGAACGACAAGTTCTTCTTGACGTTCCTCGTGGCCACTCACCTGGGCACGGCGATCGTCCTGCTCGGCTTCTTCCTGCGCGACTGGGTGAGGATCGTCAAGGGGCTGGGACGCTCGCTGGCCATGCGCGAGATCCGCGAGGACGATGTCGACGCCCGCCTCGGCTGGCTGCTGATCGCCGGCACGATTCCCGTGGGGATCATCGGGCTGCTGCTCGAGACGCCGCTGCGCAAACTGTTCGCCTCGCCGCAGACGGCTGCCGCCTTTCTGATCGTCAACGGGATCGCGCTGTTGCTGTTCGAGCGGCTGCGCCGCCGTCCGCCGCGCCCCGGCGACTACCTGGGGAACGCCGACCAGCGCATCTCCAAGCTCAGCTGGCGCCAGGCGATCGCCGTCGGCACGTCGCAGGTGGCCGCGCTGATTCCGGGGATCTCGCGCTCGGGCTTCTCGATGGGGGGGAGCCTGCTCGTGGGGCTCTCCAACGAGGACGCCGCGCGCTTCAGCTTCCTGCTGGCCACGCCCGTGATCCTCGCCGCGGCCGCGCTGAAGCTGCCCGAACTTCTCGGATCCGAGGGCAACGGCGTGCGCGGCCCGGCGCTCGTGGCGGGCCTGTGCGCCGCGGTGACGACCTTCTTCGCGGTGAAGTTCCTGCTGAAGTACTTCGAGACCAATCGCCTGACGCCGTTCGGCGTCTACTGCATGGCCCTCGGCGTGATCAGCACGCTGGTGTTCGCCTTCGGCGGCTAGGAGCCCGGCGCCGACCGCGCTCTGGGCCCGGTCTGAAACCAGGCGAAGGCGAAGCACGCGAGGGCGACGACCAGCGCCGCGATGCCGTGCTTGGTGTGGTGGTGCGTGGCTTCGGCGTTCGTGGCCGAGACGTGACCGGGGAAGAACGACGGCAGCGAGTGCGCCGGCTCGACGAAGTAGACGACCGAGACGACGATCAACAGGACGCCGACGAGCACGGCGGGGATGATCAGCTTGCGCAGATCGGAGTTCATTTCGCCGAGATCCTAGAGCAGGATCACGTCGAGTCGCCTCGTCCGGCGTCACGGGTCGCCATCATGGGGTGCGATGCCCGTACCACGGACACCCCCGAAGATGTTCGAGACGCGCAGCCAGGCGTGGCGCGAGGTCGGCCTGCTGCGGCAGATAAGCCCGCGTGTGGTCAAGCGCGCGCGGCTGGAGGCGCTCGTGCTCGTGCCGCTGTTCGTCGGCGTGGTCGTCTTCTACGACAACCGCGTCAGCCTGCTCGGCGCCGCCGGTCCGCACGGGCACAAGGCCAAAGAACTCGAACCCGCGCTGGAAACCCCCGTCACCATCGTGACGGTCATCGCTCTGGTGATCCTCGGCTGGGCGATCGCGCGGGACATCGGGCGCAGCCTCGGCCCGCCGCTGTTCCGGCGCCTGGATCCGGCGACGGCGGGGACGGTCGGCTTCTTGATCCGTCTGATGACGATCGTGCTCGCGCTGCTGGTGGCGCTGCGTGTCGCAGGCATCGAAACGCGCACGCTGGCCCTCGGTGGCGCCTTCACGGCGGTGATCTTCGGACTCGCCGCACAGCAGACGCTCGGCAACGTGATCGCCGGCACCGTCCTGCTGAGCGCGCGGCCGTTTCGTGTGGGCGACCGCGTGCGCCTGCAGGGGGGTCCGCTCGCCGGCCAGCTCGAGGGCACCGTCAGCTCGCTCGGGCTGCTCTACACGACATTCGCCAAAGGTGAGGACTCGATCATGGTGCCCAACAGCGTCGTGCTGAACAGCGCAGTGATCCCGCTGCGCGAGCCCGAGGCGGTCAACCTGCGCGCGCGGCTGCGTGCCGGAATGACTCCCAGCGATATGCAGGAGCTGCTGGAGAAGCAGCTGCAGACGCCGTTGCGCGACCCGCCGCGGATCACTCTGGAGGAGCTCGACGGCGAGGAGGTCGTCGTGCGCATCGCCGCGACCCCGCGCATGTCCGCCGAAGGCCGTCAGCTGGCCAGCGAGCTGCTGGGCATCGTTTCGCGCGAGACGCGCTCGGGCGCAGAGGCGCACACGCCATAGCGCAGGAACAGGGTCGAGCCGCTCTCCAGCGCGCCGAGCAGCTCCAGCGCCAGCGGCTCGCGAAACTGCGCGCCGGCGATGATCCGCAGCGCCTCGCCGGTCGCGTCCTCGCCGCCGGCGAGCTTCGGCGAGAACGACAGGAACAGCTCGTCGACCATCCCGGCGAGCAGCAGCTGGCCGTTGAGGTGCGGGCCGCCCTCGCAGAGCAGCGTGCGCACCGCAAAGCGCCCGCTCAGCTCGGCCATCGCCGCGGGTAGGTCGAGCACGCCGTCGCGGCTCGCGCGCACGTAGTCCAGCTGCGCCGGGGTCTCCGGCAGGCTCGAGCCCGACGGCGTCACGACGACCACGCGCGCCGCCGGCTCAGCGAGCAGCGGCGTGTCGGGCGCCAGCGACAGGCGCCCGGAGACGATGCAGGCGAGCGGCTCCTCGCTGAGGCCGCGCGACACCCGCCGCCGCCTGGTCTGCGCGTCGGGGATGATCCTGCCGTAGCGCTCTACGCGCACCGTGCCGGCGCCGGCCATGACCGCGTCGACGCTCGCGCGCAGAGCGTGGAACAGCTCGCGGTCGGCGCGGTCGCCGATCGCGCCGGAGCGCCCGCCGATGCTCGCGCGGCCATCGACCGTGCTCGCCATGTTGAGGATCACGTACGGGCGCTCGCCGCCGGCGCGCACGCGCGCCTGCAGGTCCAGGCCGTCGGCGATCTGCACGGCGTCCGCCGGCTCGCCGGGTGGCAGCAGTCGCTTGAACAGCGCGCCGGGCGCATGCGTCGCGGCTTGGTCGCTCGGGCTGTCCTGAGCGCTCATCGCTGCACCCTAGCCGCAGCCGAGCAGCGCCTGCCAGACACCGGCTGGACACCCCGCAAATCGATCGTCCGATCTAAAACAATTCGACAACACGCGCCTGCGGGGACCTGCTACGGTCGTCCGGTCTGGCCGGCACAAAGATCGGCGAAAGAAGTGCAAGCGCTCGCAGGTCGAAGCTTCAAGAAGCATCCTCCGCAGAGCAGCACGCACATACTGTGGAGGAATACCCACATGCCTACTGGCACCGTAAAGTGGTTCAGCGACGACAAGGGGTTTGGTTTCATCACCCCCGACGACGGCGACAAGGACCTGTTCGTACATCACACCGGAATCAACGGCGAGGGATATCGCTCGTTGCAGGAGGGTGCAAAGGTCTCCTACGACCCCGAGCAGGGCGACAAGGGTCCCAAGGCCGTCAACGTCCAGGCGATCTAGCCGCGGCGGCGATCTAGCCGCAGCCACATAGGTCTAACCTTCTGAGGGCTCGCTTCGGCGGGCCCTCACGCATGTCCAGCGACGCGAGCACACTTCCCCTGCGCGACGCGCCGGTCGGGAGCCCAAGGGTCAAGCGCGGGCTCCTGCGCGGGCGCGCGGGCGCGCTTGCGCGCAGCCAGGAGAGAGCCTGGATCGGCGCGGCCTGTCTGCTGGCGATCGTCGCCTGCAGCGCGTTCGTCGTCGTGATGGCGGCCAACCGGCCGAGCATCCTCTCGGCGACGACGCACGCCAACTACTTCCCGCACTGGATGGCCGGCCCGCTGGGCGGCCTGCTGCCCGGGCTCACGCGCAACAACACAACGCTGAAGTACCTGTTCTCGGGGGCGATCGTCGTGATGTACGTCGGCTACCTGCTCGCGCTCGTCTACGTGCCGCGCCTGCGCGCGCGTTGGGCGATCGCGACGGTGCTCGCAGTGCACGCGATCTTCCTGCTGGCGCCGCCGCTGGCGCTGACGGACATCTTCAACTACGTCAACTACGGGCGCATGGAGGTCGTGCACAACCTCAACCCGTACACGTCGATTCCGATCCTCGAGCCGCACAACGACCCCAGCTACGACCTCAGCAACTGGCATCAGCTGCTCAGTCCCTACGGGCCGCTGTTCACGCTGCTGACGTTCGTCGTCGTGCCGCTCGGCGTCGCGGCGTCGTTCTGGGTGCTCAAGGGGCTGCTGGCCCTGTTCAGCCTGGGCACGTTGTTTCTCGTGTGGAAGTGCGCGCGGCTGCTGGGTCGCGACCCCGTCGCGGCGATCGTGCTCGTCGGGCTGAACCCGATCGTGCTCGTGTGGGGCCTCGGCGGCGATCACAACGACTTCCTGATGGTGTTCTTCATCGTGCTCGGCTTCTACTTGCTGCTGCTCACCCGCGACAGGCTCGGCGCGCGAGGCGGCGCGGACGACGCGCCCCGCGCGCGAGACGTGGATGTCGTGCGCGACTCGACCAGCGCGCCCGGCTCGGGCGCTGCGCTGCGCTCGGCCGAGGCCGCCGTCGCCGGCGGGCGGACGCGCGCGGGTGTGCGCGGCTGGCTGCTGCCGCTGTGCGCGCCGGAGATCGGCGCCGGGGCGGCATTCGTCACGGCGGCCGCGATCAAGGCCTCGGGCGGGGTGTTGATCCCGATCGTGCTCGCCGGGCTCGTGCGCACTCCCAGGCGCCTGGGACAGGTGGTGATCGGCATGGCCTGCGCCGGCGCGGCCACGACGGTCGTCAGCCTGCTCGCCTTCGGGCTGCACATCCCCGACCTGAGCACGCAGAGCCGGCTGGTGACGAACGTGAGCGTTCCCAACCTGATCGGGCTGGCACTCGGTCAGGGCGGCGAGACGGAATCCCTGCACCTGCTGCTCAGCGCCGTGCTGCTGGGGTCTGTGGCGCTCTGCTGCGTGCAGGCCTGGCGCCGGCGCGGGCCGATCACGGCCTCGGGCTGGGCGGGCGTCGCCCTGCTCGTAACGCTCAGCTGGGTGCTTCCGTGGTACGTCCTGTGGGTACTGCCGATGGCCGCGCTGTCGAGCTCGCGCCGGCTGCGCGTGACGGCGCTGGCACTCGGCGTCTACCTGATCATCGCTTGGGCGCCGGCCTCGGGGCTGCTGTGGGACACGATCGGCTTTCACCCGGAGAAAACCTCGCTCGGGCGCCTGCACCAGCGCTACGTCAAGGAGCTGCTCAACTAGCTGGAGGCTTGACGCGGGTTGGAGTCTCGGGGTCTCTGATCTGTTCGCGAGCAGATCGCCAGAGGCACAGTGGGCTGTGTCCTCTTTACGCGAACTGCGATAGCAATCGTATATACGGTGTAGATACT
>JADGPP010000011.1 GCA_017882375.1 Solirubrobacteraceae bacterium | reverse complement strand
CCAGACGACCGAATACCACGTCGCCTACGGCCTGGCGAGCTCGGAATGGTGCACGAGCTTCGGCTCCAAAGGCTCGCCGGCCGGCTCCACCACGCCCGCGACGCTCCCCTTCACCGATGGGACCTTCCATAATGGCTCGGTCCCGCTGAGTGGCTTGAGCGCCGGCAGCAAATACTGCGCGGAGCCTTTCGCCAGCAACGCCTCAGGCACCGGGCAAGGCAAACCGCTGTCGTTCACCGCCGGCGTTCCGTCCACCGTCACCTTCGAAGCGTTTCCGACCGCAGCGACGACAGCGACCGTCGAAGGCGCAGTCAACCCGGTCGGCCAGGCGACGGAATACCACGTCGCCTACGCTCTGGCGAGCTCGGAATGGTGCGCGAGCAACGGCTCCCAAGGCTCGCCGGCCAGCTCCACCACGCCCGTGACACTCCCCTTCACCGACGAGACCTTCCATCCGGTCTCGGTGCCCCTGAGCGGGTTGAGCGCTGGCACGGAATACTGCGCCGAGCTCGTCGCCAGCAACGCCGCGGGCACCGGGCAAGGCTACCTGGCGCCGTTCACCGCCGGCTCTGCATCCGCCCGCACCTTCAATGCGTCCCCGACCGCAGCGACGACCGCGACCGTCGAAGGCGAAGTCAACCCGGCCGGCCAGACGAGCAAATACCACGTCGCCTACGGCCCGGCGAGCTCGGAATGGTGCACGAGCCAGGGCTCCCAAGGCTCGCCGGCCAGCTCCACGACGCCCGTGACGCTCCCCTTCACGGACGGGACCTTCCATCCGGTCTCGGTCTCCCTGAGCGGGTTGAGCGCCGGCACGGAATACTGCGCCGAGCTCGTCGCCAGCAACGCCTTGGGCGCCGGGGAAGGCAACACGGTGTCGTTCACCGCCGGCTCTGCGTCCGCCCGCACCTTTAATGCGGTCGCGACCGGAGTGACGACCGCGACCGTCGAAGGCGAAGTCAACCCGACCGGCCAGGCGACCGAATACCACGTCGCCTACGGCCCGGCGGGCTCGCAATGGTGCACGAGCGGCGGCTCCCAAGGCTCGCCGGCCAGCTCCACCACGCCCCTGACGCTCCCCTTCACCGACGCGACCTTCCATCCGGTCTCGGTCTCGCTGAGCGGGTTGAGCGCCGGCACGGAATACTGCGCCGAGCTCGTCGCCAGCAACGCCTCGGGCGCCGGGCAAGCCTTCCCGGTGTCGTTCACCACCGGCGCTCCGTCCACACCCACCACGACGACGACATCATTGTCCGGTGGAGGCCAGTCGGGTGTTGCTATCACGGTCAAAGAAGGCACCGCCGTGAGCGACACCGCCACCTTGACCGGCGCCAACGCCTCGAAAGCGACCGGCACGGTCAGCTACAAGGTCTACTCCGACAACGCGTGCACCAAACTCATCGCCTCGGCGGGCGAACCGAGCGTGAGCGCAGGGGTCGTGCCCGCCTCAAGCGCCCAGACGCTGGCGCCAGGGACCTACTACTGGCGGGCCTCCTACAGCGGCGACGGTGCCAACGAAGAATCCAGCAGCACCTGCGGCGCAGAGGTCGAGACTGTGGAAGCGGCCGCGCCGGCTGCGGAAGCAGCCGTGCCGGCTGCGCCTGCTCTGTTCGTGTTGGCTGCCCACGCTTCCGCGCCGCCGCCGCCGCCGCCCGTGCTCGCGCGCGACTTCAACGCCGCGCCTGTCAGCGGCAGCGTGAAAATCAGGCTCCCCGGCGCGCGCACGTTCACCGACCTGGGGACCGTCACGCAGGTCCCGTTCGGAGCAACGATCGATGTGACGTCGGGTCGGATCACGATCACGGTCGCCGCGCCGGGTGGCAGGACCAGCTCGGCTGAATTCTACGGCGGGGTGTTCATCCTCAAGCAGGGCCGCGACGGGGTCGCCGAACAGGTCCTGACCGGCGGCAACTTCCGCGGCTGCCCGGCGGCCGCAAGGATCGCGGCAAGCCATACGCGACGGCTGTGGGGCAACGGGCACGGCAAGTTCCGCACCCGCGGCCGGTTCGGCTCGGCGAGTGTCCGCGGCACCATCTGGATGGTCGAAGACCGTTGCACGAGCACCCTGTTCCGCGTCACTCGCGACACGATCGCCGTGCGGGACTTCGTGCGGCGCAAGACGGTGACGGTTCGCGCCGGCCACTCCTACATCGCGCGCAGGCGCTGAGAGTCGATGGCCGCGACTGCGAGAGGCACGGAGCTAGTCGAGCGGGTCGCACTGCTCGCCGGCATCCCGATGTTCGGCTCGCTCGACCCCGCCGAGCTGCAGGAGCTCGCCGCCCGGTTCCGCGAGCTCTCCTACCGCCGGGGCGACACGCTGTTTTGCGAGGGCGATGAGGGGGGCGACTTCATCGTTGTCGCACACGGGGAGCTCGAGATCGTCGGCGGCGGCGCCGAGCCGCAGGTCGTCAACCGGCTCGGGCCTGGCTGCCACCTCGGCGAGGTCGCGCTCCTGCTCGGCGGCCGGCGCACTGCGACCGTCCGGGTGTCGCGGCCGGCGCGCCTGCTTGCGCTCGACGGCGCCGAGTTCCGCCGTCTGACCGAGCGCAACGCCAAGCTCGTCACCTGCATCGCGCGTGACCTCTCGCAGCAACTCGACGCGCGAACGCGCGCCGAGGTTCCATGTCGCTCGACGCTGACGATCGGCGTCTGTGGCGAGGATGGGCTGCGGGGCAAGACGCTCGTCGCGCACTGCCTCGCCGCGCTGCTGCGCCGGCAGGTCGGCATGGAGGTCGCGCTGATCGGGTTCACGGAGCAGGCGCCGTCGAGCGACGCTGAGCTCCTCCTGGATGGCTACGACGGCTTCGCGCGTCGCCTCGAACGCGACGCCGACCTCGCGGTGCTGTCGCTGAGTGAGCTTGCCGAGGACGCGCCGCGGCGGCTCACCGCTTTGATCGAGGCGCTCAATCCGCGCTATCCGCTCGTCGTGCTCGACTTCGGGCAGCTCGGCGCGATCGCGGGCGAGGTCTGCGACGTGGTCGTCGAGCTCGTCGCCCGATCGGACGCCGGCCGCGGCGATGGCCACCTATCGCGCACGCGAGTCCTGCGCGTGGTCGATCTCCACAACGGCGCCAGCGCACGGCCGCCGATCAACCGCTGCGAGCCGTTCGTGCTTCCCGAGGACCCGTCGCTGCGGCGGCTGGAGCCGGCCGCGGCCGCCCTCTACCTGCTGGAGCACCCGCGCTCCCCGGCCGCGCTGGTGCTGGAGCGGCTGGCGCGCAAGGTCAGGGGAGCGAGCATCGGCGTGGCGCTCGCGGGCGGCGCGGCCTTCGGCCTCGCGCACATCGGGGTGCTCAAGACGCTCGAGGATGCCGGCATCCCGATTGACCTCCTCGCCGGCACGAGCATGGGCTCGATCGTCGGCGCCGCCTACGCGGCCGGGCTCAGCGCCGAGGAGCTGGTCGCGCGCGCAGGGCGGTTCGGCACGAAGCGCAAGGCGCTGTCGGTGATCGACCCGACGGTCGCGCGGCCCGGCCTACTCGCGGGCAACCGGCTCAAGGCGGTGCTCGCAGAGCTCGGAATCACCGGGACATTTGAGGACCTCGTGCTGCCGTTTCGCGCGACGGCCACCGACATCGAATCGGGCGAACAGGTCTGGATCGGCACAGGTTCGCTCGCGGATGCCTGCCGGGCGAGCGCTTCGATCCCAGCTGTGTTCGCCCCGGTGCGGCGCGACGGTCGCGCGCTCGTCGACGGTGCCGTCGTCGATCAGGTGCCGGTCGAGCTCGTCCGCGACATGGGTGCCGACGTCTGCATCGCCGTGATGGTGATCCCGACGTTGCGCAAGGGAGTCAGGACCGTGTTCTCACGCGTGAGCGATCGGGTCAACGCGGTCAACCCGCTGTCGTACCTCGTCGGCAGCCGCGGCATGCCGACGATGCTGGACGTGGTGATGAACGCGCTGCAGTTGCTCCAGTACCAGCTCGGGAGCTTCGAGGCGAACGCGGCCGACGCGCGCATAGACGTCGACACCTCCGATTTCACCTGGGTCGACTTCCACCGCGCGGCGCCGTTGATCGAGCACGGGGTGGATGCCACGAGGCGCATGCTTCCCCAGCTCGAGCGCATGCTCGCAGAGCGTCCGGCGCTGGCCGGCTAGGAGGCGCACGCCGTGTCTGAGAAGCACTGGCGCCGGCGGCGACCGTTGCTGCTGATAGCCGCCGGCCTGGTCGCGGTCGGGCTGGCGGTGGCCGCGTACGGAACGAACCTGCTGCGTGGTCCCGAACTCGACGTCCGTGACGCGCATTTCAGCGTTCGCGGGCCGCAGCGGCCTCCGCGCGACATCGTCGTCGTCGCGATCGACGATGTCACCTTCAGCGACCTGCAGCAGCAGTGGCCGTTCCCGCGCCGCGTCCACGCCCGTCTGATCGCTCGCCTGCGCGCAGACGGCGCCAAGGTGATCGCCTACGACGTGCAGTTCACCGAGCCGACTGACCCGGCTGACGACAATGCGTTGATCGACGCGATCGGCCGCGCCCACAACGTTGTGCTCGCCACCGACGAGGTCGCTGCCAACGGCGAGGTCAACGTCCTCGGGGGCGCCGACGTGGTGCGCGAGGTCGGCGCCCGCGTCGGTGACAGCAGCGTCAAGCTCGACGGCGACGGTGTGCTGCGGCGCTTGTGGCCCTCGCTACAGGGGCTCGAGAGCTTCCCGGTCGTCGTCGCCGAACGAGCAAGTGGCCGGAAGGTCGCCAGCAGCACATTCGGCGGTGGCGGCATTCCGGTCGACTTCGCGGGGCCGCCCGGGACGATCACTACCGTCTCGTTCTCGCGCGTGCTCGAAGGCAAGGTGCCCGCCTCGGCGTTCAAGGGCAAGATCGTGATCGTCGGCGCGACCGCGCCGAACCTGCAAGACATCCATCAGACCGCGGCGTCGCGCAGCGAGCCGATGTCCGGTCCGGAGATACATGCGAATGCCGTCGCGAGCGTTCTGCGCGGCCTTCCGTTGCGCGAATCGCCCGCCTGGCTCGACCTGCTAATCGTCGCGGCGCTCGGGCTGGCGGTGCCGCTCGCCAACGTGCGCCTGCGCTCGTGGCGCATCGGCGCCTTCGCGCTAGCGGTGTCGGGCGGCTATGTCTGCGTTACGCAGCTGGCCTTCGACGCCGGCCTGATCCTCCCGTTCGCCTATCCGCTGCTCGCGGTGCTGGTGGCGACCATCTCGACGCTCGGCGTCGACTACCTGTTCACTGCATTCGAGCGCCAGCGGGTGAAGGACGTGTTCTCCCGCTTCGTGCCCGAAGCGGTGGTCGAGGACGTGCTGGCGCGGGCCGGTGAGGACCTGCGGCTCGGTGGCGAGCAGCGCATTTGCACTGTGATGTTCTGCGACCTGCGCGGGTTCACGAGCTTCTCCGAGGGCCTGGCGGCCGGAACGGTAATCGATGTCGTAAACGTCTATCTCGATCAGATGACCGACGCCATCCTCGCGGCCGGTGGGACGCTGACCTGCTACATGGGCGACGGCATCATGGCCGTGTTCGGGGCGCCGCTGCCACAGGCCGACCACGCCGATCGCGCGTTGCGCGCCGCGCGCGAGATGATGGGGCCGCGGCTTGCCCGCTTCAACTCGTGGCTGCAGGAGCACGACCTCGAGGGCCCCGGTTTCCGGATGGGCATCGGGCTCAACAGCGGCGAGGTGATGGTAGGAAACGTCGGCTCGGAGCGGCGCGTCGAGTACACAGCGATCGGCGACACGACGAACACCGCGTCGCGCCTCGAGGGCATGACAAAGGGCACTGAGCACATGCTGTTCATGGCCGACTCGACGTGCGCGCTGCTAGGCGACCGTCCAGATGACCTCGTCTGCGTCGGCGAGTTCGAGGTTCGTGGCCGCCGCGGCACCGCGCGCGTCTGGTCGGTGCCCGACCCTGCGACGGCACCACCGCCGCCGCGCGTGGCCGCGAGCGCTCGGCGCTAGCAGGGCCGGCATGCCCTCGGCCGTCTTCCGCGCATGTCCTTGGCGAGCAGGACCAAGCCCGATCCGTGGGTCGGCGTTAGCAACGCCGACGCGCAGGCTCTCGCCTCGTGTGAGTGCCCGTAGACCTGCGTGGTCTTGGCATCATGCGGCCCATCCAGCGCTGGATCGGGCGCAGGGGCACGCCGTTCGGGGCCACACGGGTGCCGATGGTGTGGCGCAGCTCGAGCATCGAGGGGCTGAGTCGCCATTGGGTTCGTGACCACCACTTCGTCGGGGCCGGCTGGGGTGGTGACCGTCTTGGCCGTGACGGACGTCCGTAGACCACTTCCACCGAGGTCGCCCGGTTGCCGATCGTAGCCCTGGCGCCCGAGACGAAGCCGCTGCCCTTGATCGTGAGGGGGTGCCGCCCGCGCTCGGGCCCCGGTGCATGATCGCGCGGACCGACTTGGAGTTGTTGCAGTCGGCCTGGACAGCGACCTGCGAGTGGCACATAATGGCCTCCATGCGCCACCAGAGCTTGATCACCTCGCTGTCGTGGTTCCCGTCGCAGGCAGTCGCATTGGTCGGTACACCCCTTTGGGGGGATACTGACTCCGAGGCGCTCGTGACCGCGGTTCAGAACGCAATCGAGCGGACGCTTCAGCGCAGATCACGCAGGGCGGCGCCAAGCCAGCCATCCGCCGGGTGAAGGCCGGGACCGTGCTGGTCACCCAAGTCCAAACCGGGTGGGAGCTCCTCCTACTGCTCGACGGTGTGCTCCGTGTCGAGGAGAACGGCGAGCGTCTCGACAAGTACGGACCGGGTGCGCTGCTTGGGGAGCGGGCTCACCCGCAGGACGGCGGGCGAACCTCGACGCTCGTGGCGGTGACACCGTGCAGGGTGGCTCCGCTCGAGGCAGAGCAGCTTGATCGCACGACGCTTCAGGAGCTCTCCCAGGGTCACCGCAAGACAATGCCCCACCGGAGCTGAGCTGGTTGCGGGTCCATTTCTGCGGCGTGCGGGGATCGACCCCTGCGCCTGGCATCGATTTCGTCCGTTACGGGGGCCACACCTCGTGCTTGGCGCTCGCGCATGAAGGCGCGCCAGCCCCGACGCTCATCCTCGACGCGGGCGCTGGGATCCAGTCCGTCTCAACCCTTCTCGGCGGCGCGCCGTTCACGGGCACGATCCTCCTCAGCCACACTATGCGGTCGAGCTCGCCCGGCGCGCCGGCGCGCGATCGGTCGTGCTCTTCCACCACCGGCATGACTGCACCGACGACGCCCTCGACGGGCTGGCGCGCCGGCTCAACGGTGTCTCCCCCAAGGTGAGCGTGGCGGCGGAGGGGTCGGTGCTCGATCTGTAATCGCGTGCATGTCTCGACACCGCTATGCGGCCGAGCAACGATGGTCGCCGCGACGGCTGAGAGGACGCGCGCCCAGGACAAGCGAGGCGCCGTCTTCACGGCCTTCGCGCGCGCCCTGCGCCGCGAGGCGTACGTGCTCCAGAACCAGCCCGAACTCCTCTGGCAGCAGCTCTACAATCGGCTGCAGTGGGAGGAGGAGCCTGTACCGGCGGTGCTTGAGCGGGCGCTCGAGGAGCGGAGCAGGCCCGGCTCGACTCCCTGGCTCAAGACCAAGACTCCCTTCCATGAGTCGAGCGCGCTGCTTAGCGTTCTCGAAGGACACAGCGGCTTCGTCAATGCCTGCGCGGTCAGCCCCGACGGCCGCTTCATCGTCTCGGCGAGCTGGGATAACACGCTCAAGCTCTGGGACACAGAGAGCGGCCGCGAGTTGCGCACGCTCGAAGGACACAGCCACTGGGTACAGGGCTGCGCGGTCAGCCCCGACGGCCGCTTGATCGTCTCGGCGAGCCGCGACAAGACACTCAAGCTGTGGGACGCAGAGAGCGGCCGCGAGCTGCGCACGCTCGAAGGACACAGCGGCGAGGTCTCGGGCTGCGCGGTCAGCCCCGACGGCCGCTTCATCGTCTCGGCCAGCGACGACCGGACGCTCAAGCTGTGGGACGCAGAGAGCGGCCGCGAGCTGCGCACGCTCGAAGGACACAGCGCTTGGGTCCGCGGCTGCGCGGTCAGCCCCGACGGCCGCTTCATCGTCTCGGCGAGCTGGGATAACACGCTCAAGCTGTGGGACGCAGAGAGCGGCCGCGAGCTGCGCACGCTTGAAGGACACAGCGCCTCGGTCTCGGCCTGCGCGGTCAACCCCGACGGCCGTTTCATCGTCTCGGCGAGCTGCGATAAGACGCTCAAGCTGTGGGACGCGGAGAGCGGCCGCGAGCTGGGCACGCTCGAAGGACACAGCAACTGGGTCCAGGGCTGCGCGCTCAGCCCCGACGGCCGCTTGATCGTCTCGGCGAGCTACGACCAGACGCTCAAGCTCTGGGACGCAGAGAGCGGCCGCGAGCTGGGCACGCTCGAAGGACACAGCGGCGAGGTCCTGGGCTGCGCGGTCAGCCCCGACGGCCGCTTCATCGTCTCGGCCGGCGAAGACCGGACGCTCAAGCTCTGGGACACAGAGAGCGGCCGCGAGCTACGCACACTCGAAGGACACAGCGGCTTCGTCAATGCCTGCGCGGTCAGCCCCGACGGCCGCTTCATCGTCTCGGCGAGCTGGGATAACACGCTCAAGCTCTGGGACGCAGAGAGCGGCCGCGAGCTGCGCATACTCGAAGGACACAGCCACTGGGTCGAGGGCTGCGCGGTCAGCCCCGACGGCCGCTTCATCGTCTCGGCGAGCTGGGATAACACGCTCAAGCTCTGGGACGCCGAAAGCGGCCGCGAGCTGCGCACGCTCGAAGGACACAGCAACTCGGTCTGCGGCTGCGCGGCCAGCCCCGACGGCCACTTCATCGTCTCGGCGAGCTGGGATCACACGCTCAAGCTGTGGGACGCAGAGAGCGGCCGCGAGCTGGGCACGCTCGAAGGACATAGCGATGGCGTCCGGGGCTGCGCGGTCAGCCCCGACGGCCGCTTTATCGTCTCGGCGAGCGTCGACCAAACGCTCAAGCTCTGGGACGCAGAAAGCGGCCGCGAGCTACGCACGCTCGAAGGACATAGCGATGGCGTCCGGGGCTGCGCGGTCAGCCCCGACGGGCGCTTGATCGTCTCGGCGAGCCGCGATAAGACGCTCAAGCTCTGGGACGCAGAGAGCGGCCGCGAGCTGCGCACGCTCGAAGGACACAGCGACTGGGTCGAGGGCTGCGCGGTCAGCCCCGACGGGCGCTTCATCGTCTCGGTGAGCCGCGATAACACGCTCAAGCTCTGGGACGCAGAAAGCGGCCGCTTGCTGGGCACGCTCCCGTTTCTGGGACGCGTTCTCTGTGTCGCCACGTACCCGTGGCTTCCCCGCGCGGTCTGCGGTGACAGCGGCGGCGGCGTTCACTTGATAGATCTAGAGGGTATCGAGCACGGCCCGGTCATCGTGACCGCGATCGACCGCGGCGACGGTCCGCACGTCCGCTGCCCGGCCTGTCTCGAGAAATCGCCGCTCGAGCAGAACTGGTTCGGCCAGGTGGTTGGCTGCCCGCGCCTCGGCTGCGAGGGGCACATGCGTGTCAACCCGTTCGTAACGGAACTCAAGGCCTCGTGACCGAAGCAGTCCCGGATGTTCCGGCGTCGGCGAACACGAGAGTGAGACAGAACCGAGAGGGAGCGCGATGGCCAGGGAAGCCGTACCGCCAAGCAGCACGTTTCGCATCTTCGTCAGCTCGACCTTCAGCGACCTGAAGGCGGAGAGAGACGCGCTCCAGCGCTACGTCTTCCCGCGCCTGCGCGAGCTCTGCGCCAGCCGTGGCGGCCGCTTCCAAGCGATCGACCTGCGCTGGGGGGTGAGCGAGGAGGCTGGGCTCGACCAGCGGACGATGTCGATCTGTTTGGGCGAGATCGAGCGTTGCCAGCGCACGACGCCGCGTCCCAACTTCGTCGTTCTGCTCGGCGAGCACTACGGCTGGCGCGCGCTTTTGGCCGAGATCCCGGCCGAGCAGCTCGAGCGGATCAGGGCCCAGGTCACAGACGCCCAGGACGAGGCGCTGCTCGAGGCCTGGTACCGCCTCGACGAGAACGCCGCCCCGCCCGTCTATTGCCTGCAGCCGCGCCGGCTCGAGATCGCGGAGACGGCGAGCCAGGAGGCGAGGGAGGCCGCGCAGGACGCCGAGGCGACCAAGTGGACGGCGACCGAGAGCAGCCTGCGCAAGATCCTGCTCGACGCGGTGGCGGCGCTCGGGCTGGGCGAGGAGGCGCGCCTTGAGTACGAGGCCTCCGCCACCGAGCAGGAGATCGAGCGCGGCGCCCTGCGCGTGCCCGACGCGGCCGAGCACGTCTTCTGCTTCTTGCGCTCAATCACGAACCTCGACGAGCTGGTCAGAGACATCCCGCCGGAGAAAGTCGAGCGCCAGGACGATCGTCCGCTGGCGGAGGACTTCGTCGATCTCATCGATCCCATCAGCGACCGGAGGCTCGATGAGGAGGCCCGCGAGCGCCTGGCCCAGCTCAAGGAGGAGAAGCTCCGCTGGCTGCTCGGAAAGAACGTCCACGACTACGAGGCGACCTGGAGCGGAGGGAGCGTCGGTGAGGACCATCTCGGGTCGCTGCCGGATTCGCTCGACGACAGCCTCGCGCTCCTCGACGACTCCCAGGCCAGGGGCACGCTCTGCCTGGATGTCTGGCGAAGCCTCGCCACGACCATCCTGGGCCAGCTCGAGCAGGTCGAGCGGATCGATCCCGTCTCTGCGGAGATCTGGGCTCACGAGGAGTTCGGGCGCGAGCGAAGCGGCCATTTCACCGGGCGCGAGCAGCCGCTGGCGCACATCGCCCAGTACCTGGCAGAAGGGGAGCAGGATCTCTTTGCCATCGTCGGCGAGCCCGGCTCGGGCAAGTCCGCGCTGATGGCGAAGGCGCTGGAAAGGGCGCGCGCCGACCACCCGGGCGCTGTCACGCTCGTCCGCTTCATCGGCGCCACACCCGCCTCCTCCGACGGCCGTGCGCTGCTTGACTCGCTCTGCCGCGAGATCTCGCGCGCCTACCAGGCCGACGAGTCAGACGTCCCCAGCGAGTACAACGACCTGGCCGTCGAGCTCGGAAAACGGATGGAGCTGGCGAGCGCCGACAGGCCGCTTGTCCTGTTCGTCGATGCGCTCGACCAGCTCTCGGGAGTTGCGCGCGGCCTCTCCTGGCTGCCCGGCGCCCTGCCCGAGCACGTGCGCGTCGTCCTCTCGACCCTGCCCGGCGACTGCGAGCAGGCGCTGCGGGCCAAGCATCCGGCCCCCGAGCTCGTCCCGCTCGAAGCGATGTCGCCCGAGGAGGGTAAGGAGCTGGTCGGGCGCTGGCTCGAGCAGGCCGGGCGCACGCTCCAGGAGCACCAGGAAGAGGAGGTGCTCGCCAAGTTCGCCTCAGAGGGCCTGCCGCTCTATCTGAGGCTGGCGTTCGAGGAGGCGCGCCTCTGGCGCTCCTACGCCGAGCCCGAGGAGACGGTCCTGGGCGAGGGGATCCCAGCGCTGATCCGCGAGAACCTGTTCGCGCGGCTCGCCCAGCCCGCCAACCACGGCCGCGTGATGGTCGCCCACTCGCTCGGCTACCTGGCCGCCTCCCGCTTCGGGCTTTCCGAGGACGAGATCATCGACGTCCTCTCCCTCGACGACGAGGTCAAGCGCGACTTCCGCGAGCACGCCCGTCGCTCGCCTGAGATCGAGCGCCTGCCGATCGTCGTCTGGTCGCGCCTGTACTTCGACCTCGCGCCCTACCTGAGCGAGCGAAGCGCTGAGGGGACGACCCTGCTCGCCTTCTACCACAACCAGCTGCGCGAGGCCGCGAACGCCGAGTACCTGGCAGGCGAGCACGGGCCGAGACGCCACACCGCCCTCGCCGGCCACTTCCGCGGCCGCTCCGACCCACAGGATGACCGGCACCTGGACGGGCGGCTACGCCCGCGGCCTGAGCGAGCTCCCCTTCCACCTCGCCGAGGCCGGCGAGCTGGACCAGCTCTACGAGACCCTGACCGACTTCAAGTTCCTCGAGCACAAGGCTGCCGAGGTCGCAGTCGCCGAGCACAACGACGCCGAGGGCAACCCGACCACGACCTACACAGGTGTTTTCCAGCTCCAGGACGACTACGAGCTCGCCCTCGCCAAGCTCGGCGGCGGCTCGAGCACCGCCAAGAAGCCCCTGATCGTCACCGGCGTCGACCTCGGCGAGGGAACGGTGATCCGCTGCCCCTGGTGCGACAAGCCCGCGCCTTTCCAGGAGGGGTGGCGCGGCAGCGACATCGCCTGCCCAAACCCGGAGTGCACCGGGCCGCTGCGCGTGAACACGTTTGTCGTCGGCGAGTCGCTGCTCGAGCAGGAGCAGTGAAGGCCGTGCAAAGCACCCCAAACACCGAGACAGACGACCGGCGAACGACCCTCGAGGCCTTCGCGCGGGCGCTGCGCCGCGAGATGGCCCTCGGAATCGCCGTCTGGGCCTCGTTGGCCACCCTGTGGCTGAAGCCATTCGGAGCGTGAGGGCGGTCGAGATGCCGACGTCCGTACCCCGCGATTCGATGGGGCTCAAGACCAATCGTGAGCCGCGCGAAGCGCCGCTCACGAGCACCGTCAGTCTGCGTCAAGCCATAGGATGGCGGGTGTGGCGGTAACCGAGCGGCCAGCGCGCTCCTCTGGTCCTGAGCTCCGGGAAGACCACGTTGACCAGGTGATCCCTCCCTGCGTGCATGTCGCGGAAGGTGCTGCTGATGAAGACGCGGACGGTTTTCCAGGTCTCCGCCATCGGACTAGCTCCCTCCTCCTCGCTTCGCCACGTATCTGCGATGGGCGATCGACGAGCACCAGACGCTCGTCGCCAGCCGGTTAGAAGTGCTCGTAGGTGACACTGCCCCCGTTCCTCTCCCAGCGAGGTCAGCTTGCTTGTGCCGGGTTTGCGGTCCCGCCCGCGCACCCAGGCGATCGGGAGCGGGGGCTCACGAATTCGGGCAGCCACGGTCGCTCGCCCCCCCGGCCGCCTTCGGGAAGCCGCTCGAAAGTAACCGCGCCCTGCTCGGCGCCGAGCGAGGTCGGCTCCAGCGTCCCGGGCTTGCGGTTGCCTGCGTGCACCCAGGCCAGCGGCAGGCCGCGTGCGCGCGCCTGCGCGACGATGGCGGCCGTGCCGCCCTGGCCCTGCGCGCCTTGCCCGTCCCAGACTGCGACCAGGACGTCGGCGCGGTCGAGAACCTCGCGACCGGCCGCCTCGTAGGCCGCGTCTTGGCTCGTTGCGGGCACGACCTCGATCACCTCGTCCGCGCCGTCGAGGAGTGCGCGGAACTCCTGACGCGAGGGAGCGGCCGAGAAGTTGGCCTCGTAGTCACCGGCCGCGAGTGGCAGCACGGCCACGAGCCGCGTCGCGGGCCCGGCGAGCAACCGGCGCGCCACGAGTCGATCCGCTCCTTCGGCCAGGGCTGAGATGACAGTCCACGGCTCGCCGGGGAAGCCCGCCGCGATCCGAGAGGCCACGTCGTCGAGCCCGGCCTCGAGCTTCCCCTGCTCGGCCAGCACCCGGTGCCCGGTGACACCGATCGCCACCACTATGGCGTCCGGTTGTCGTTCTCCCGCGAGGAGCGCACGACCGTGTACCCGGCTCGGGCGAGCACGCGGGGGATCCCGCGGACCTGCGCGCGGTCCTTCTCGCGCTCGTCCTCGGGCAGCTCCTCCCAGGGAACGAGGGTGGGGTTGGTCTTCTTCTCGTCGTCCTTTTCCGGCCCGACGCTCCAGCCCTCGGCGAGCTTCGCGTCCACGTAGCGGAGGTGCTCGTCCTGGGCGACTTCCTCGAGTCCCTCGCCGGGGAAGTCGAAGGGCGCGTCGTGGCTTCGCGCCGGGATCATCACGTGGCCGATCCGCTGGAGCTTCTGTGGGATGTCGCGAACCGCTGCCCGGTTCTGCCGCTTCAGGTGCTCGGGGAGGTCTTCCCATGGAACGAGCGAGCTGCTGGTCTCGTCCCCGTGCGAGCGCAGGTCCTCGCAGTAGATCTCGTGCATGGCCTGCGCCAGGCGCTCGAGCGGTTCGCCATCCAGGTCGATGCGCTGCACGAGGGCCAGGAACTCGCGTCCGTTGACTTGAAGGTCGAGCTGGCTCTCCGAGGGGAGGTTCGAGCGCTGATAGGAGGTCTCCCCGGAGAGGCGGCTGGTGGCGACGATCGACTCCAGCGAACGGCCGCCGTGACCGTACTGCTCGATCTCGAGAAACGCCCCGAGCACCCCGCGGTCGATCCGCAGCACGCCGTCGCCGTCGAAGAGCCCGGGAGCGTCACGCTCGAGGATCGCGCGCAGCCATATCGCCCGCCGGATCACATGATCGGGGTCGCGCTCGTCCTTGCGAGGATTCACGCCGAGCACGTTGACGTAGCCCTTCAGCCGACTGATGAAGTCGGGCCCCTTGAGGTTTCGGAACGTGTCGTCGTCGATGCCTGCGCCGAAGTCCTGCATCCGATGGCTCGTCCCCCCGGCGAAGACGAAGATCGCGCGGCCGATCGGATGCCACACCTGCCCCTCGCGAAACTTGCCGTCCTCCATCGGCGCGAGGAAGTAGCGCAGCCAGCCCAGCTTCTCGCCCTGGAAGCCCGCGTCGAACTCGTCCCAGCAAACGAGCGGGATCGCACCCGACAGCGCGACATCGCGCACCTGGTGAAGGGCGTCGTGCAGGTCCTTGAGCGACGCGAACTGCGACAGGTTGAACTCGATCTTCTCGCTGATCAGGCCCGGAGCAACGGATTCCGCCATCTGGACCATGACGAACGACTTCCCCGACCCCGGGGCGCCGAACACGCCGAGCGACAGCGGCGTCTGCCAGGAAGAGGAGCAGTACTCGGCGATCAGCGCCCGCACCGCCCGGAAGCTCTCGATCTCGCCGCGATCGACGGTGAGCAGCTTGCCGAACCGCCCCAGCGGCACGCCCTTGAGCGCGACCTCGGGGCCGCGCAGCGCCACCTCGACAGCCACCTCGCGCAGATCGCCGCTGTAACGGTCCTCGAGGATCGTCCAGTGCCCCTCCACCCGCGGCAGCCCCAAGCCGCCGGCAGGCCCGGCTTCGCCTTGCGGCTGGGGCAGGAAAGCGGCGGGATCCTGAACCTCGACACGTTCGAGGCACCCGTCTCCCGCCACAAGCTGATCGACCACGGCTGCCAACGGAAACGCAACGTCCATCCCGCGGTCCGCGTCACCGTAACCCTCCTCGTAGAGGCGCCGGCCAGCGGCCACACCGGAGCCTATCGCCCGTGCCAGGTCGGGTTCCTCGTGGGCCGCGGCGAGCTCGCGGACCAGCGAGGCTGCGAGGCACGCGGTCGCGCCGATCATCTCCCCCGGCCGCTCGGCCTCCCACATGCCCTCGATCACCTCCGGGTCGAAGAGCAGCGAACAGCGTGGTGGTCCCGCCCCGTTCTCGCCGGTTGTGCGGGACAGCAGGACGGCCCCGGCGGCCCCGAAAGAGATCACCACGCCGGCGCAAAGCGACAGGCCATTGACCTTCGGATTGTTCACCAGCTCCCAATAGAGGTCCTGGGCGGTGCGCTCCCAGGAGAGCTCGCGGCTGACCTGCACCGCAGTGCCGCGCAGATCATCGATCGTCATCAGCACCACAAGCCGTTCGGCGCAATGCTCGCGCAGATGCTCCCAGAGCGGCCCGTCAGCGACCGGCCGCGAGGCCTTAAGCAGCACCCACGGGTTCCGCTCGCCCTCCGCGACCCGCCGCCAGTGCTCGGACTGGGACCCCTCCCGGAAACCCAGAGCGACGTCGTCGAGGGCGATCACGTCAGCCTGGGGAAGGTCGCGCGCGAGGCGCTCCCACTCCTCTCGCAGCCAGTCGTCGGACCGGGCGCGGTCCAGGCCCGTCGGCGGATCAACCCGCCAGACGCGCCGCTTCTCGCCGCGCCGCACCTCGCACGGCGCCCAGACTGCGTACGAGTGTGAGAAGCGCCCCTCGTCGGGCCTGACTCGGTCCGCAAGCAGGCTTACGCCACGCAGGACCGGCTCGGGCCCCTCGACCGGCGTTCGCGCGAGTGCCGCCTCGACGAGGTCGCTAAGGAGTGCAGCGCCGCCGCGCTCGCTGCGTGCCCGCGCTTTGAGGTCAGGATGCCATCCATCCGCGACACCCCCCGGCGCGCGCCGGGCCAGGCTCCAGTCAACCGTCACGTCGCCCGAAACAAGGACCGTGGGATTTCGCTCGGGGGTCACCCCGCGCCTCCCATCGCAGACTTCGCGCTCGGCTCGAGTGGTCTGCTCTCCGGCCGGTGATCAACAGTAGACCCCATCAGCTCCAGGATGTATACACCCCCCGCCGTCGTCCCCACAGCAGACGCGCGTCCCTAGCGGACTGAAATCGCAACCGCTGACCCATCCGGAGTACAGATGGTTCATGGGCAACGACGAGCAGCAGATTGGCCAGGCAATCGCCGAGCTCTTTTCGCGTATGCAGCCCGAGGCAGCATTGATCGGCGACGCCGCACTCTCTCAGCGCCAAGCGCGAGAGCTCCGCGATGCCCACCGCTTGCAGAATGTCCGAGATCTTCTCGCCCGCAGGCATGGCGTCAGGCACCCTGACGCGGGCCGACAGGCCACTCCCGATTGAGGCTGTCGAGCAGCCTCGGTGTCTGCGTGCCCCTCCAGACGTAGTCGCGGCTGAATGTCGGGCAGCACGATCTCACCGGCCGCCAGCTTCTCCACGAGGCGATACAGCGGCCCATGTCCGAGATCGACGAGGTGGCTCCTTCGCGAGTGGTCCGGCTGGTCCTACCCGCCGGCCTGATCCCCGGCCGCGGCGTCGTGTCGCTCGGTGGAGGACGCACGCCACTGCGCGGACCATGAGTTTCCAAAATCTTGAAGAAATGGCAAGTCACGTGTATGCTGGTTCAGATGAGAGTCGTCGACCGCAAGCAGGAGCTCGTTGAGAACATCGTGCGGCTGCGCCGTGCTGGTCGCGGTCTGCCAGGCAACCGCGATCTCTCCATCGTGCGCATCTCGCTCGAACGCGAGCTGGGCGAGACCGTCTCCCGCCGGCTTGCGGCGCGGGCGCTGGGGGTGACTCACACGGCGCTCAATCGCTGGATCGACGCGGGTGACTTCCCGGTCGTCTACGCGCCTAGCGGGCGCCTTGAGGTGCCTGTTAGCGCACTCCTCCGTCTTCGTGAAGCTGTCGAAGCCGACCAGGACCAGAACGCAGGCCGCTACCGCCTCGCCCCGACGATGGCGCGCCAGCGCGAGGCTGCGGTGCGCTTGAAGCTCGCGGACCAGAAGCCTGCAGCAGGGAGCGGCCACAACCGTGCGCGGGCACGAAGCCTCGCCTATCACTCGGCGATCGCAAGCAGACTCAACAGGTCGATGGTTGACGAGGCACGACACGCGCTGCTTCGCTGGCGGGAGCAGGGCCGGATTGATCCTTCCTACGCCATGCGCTGGGAAGGAGTGCTGGACCAGCCGATCCGGGAGATTCGAGAGAGCCTCCTCGACGAAAGCACGGCTGCTGACGACCTACGCCAGAACTCGCCGTTTGCTGGAGTGCTCAGCGAGCCTGAGCGGCGTCGGATCTTGAGCGAGGTTTCCTAGCTTGCGGCCCGAGGATTTTGAGCACGTCCTCGCCGCCGCAGCGGAGGTGACAGGGCAGGACGAGTTCGTCGTTGTAGGTAGCCAGGCGATCCTCGGGAGCTTCGCGCAGCCGCCCGAGGCGCTGCTGCAGTCTCTCGAGGCGGACATTTACCCGCTTCGCGATCCTGATTCCGCAGACGCGATCGACGGGGCCCTCGGGGATGGCTCGCAGTTCCATCTGGCGTATGGGTACTACGCGCACGGCGTTGCTCCCGAGACGGCCAAGGCGCCGAAGGGGTGGCAGAAGCGTCTCGTCAGACGAGAGATCCCGCGACGCGTTGTCTCGACGCGAAGTCCGGTGGCATGGTGCCTCGAGGTCCACGATCTCGTTCTGTCCAAGTGCGTCGCCGGCCGCGAGCGCGATTGGGAGTATGCCGCCGAGACCCTCAGAGCCGGACTCGTCGATTCAGACGTGCTCTTGGCGCGCGTCCCGGACCTCCCGGGGGCTGATGACTTGCGAGCTCACGTCGAGAAGATGCTGCGGACGATCGTCGCGTCGCTTTGAGACCGCGTGGGACCGACCCGAACGCATGTTTGGGGAACAATTTGGGGAACAAATTGAGGGTAAGCGAGAGGTATCCAGAAACTGCAAGCCCAATGAACCCGGGCCTTATAGCCCCACCGATACGCCCTCAGAGCGTTTGTGGTCCAGGCGGTCGCGGGTTCAAGTCCCGTCGCTCACCCTCAAGCATCGCCTGCAAATATGCTGGTTTTTGGGGTTTGCCAGGCCCGGGCCGCGGTTGGCTGCGGTCCAATTGGGGTCCAATCTTTTCGCGACCGCCGCATGCGTGCGGGCGCTCTTGCGAGCGCCACCCTCGCCTGCGAGCGAGTCGCGTGGCCCGGGCGCGCCGCCGCCTGGAGCGTCATCTCGTCAGCCCGAACGTCTAGATCGCCACGTACGGTGTGCGTGTGCGACGCAGCGAACTAGCTGACCTCTCTGAGCTGCTGGGGCGGGCAGATGCCCTCGTGGCCGGCCTCGAGTCGCCCGGGGCCGGCGTTCCTGTCGCCGAGTGTCCCGGGTTCTTGGTCCCGCAGGCGCAGAACGACCCTCAGCCGATCATCGAGCGGCGTCGGAGCGTCTGACATTCGTCGTTGGAGCCGGTGCATCGATGGAGGCCGGCCTGCCGTCGTGGGCGGGTCTGGTGCGCGCGCTGTTGGAGGCAGCTGCCCCGGCCTCACTCAACGAGAATGATCGGGCAGCGTGGCTGGATGCCGCGGCCGAATCAGGGCTGCTCGGGATGGCGGCGACCGCGCGGGTGCTGGCCGGAAGCGACGAGGAGTTCGTCAAACGCGTCGACGAGCATCTCTACCGGGGGAAGGGTCCCGACTACTTCGACCCCGGGCCCGTGGCTCGCGAGATCGCGGCCTGGAAGCAGGCCTACCCGGAGATTCAGCTCGCGACCTTCAACTACGACCAGCTGCTCGAGCGAGCCCTGCAGGATGTGGGCCTGGCCGCCGAGCCGCGCGAGGACAGCACGCCCGAGCCGGGAGAGGCCGCGTTTGTCCGTCACCTCCACGGCCTGCTGACGGGCACGCCCACCAATGACGCGGTCGTCCTCACCGAGCGCGACTACGCCGTTTGGTCGTCAGGCAGCTGGCAGGACGAGTTCATGAGCGAGGCGCTGAACGGAGTCTGCGTCTTCCTCGGCCTTTCGTTCACCGACCAGAACCTCCTGCGGTGGATCTACGGTGCTACCGGCAGCCAACACGTCGCCGTCCTCACCCGTCAGAGCTCGCCCCGACTCTCGGGACAGGTCCGCCGAGAGCTCGAGTCCGCGAACCGCGCGCGACTGGCACGCGCGCATGTGACCGCCTACTGGGCAGACTTCTACGCCGAGGTCGCCCAGCTGATGCACGAGGCCCGCCGCCGCAGAGGCCCGGGCAAACCGCCGATGCCATATCCGGAGCGTGCTCAGAAACGTGCGTTGAAAGGACGCCGACGTTGCCTGCCTACCTCTGGCTTGCCAAGACGCCAGAGCAAGGTACGCGAGATTCTCTCGGGGTCGCTCGCCGGCGTGCGAGCGGCGCCCGCAACCGTCGGCCTTGATGCCACAAGCGAGGTGCTGGGCCTCGGCCTTTGGGGCTTGGACTATGACGAGCGCAACGTCACGCTCTGGGGCTCGTCGGACCGCGTCCACGTCGACATCTCCACTGTGACGGGCGTGCCGCTCGACTGGGATTCAAAATGGGTTGCCGTCGAGGCGATCACCCAAGGTTCCGTCGTTGAATGGGATCCCGACACGTACGCAAGCCGCTGGCGCTCGGTCCGAGGCATCCCGCTGGTCTGGACGAAGGCTGCGCAGCGCGAGCGAATCATCGTAGGCGCCACGACGCTCACCTCTCGACAAAGCCCACCGGTAGCTCCATCTTCGACCGGGCGGAGGAAGTAGCGTCAGGCATCCGCAAGACGATCGACATCGCGCTCCACGACGAGCTCGTCAGGCTCTGGGATTGAAGGCGTCCGCCCCCAGTGCGTAAACTAAGAGCATGACCAGCCCACTCGAGAGCACCAACTCCCACGGAATTCGGGTCGTCGCCGACCGCGCTCCCGTGCGTGCAGATGCCAAAAGCGCTTTCGCCAAAGGGTCACGCAAAGCCACGGCGGCGATCAACAACCTGGTCGCCCCCCGTCATCGCTCCCGCAGCACCGAGTCTGCGGCTAAGCGCCGGAAATAGCCTCCGCGGCGCGGCTGAAGCCCGGACAGCTGTGTAGCTCGCTTGCCGGCCACCCCGAGTAGTCACAACGGCGCGATAGGCGGCCACTGAGCCCAGACGACATCGGCTCCGCCCCCGACGTACTGCTGGAATGGCTCATGGAAGGCGGCGAAGTAGGCGCCGTAGGCGAGGATCGCCATCTTGAGGTGCTGGCTCCACTCGCGCAGCGAATCCGGGAACTCATGGGGCGTGCCGGGGTGGCTCTCCACGATCGCCCGCATGCCGGCGCGCAATACGGCATCGAGCATGTTGAAGGCCTGTCCGCTGAGGCTAGGGAGCGCGACCTTGAGCTTGCCCTGCTCACCGACATCCAATCCTTCCTGATGGAGATGGGCCGCGGCTTCGCATTGGTCGGGCGGCAATTTCCCCTGAAGATTGTTGATCAGGAGACGGGCGAGGACCAGGAGTTCTTCATCGACCTGCTCTTCTACAACTACATCCTGCGGCGCTTCGTAGTGATCGACCTCAAGATTGAGGACTTCAAGCCGGAGTTCGCCGGCAAGATGGGCTTCTATCTCACGGCGGTCGACGAGCTGGAGCGCCAGCCGGGCGATGAGTCGTCGATTGGCTTGGTGCTCTGTCCCGGCCGCAGCAAGACGGTGACGGAATGGGCGCTTCGGAGCATCGACGCACCGGTCGCCGTTGCCCGCTACACCACAGGCGACGTCGTGCTGACAGAGACGCCCCCCGCAGAAATGAAACCGGCGCTCCCGGACCTGCCCGCGTTGGCCAGCGAGCTGTCGAACATCGTTGAGGCAGCCAACGTTGTCTACGACGATGAACTGAGCGAGTCCTAGAAGTCGCGAGGCATTTGTGCAACGGCCGGCTGCATAAATGCGATTTCGCACTATCGCGAGGTCGGGCAGGCGCGCGCTCCGTCGCACTCGGTCGTCGCCTCGGAGGAAATCGTCCCGGACGAGCTTCAGAGCGGGGTGCAAATCGGGGTGCAATTTGAGCGGAATCGGTAGGTACCCCGACGCACAAAAATGGCTCTGGCAAGCCATATCGGCAGCCATAGACCCCCCCTTTGTCGATCTCATAGCCCGAAGGTCGGGTGGCGCAAGACGGTCAGCACTGGTGAGTTTCGTTTTTCTTAGATATACTTCTCACTAATGCGAACGTCGGCCCCTCCGCTGCTGCCGCTCTTCCGCTCCGAGATGCAGGTTCGACTGCTCGCGCTCTTGCTCCTACAGCCGGAGCGCACGTGGACGCTTCACGAGCTGGCGGACGCGTTGGGCGCGCCCCAGTCGTCCGTGCACCGTGAGCTCGGTAGGGCAGAGGCAGCGGGCATAGTCCGCCGAGATACCGCCGCGCGCCCGCACCTGTTCTCGGCGGCGGTCGATGATTCGTTCTACGAGCCGCTAGCCACTCTGCTAAGTCGCTCGGTCGGCGTCGAGGAGCAGCTGCGCGATACTCTCGATCGCCCCGACGTTCACGCGGCGGCGATATACGGCTCCTGGGTGGCCGGGACGCGTAGGCCCGACAGCGACATCGATGTCCTGGTCGTCGGTGAGGCTGACTTGCGCGAGCTGCGCCGGCTCATGCGCCCCGTAGGCAAGAGCGTGGGACGCAAAGTGGACTTGACCGTCCTGGCCGACGATGAGTTCCGCCGCTTGCTCGCCGAACGCTCTAGCTTCACCCGCCGCGTCATGGAAGCTCCGACGATGTCGCTCGTGGGTGACCTGGCGAGCGTCGCGAACCAATGACCGACGCGCGCGTCGAAAAGGTCTACGAGGACCGTATGGGCGCTCGCTCGTTCCTCGCACAGGCCGACACCTTCCTGGGCGACGCCGACGCCCGGGGTCTGAGCGCGCCGTCCCAGTCCATCCTGTTGCACAGCGCCACCGTCTCGGCGTGCGACGCGATCCTCCAAGCAGCCGGACAGCGAGTATCGCCAGGCGATGGTGCACACGTCCTTCGACTCGAAGCAGCACTTGACCATGTTTACGGAGACACCGAGGAGCTCCTCGAACGCCTCGACGCCTCCCGCGCGCGTCGGAACGAAGCCTCCTACGCAGCGGAATTCGTTGCGAAGGCCAGCATCGCCGAGGCGCGCGAGGCGACCGCTGAGCTCCTCGAGCTCGCACATGGATTCGTCGGTGCGTAAGGCCTAGGCACCGCGAGAAGACCGACGTCGAGCTACTGGCTTATGCCCAAGACGTCGTCTACGCCCCAGTGCCCGCGAGCTGGGATCCGCGCCTGAGTGAGACGATGCGCCGCGTTGGACGGCGTGTCGAGGAGGAGCTTGTACTCGAGGAGTTGCTCGCCGACCTCGTGGCCTGAGGAGTGTCGACGATTGCGGTGGTGCATTAACAGATCGATATCGCCGACCGGTTCGTCAGCGGCGGTTACAGCGACGAGCCTGCTTTGCGGCGGTTCGCTTCGCACGACCGGAGCCCGGCGTGCGTTGTCTGGACGGCTGAACCTGTCCGCGAGAATCGCCGCTGGCAGTGCCCAGCCTCATGTCGTGCGCGGCGATCCAAGCGTCGCCGGCCGTCGGATCGGCGAGGTCGACTCCGTCGGCGATCATCTGCATCGCGAAGGACTTCGCCATGCCCCAACGCGCCGGGTCGTGACACGCGTTGGCGCACTCGCGACCGAGGCGCTTGCAGGTTTCCCTCAGCGCATCGACCGTGTCGCCTTCGAGTCTTCGGTCTCGATCCAGGAAGCCCATGAATGCGGCCACGCAGTCGGGCAGCGTGTGAATGGTCTCATCGTCCATCGTCATCTTACGTGGTGCGAAGTCGAGCATGAACTCTTCGACGTCGGCCGTGGTCCAATGGGCTGGCTCACCGTCGCGGTAGTCGCGCTTCCAGTCGAGCAACGCGCACGAGATGAACTCTCCGTGGCGCCACACAGCGCTGGTGGCGCCGTACTGTGCGTGCACGTAGCGCCCGTAGTCGCGTACAAGCGCGTCGAGCAGAGTCTCCTCGACGGCTTCGTGCACTGTGAAAAGCTCGTCGTCGTCCTCGCCTAGCCCTGGGTAGGTCGTCACACGACCGAGCGCGCCGGCCTCGCCGCTGATCGCACGGGCGAGTATGGGCAGGCATACGCCTGCTTCCAACGGCGCTGCGAGCCCTGCCTCGCTCATGTTGGCGACCGCGGTGCCCAGGCGCTCAGCCAACACCTGTACCGTCGAGCGCTCGGTGTCTTCTGCCAGCAGGGCGAGCGCGGAGTCGAGCTCGCTCGCCGGCCCGGGCTCGGTCAGCAGCGCATCGACGATGATCAGCCCCTCGCTGCTCGTCTCGAGCGTCACGCATGCGGCCTGCGGCTCGTAGTGTCCTGGACGGTCTAGCACCGCGACCCAGACCTCGCCCGGTGGAATCTCACTGTGCCAAACCTCCCTCACGATAAGCGTCCCGACATCGCCGGTGACCACTTCGTGGCGATCGGCGAACCCGCGTGCCGCCCGCGCTGCATCGCTGGCGATTGTCTTGCTGCCGAACGCGGCGAGCACCGCGAGCACGCCGATGGATGCCTCACAGCCGCGATCGGCCAGTGCGTCGACGAGCACGGTCCCCAGCTCCGGAGGTGTCTGCGGCGCGTCGAAGGCGGCAAGCAGCGCGACCCCGATGCGCTCGAGCGTGACGACGTCGCTCGCGATCCCGGGCTCCTCGAGCAGCTCATCGAGATGCGCTCGAGTTGACGTACGGATGGCCGCAAGCTCGTCGTCGGTGACTGTCGCCGACATGATGCAAACCGTAGAACCCGTGTCGGACGTGCGCATGTGACAGTGGGACCGCAAGCACATGGGTCTGCGCATGGGAACCCTTTGACAGCGATCCCGGCGTACCGCGAGCCGAGGGCATCGTCCCGCTACGATCGGCTACCCCAACAAGCCGTCGAGAACCGGCAGGGCCGCGATTGCGCGAATCACGACAGCCGGCGCGATCACCGAGTACACGGCAGGCTTCAATCCCATGGGCGGCAACCCGACGGATCAGATCGTCTCGGGCCCGGACCAGAACCTGTGGTTCACCGATGGCGGAACACCCATGGCGATCGGCAGAGTGTCGCTGCAGCTCGCGTCGCCGACCACGACGACGGGCAGCGCGACAACTGCGAGCGTCACATCGGGCTCAACCGCGTCGTCCCCATCGCCCGCGGCGGCCTCTGCGAGCTCGTCGACGAGCGCGACCTTCGGCGACCAGCGGATCACCTTGACCACACCATCGCCGTCGGCCTGCACCGCAAAGACCGGGAGCCTGCCCGTGACGCTCAGCTCGACCGCGATCCCGATGTCCCACGCTATGAAGCTGCGCTTCGCAAGCGCCGCGCTCTACCTCGACCGCGGAGTCCGCCATAGCCACAAGCTGACACGGCGCTCGCATGGCAAGACCAGGACGTTGACGGTGCTGGTCTACACGCCAAATGCGGTTTTGCGCCACGCGCCGGCGACGGTGGGACTTGGCCTCGCCGGTTTGAGTGCGGGCTTGCACACGCTGAAGGTCAAGGTGTCCTACAAGCAGACCGTGACCAGGCATCACCAGCGGCACACGGTGACCGTCACCAAGACGTTGAGCACGCAGTTCCGCGTCTGCTGACCGGTGCCCGCGCCGACTGGGTCTCCCGCGGCGTCGACGAGCTGACGACCCGCCGGGGCAGGTCATCCGCCGCCGTCCTCCGCGTCTCAGGCCGGCCGGCGCTCGGTCAGGCCGAATACCGGGTGGCGCGGCGCCTCGCTGGCGAACTGCTCCAGCGGCGAGTCGGGCGTGACGTCGAAGAAGGGGCGAACGACGGGCACGCTCTTGAGGTATTGCTTGAGGACCGGCGCCGCCTGTTCCGGCGCGGCCTCCTCGATTCGCAGCGACTCAGAGCGTCCGGCGCGCACGAGTTCGATCTCGCCGGCGGCTCGAGCGTTGCGCACCCAGCCGACCTCGCCATAGGGTGCGACGAGCCAACGTCCGCCGTTCTCGACCAGGATGACCGGCGTCGAGTAGGCCTTGCCTGTCTTGCGGCCGCGGACCGTGAGCACGTAGGTGTGCCGGCCCGCGAACCCGACGCGCGCCAGCGGACTCATGACGGCATTCACGAGTCGGCGCGTCGCGCCGTGACGGTACGTTTTGGCCACTTACGCCAGCGTACTACGCGGGTGCACGCGCAGCACGGGACCCGCCGACGACCTGGCTCGACTACGCCGCAGCTCGTTGTGCTCGCGATGCGACCGTGCGCTCCTCGAAGGTGAACCCCGTTTCCAGCGCACGCCTCACTGGGCAGGTCCGGGCAACGCGTTCGAGCCTGCGCTGCTGCTCGGAGGTGAGATCGCTCGGAAGGTGCAGGTCGATGAAGAAGCGTCGCGGGACGCTCTCGGTGTCGTAGTCGACTTCCACCGTCGTCTCGCCGATCTCCCAGCCCCGGTGCTGCACGTACATGGCAACCATCGTCGCGATGCACGAGGCGAGCGTCGCGGCGAGCAGCTCGTGCGGCGCCGGCCCGCGGTCGGTACCGCCCAGGCGCTCTGGCTCGTCGGTGATGATCGTGTGCCGGCCGTTGACGTCGACCTCGTGCTCGAGGCCATTGCCGATGCGGCGGGCTGTCGCGGTCATGCTCATCAGCGGTCCTTGCTCGCAAGGTGACTCATGGTTCGATCGTGGCGAATGCCGTCTCTGGGTAGATCCGCTGCAACTACCCGACGCGGTCCGTAGCAAGTGCTCATACAACGACAGTAGCAAACAACGATGTAGTTGTGCTATCGTCGCGGACATGAAGACCACAGCCACTGTCCCGCACCCCCTGCCGGCGCCACTGGTAGACGCCATCGCCGAGCGCTTTCGCATACTCGGCGAGCCGATGCGCATCCGGCTGCTCGACGCGCTGCGCGACGCTCCGGCCACAGTCCAAGAGCTCGAGCGGGCAACCGAGGCATCGCAGCAGAACGTCTCCAAGCACCTCGGCGTGCTGTTGCGCAGCGGCCTGGTGAGCCGCAGCAAGGAGGGCAACTTCTCGCGTTATGCGATCGCCGATGAGGGCGTGTTCGAGCTGTGCGAGCAGGTGTGCGGCGGCTTGCGCCGTCACCTCGACGAGCTCGATGCCGTGCTGTCGGGGGGTGGGAGCCGATGAGCGCGACATGCGCCAGTGGGGCGCCCGTTGGTGCCGGTGCCGGCGCCGGCGACGGGGACGCCGCGAATTCTCGCTGGCCGCTCGAGCGTGTGCTGTTCGCGCTCGCGGGCACCGTGACGCTGCTGTCGGTTGCCCTCGCGGCGCTCGTCTCGCCGTGGTTTCTGCTGCTGACGGCCTTCGTCGGCGTCAACCAGTGGCTCTACGTGCTCTTCGGCGCCTGCCCGGCGTCGCTGATCCTGCGCCGCCTGTTCGGGCTGCGCTCTGTCGTCTATTCCCGCCCACCGGTAGGCCGATGAGCGCCACCGCGGCTCCCCCCGCACCTCCGACCGTCGAGCCGCCGTCGTCCGACATCCGCGTGGGCCCGATCGGCCGGCTCGGGCGCTACACCGCCACGCATCTGCGCACCGTCTTGATCGGTTGGCTCGTGGTCGCGGTCGTGCTCGGCGTCTTCGCGCCGCGCGTCGAGAAGGCGCTGTCGGGCGCCGGCTGGGAAGCCAGCGGCTCGCAGTCGGTGCAGGCGCGCAAGCTGGTCGAACGCGACTTCGCCGGGCTGGGCAGCTACGGACTGATGACCGTCCTCTACTCCCCGACGCAGACGGTCGGAAGTCCCGAATTCAGATCCGTCATCGCGCGCGTCGAGCGGACGCTGCGAGCGAACGGCGCCGTGCGCACGGTCGTGGCCCCGGCGCCCGGCCTGTCGATCTCCGCCGATGGCCACACCGCGATCGTCCAGGCCGGAGCCGCGCGCGATCCCAACCGGATGGTCGCCGCCGCCGACGGCCTCAAGGGCACACTGCACAAGCTCTCGACAAGCACGGTAGGAGTGAACCTCACCGGCGCCGCCGGCATGTGGTCGGACTTCAACGCCGCCAACCGTTCGGCGATGCTCAAGTCGGAGGTCATCTCCTGGCCGGTGACGCTCGGCATCATGCTGCTCGCCTTCGGCTCGCTGGTCGCCGCCGGGCTGCCGCTGATGCTCACCATGCTCGGCCTGCTCGCGGCCGCCGGCTCGCTGTATCTCGGCACGCTGATCATGCCGATCTCGATCTGGGCGATGAACTTCGCGCTGATGTTCGCGCTCGCGCTGGGCATCGACTACGCGCTGTTCATCGTCATGCGCTTCCGCGGCGCCCTCTTCGGCTCCGAGCTCGACGCCGAGCAGGCCACGGCCGTAACGATGGACACCGCCGGCAAGGCCGTGCTGTTCAGCGGCCTGACCGTGTTGATCTCGCTCACGGCGGTGATGCTCGTCCCGAGCCCCGCCTTCCGCAGCATGAGCTTGGGGATCATGCTCGCGGTCATCTTCGTGCTCGCCGCCACGCTCACGCTGCTGCCGGCGGTGCTCGCCAGGCTCGGTCACAAGGTCGACAGGCTGTCGTTGCCGTGGGCGCACTCCGGCGAGCACCGTTCGCCGCGCTTTGCCGCGTGGGGCGAGCGCCTGTGGCGACGTCCGTTCGCATACGGCCTGCTCGCCGTCGTGCTGCTCGTCGGCCTGGCCGTGCCGGTGCTCTCGCTGAAGACGTCGATGCCGTCGATCAAGGTCGTGCCGCCCAACGACTCCTCGCGCATCGGCTACAACCAGGTCCAGGCGGCGATGGGACCGGGTTCGACGGGCCCGCTGCAGCTCGTGACTCGGGCCGGACAAGCGGCGAGCGTCACCCAGGTCGTCAAGGGCGACCCCGGCATCGCCCACGTGCTGCCCGTCCAGCCCGGCGCCGGCGGACTCGCGCTGGTCACGGCGATTCCTCGACAGGACCCCTCCAACCCCGCGGTCGGAGCCACGATCGAGCGGCTGCGAGCCCAGCTACCCGCCGGGACCGTCGTGGGGGGCGCGGTTGCGGAAAACCACGACCTGCAGCACGTCCTCTCGGCCAAGACGCCGCTGGTGATCGGCGTGGTGTTGGGTCTCGGCTTCCTGTTGCTGCTGTTCGCGTTGCAGGCGCCGCTGCTGGCGGCCGCCGGCGTGCTCACCAACCTGCTCGCCACGGGGGCGGCCTTCGGCGTGGCCAAGTGGATCTTCCAGGATGGCGCGCTTCACTCGCTGCTCGGCTTCCAGTCCCAGGGCTTCCTCGACGCCTGGGGTCCGGTGTTCTTCTTCGCGATGATCTTCGCGATCTCGATGGACTACACGATGTTCCTGCTGTCCTCGGCCAAGGAGCACTGGGACCGCACCCACGAGGCAAAGGACGCGATGGTCGGCGCGGTCGCGCACTCCGGGCGGGTGATCTTCGCCGCCGCCGCCGTGATGGTCGCCGTGTTCTTCACGTTCGCGCTCTCCGGGCCGCTGCCGCCCAAGGAGATGGGAATCATTCTCGGCGTCGCCGTGCTGCTCGACGCGGCGCTGATCCGCTTGCTGCTGCTGCCCGTGCTGCTGCGTCTGATGGGCCGCAAGGCGTGGTACCTGCCGCGCTGGGCGCGGCGGATCCTGCCCGACGTCCGCTTCGGGCACTCCTGACCGCGCGCACGAAGTCGCCGCGCCGGTGCGGCTACGTGATTCTCCGCAGCGAGTGAACGGCATGTCCACCTGTTGTCGCGCCCGCCGACGGGCAGGATGTGGTACTGCGATGAGTCAGCGGATCGTCATTCTCGGCGGGGGCACCGGAGGGACGCTGGTCGCGAACCGGCTGCAGCGGCAGTACGGCGATCAGGCGAGCATCACGGTCATCGATCGCGACGACGTCCACGTCTACCAGCCCGGGCTGCTGTTCGTCCCGTTCGGGCTCGCCGAGCCGCAGGAGATCGTCCGGCCGCGTCACGCGCAGTTTCGCAGCGGCGTCGATTTCCGGATCGGCGAGGTCGACCGCGTCGACATCGCCCATGACACGGTTCATCTCGCCGACGGTGTCGAGGTGCCGTACGACGTGCTGGTAATCGCCACCGGTGCAGTGCTTCAGCCGGAGGAGACCGACGGGCTGATCGGGCCCGAGTGGGGGAGGTCGATGCACACGTTCTACTCCCTGCAGGGTGCCAGCGACCTGCGCGGCGCCATGGCCGGCTTTGAAGCCGGCCGGCTCGTGGTCAACGTGATCGACATGCCGATCAAGTGCCCCGTGGCGCCGCTGGAGTTCTGCTTTCTCGCCGACTGGCAGCTGCGACAGCGTGGCGTGCGCGATGACGTCGAGCTGACGTTCGTCACGCCGCTCGATGGCGCCTTCACCACGCCGGTCGCGTCGAGTCGACTCGCCGGTCTGCTGCGCGAGAAGAACATCAACGTGGAGTCGGAGTTCGCGACGGGTCGCGTCGACGCGTCCGCGCGGCGGCTGCACAGCTGGGACGAGCGCGAGGTCCCATTCGACCTGCTGGTCGCCATCCCAGCCCACGGCGGGCCGTCCTACATCGCCCGCTCTCCGGGTCTCGGCGACGCGCTCGGGTTCGTCGCAGCCGATCGGCACACGCTGCAGGCGCGAGCTGCGCAGAACATCTTCGTGATCGGTGACGCCAGCGACGTGCCCACGTCCAAGGCGGGCTCGGTCACCCACTTCGAGGGCGACACGGTCGTCGAGAACATCCGTCAGTTTCTCGCCGGAGACGAACTGACCGGCTTCTATGACGGCCACGCGAATTGCTTCGTCGAGACGGGCTTTCACCGGGCGCTGCTGATCGACTTCGCCTACGAGGCCGAGCCGCTGCCCGGCCGCTTCCCCGAGCGCCATCTAGGTCCGCTGCCGCTGCTCGCCGAGTCGCGGCTCAATCACCTCGCCAAGCTGGCCTTCCAGCCGCTCTACTGGCATGTGCTGCTGCCCGGGCACGACATCCCCGGCGTCAGCTCGCAGTTCCATCCCGCCGCCGAGCCGCGCGCGCAGCAGACATCGGGGGCCCCGCGATGAGCACCGTGATGCTCGCTGGCTCGACCGTTGATGTTGATCCCGAGGGATTCCTCGAGCACCCGGAGCAGTGGAGCGAGCCGATCGCCGAGGAGATCGCCCGCACGAACGGCATCCAGTCGCTGACCGAGCGCCACTGGCAAGTCGTCAACTTCATGCGCACGACCTATCTGGAGAGCGGCTCGGCGCCGTCCATCCGCAGTCTCGGCAAGACCTCCGGGGTTCCGATCAAGGAGCTCTACGAGCTGTTCCCGAAGGGCCCCGCGAAGCTCGCAGCCAAGATCGGCGGCATCCCCAAGCCGCGCGGCTGCATCTAGAAACCCAGCGATCGAGGAGCCACATGAGCGACGTCATCGAGAAGGTCTCCATCATCATCTCCAAGGGCTCGCTCGAGGGGATCTACCCTGGCCTGATCATGGCCAACGGAGCCCGCATGGAGGGCATCGAGGCAAACGTCTTCTTCACCTTCTTCGGACTCGACGCGATCAACAAGGCCAAGCACGAGCACGTCAAGGTCGCGACGGTCGGCAACCCCGGCCTGCACCTGGCGACCTGGGCCGGTGGCGTGCCGGGGATGTCGGCGCTCGTCACCCACCAGCTCGCGCGCGAGATGGAGAAGCTCGACATCCCGCCAATACCCGAGTTCGTCGAGATGATCGCCGACTCCGGCGCCGGGCTGTATGCCTGCAAGGCGTCGGTCGATCTGTTCAAGCTGAGCCCAGAGGACTTCATCCCCCAGGCCCAGGAGATCATCACCGTCGGAGAGTTCTACGGCAAGGCGGCGGGCGGGCAGATCATCTTCACGTGAGCTGATCGTCGAACCGCGCGTGACAGCGCCGCCTAGCCGATCTGACGATCCTCGAGGCGGCGCCGCAGCGTCTCGACGAGCTCGTGCTGACCCTTGACCAGCTTGCGCCGCGCCGTCGCGCAGTCGACCCATTCGACGCGGTCGATCTCCGGAAACTCCCGCTGCTCGCCTGAGCCGCGCGGCCATTCGATCGAGAAGGTGCTGCTGTCGATCCGCGATGCATCGAAGTCGCTGTCGATCGCCCACGCCGTTATCCGCTTGCCGCTGCGCTGGCGAACCTCGCCGAGCGCGAGCGCCTCGCCGTCGGGCGCCGGCGCTCCGGTCTCCTCCTCGAACTCGCGACGCGCCGCCGCGTAGGCGTCCTCGCGCTCGTCGTACTCGCCCTTGACGATCGACCACGCGCCGTCGTCCCTGCCGGCCCAGAACGGGCCGCCCATGTGCGCGATCAGCACCTCGAGCTGTCCTGCGCGGATGCGATACAGCAGCAGGCCGGCGCTGGTCTTCGCCTTGCTCACGTCGCCATAATGCTTGACATGGATGACGCGATCACCCGCTATCGCGCAGCCTCGCAGGCAAACGACATCGTGCGCCCGTGGCTTGCGCTGACGCTGTTCGCGCTCGTACTCGGCCCGAAAGTGGCGCGCCGCCCGGCGGCCGTGTGGCGCGCGCTCAAGCCCGCCTGAGAGCGGACGATCAGCCGCGCTCGCTGTCGAGCACCGCCATCGCCTGCTGCGGATAGCGCTCCCCGACCGCCGCGTCCGGCGGCACCGCGCGCTCGAGTTCGGCAATGTCCTCGGCGCCCAGCTCGAAATCCAGCGCGCCCAGTGCCTCGACCAAGCGCTCGCGCGTGCGCGCGCCGACGAGCGCGACGATGTCGTCTCCACGCGCGAGCACCCACGCGATCGCGATCTGAGCGACGCTGACGCCCTTCGCTGCGGCAAGTTCGCGCAGCGCGTCGACGAGCACGAGATTCTGCTCGCGGTGCTCGGCGCTGAAGCGTGGCGCGTGCGAGCGAAAGTCGCGCGCCGACAGCTCGCGGTCGGCGCTGAAATGGCCGCTGATCAGGCCACGGCTGAGCACGCCGTAGGCAGTGATCGCGATGCCCAGCTCGCGGCATCGCGGCAGGATCGCCTGCTCGAGTCCGCGCGAGATCAGCGAGTACTCGATCTGCACATCGCAGATCGGGTGCGTCGCGGCCGCCCGGCCAATCGTCTCTGCGCCGACCTCCGACAGGCCGATGTGGCGCACGTAGCCGGCCTCGACGAGCTCGGCGATCGCACCGACGGTCTCCTCGATCGGCACCTTCGGGTCCAGACGCGCCGGGCGGTAGACGTCGACGTGATCGACCCGCAGACGCGTCAGCGAGTAGGCGAGCGCCGTCTTCACGGCCGGCGGGCTGGCGTCGTAGCCGAGCACTGCTCCTTCCGGGCCGCGCTGTCCGCCGAACTTCACGCTCAGCATGTAGTCCTCGCGCGAGCGTCCACGGACCGCCTCGGCGATCAGCAGCTCGTTGTGTCCCATGCCGTAGAAGTCGCCCGTGTCGATCAGGTTGACGCCTGCATCGAGCGCGGCCTGAATCGTCGCGATGCTCTCGGCGCGGTCAGCCGGACCGTAGATCCCCGACATGCCCATCGCGCCGAGGCTCACAGCCGAGACCTCCGGTCCGTTTGCGCCAAGCCGTCGGATCTTCACGCGCGACACACCATGAATCCCAATATAGGAGAGCTAAGTTGAGCGGCATGTCCTTGGACCCTTCGCAGCCGGGCTCGGAATATGAGCGGCTCGGCGTAACGCCGACGCCCGACGACGGCACCCGTGTCAGCGCCGTCGCGCCGTGGGACGAGGCGACGCGCCCGCATCGCTCGCCGTCCCGACCGGAGGTCGCCTACAGCGACACCGGCCGTCAGGTCGGCCAGCACCTGGTCGACGTCCACGACATGCTGCGACGCGAGCTCTCAGAGCTGCGCGAGATCGTCGCGCAGGTCCGCGACGGCGCGCTGGATGCCGGCGACGCGCGCTCGGCGCTCAACGAGATGGCGATGCGCCAGAACGACTGGACGCTCGGCGCCTTCTGCTCTCGCTACTGCCACGCGGTCGCCCGCCACCACGGCCTCGAGGACGACGCGATCTTCCCGCACCTCGCGAGCAGCGACGAGCGCTTGCAGCCGGTCATCGGGCGACTGACCGAGGAGCACCTCGTCATCCACGACGCCATCGAGGAGGTCGATCGCGCGCTCGTGCAGCACATCAACCATCACGACTTCGAGCGACTGCAGAGCGCGATCGACCTGCTCACCGACGCGCTGCTCTCCCACCTCTCCTACGAGGAGCACGAGCTCGTCGAGCCGCTCGCCCGGCTGGGCTTCTACGCCAATCAGGTCTGAGGCGGGCCCTCGGCGCCTGTAGGTCGATCGAACGCCCGGGGAAGGACGCACGATGGCGCTAGCGTCATGCGAGCAGGCCGATCGGGATCCGCCGGGCCGCGCTGACACGGAGGGCCGAGCGGCACGCCAGGGCCGCGATTAGGATGGCTGCCGAGGCGTCTCGGTACCCATCGCGACAGGTAGGACGGCAGCACGTGCACCCATTGCAGTGGCTCGGCAAGCGCGATCGCGACTTCGCGGCGCTGCGGCGAGCGGGGCGAGCCGCGATCGTCATGCCGGCTCTGTTCGCGCTCGGCGACAAGGTGATTGCCAACCCGATGCTCGCGACGTTCGCGGCGTTCGGCTCGTTTGCGATGCTGCTGCTCGTCGACTTCGCCGGCCCGCTGCGCGAGCGACTGCAGGCGCAGGCCGCGCTCGCACTGACGGGATTCGTGCTCGTGTGTCTCGGCACGCTCGTCTCGCAGAGCGTGTGGCTCTCCGCCGTCACGATGGCGCTCGTAGGCTTCGCCGTGCTGTTCGCCGGCGTCGTCAGCTCGGTGCTGGCCGGGGCGACGACGTCGCTGCTGCTCGCGTTCATCCTGCCGGTGACGCTCGCCGGCCCGGTGTCGTCGATCCCCGATCGACTCGAGGGCTGGGCGATGGCCTCCGGCGCAGCTCTGATCGCCGTCGGACTGCTTTGGCCGACGCCGATGCGAGGCCCGCTGCGCTCGGCGGCGACCGGCGCCTGCAAGGCGATTGCGGCGAGGCTGCGCGCGGAGGTCGCGTACCTGCTCAGCGACCGGGACGAGGCGCTCGAGCGCGATCGGGATCACGCGATCGGACGGTCCGACGATGCGCTCGCGGTGCTGCGACGCGTGTTCCTCGCCACGCCGTATCGCCCGGCCAGCCTGAGCACCGCCGGGAGGACGACAGTGCGCCTGGTCGACGAGCTGAGCTGGCTCAGCGCGATCGTCGCTCAGGCGGCGCGGCCGGCCCCCGGTGCGCCGGTCAGCAAGGCCGCGTGCGCGGTCAAGGTCGCCGCCGCGACGGTGCTCGAGCGGGGGGCCGACCTGTTGGGCGTCGTGGGCGGCGACTCTGCCGAGCTGCATGCGGCGATGCGGGAGCTGGGCGAGGCGGTGGCGAGGATGGAGGAGAGCGCCACCGCGTCTCTGCCCGTCCATCGGGTGCCGGGCGCGGGCGGGCCAGGCGCCGCGGCCGACGAGAGCGCCGAGATCGGCGCGAGCGAGTTCATCACCTCGCTCGACCCGAGCTTCCGCGCGCAGGAGCTTGGCTTTGCGGTCTCGAGCATCGCCGGCAACATCGACCTCACCGCCGCCGCCGAGCGCCGCAGCTGGCTGGAGCGACTGCTCGGGCGCCAGCCCAAGGGGATGGCGGGCGCGCTCAGCGCCGCACAGGAGCGTGCGACGGCGCACGTCGACCGCCACTCCGTGTGGCTGCACAACAGCGTGCGCGGCGCCGCCGGCCTCGCACTCGCCGTCCTCGTCGCCAACGAGGCCGGCGTGCAGCACTCCTTCTGGGTCGTCCTCGGCACCCTTTCGGTGCTGCGCTCCAACGCGCTCAACACCGGACAGAACGTCATCCGCGGGCTCTCCGGAACGGTCGCTGGATTCGTCGTCGGCGGCGTGCTGCTGCAGCTGATCGGGACGGACACGACGCTGCTGTGGTTCCTGCTGCCGCCGGCGATCCTGCTCGCCGGGGTCGCTCCGGCGGTGGTCTCCTTCGCCGCCGGACAGGCGGCCTTCACGCTGACGCTCGTGTTTCTCTACAACATCATCCAGCCGGCCGGTTGGAAGATCGGTCTGCTGCGCGTCGAGGACATCGCGATCGGCTGCGCCGTGAGCCTCGCCGTCGGGCTGCTGTTCTGGCCGCGCGGCGCGGCGGCGGCGCTGCGCCGCGCGCTCGCCGACGCCTATGTCGACAGCGCGGGCTACCTCGCGAGCGCTGTCGATTTCGGCATGCGCCGCTGCGACTTCAGCGCGGCGTCCTCAGCGGCCCCCGCCGAGGACGCCGTACGTGCCGCGGTCGCGGCAAGGCGTCTGGACGACACCTTCCGCGGCTATCTGGCCGAGCGGGGCGCCAAGCCCGTCCCGCTCGCCGAGATGACGAGCCTCGTCAGCGGCGTCGGCGGCATTCGCCTCGCCGCCGACGCGGTGCTCGACCTGTGGCAGCGCGAGGACGGCGCGAACGCCGGCGACAGATCTGCCGCGCGGGGCGAGCTCCTGCGCGCAAGTGAGCTCGTCAGGAGCTGGTATGAGGATCTCGGCTCGAGCCTCGTGGACAGGCACAAGCCGCGCGAGCCCGTCGGCCACGACATCGTCGCCGACGGGCGCCTGGTCGATGCCGTGCGTCGCGATCTGGGCGGCGAGGACGGCAAGGCGAGCGCCACGGCGGTGCGGATGATCTGGACCGGCGACCACCTCGACGCCGCGCGCCGCCTGCAGCAGAGCATCGTCGAGCCGGCGCGTGCGGCGGCCGGAGGGTAGCGGCGCGCATGCCGGGGTCTAGCGGGGCGGCAACTTCAGCACCCGCCGTCGCGCATCGCAGCGGCGACGGCTTGCTCGTCGGGCGGCGCGGGCGCGGGACTCGCATCGGCCGCGCGCAGGCCGTCGAGCACGAAGGCGAGGTGCCGGCGCCAGGCGTCGGGTGCGTGGGCGGCGGTGCGGCGCACGAGACCGGCGTTGGCCATCAGCATCAGCACGACGTCCTCGCTGGTCATGTCGTTGCGCAGCCGTCGCTGCGCGCGCCCGCGCTGGATCAGCTCGGTCACGCAGGCGAGCGCGCGGCTGCGCTGGCGGCGCAGCGGCTCGCCGGCGTCGAACAGCGTCGTGGTGAGCAGCTCCGACAGCCCCCTGTCGGTCGCCTGCAGGCGGCAGAGGTAGGTGGCGAAATCGGCGAAGCCCTCCCATGGATCGTCCTGCTCGAGCGCGCGTTCGGCGGCGTCGGCGTAGTCGCGCATGCGATCGGCGAACACGGCGCAGACGAGCGCGCTGCGATCCGGAAAGCGCCGGTAGAGCGTGGCGCTGCCGACGCCCGCTCGGCGGGCGATCTGCTCGAGCGGCGCTGCCAGCCCGTCGTCGGCGAACACGTCTTCGGCCGCGGCGATCAAAGCGCAACGATTGCGCTCGGCGTCGGCGCGTAGACCGGAGCTCATCTCAGTCACGATACACGCTAAACGGGGGGAGCCCCCCGTTTAGCTGCTACGGTCGGTGAATGTCCGCCGAGCAGCCTCTCATCCAGGTGATCCTCGCCAGCACGCGTCCGGCCCGCTTCGGCGAGAAGCCGGCTGCGTGGGTGATGCAGCGGATCTCCGAACGCACCGATCTGCGCGCACAGCTGGTGGACCTCCGCGACCACCCGCTGCCGTTCTTCGATCAGGATGCTCCAGCGGCCTACACCTTGCGGGAATACCCGAACGAAGCGATCGCCCGGTGGGGTAGGAGCGTCGACGAGGCCGATGGCTTCGTCGTCGTCACGCCCGAGTACAACCACGGCTACCCGGCGTCGCTGAAGAACGCGATCGACCACATATTCCCCGAGTTCCACCGCAAGCCGCTGATGTGCGTCGGCTACGGCAATGTCGGCGGGGCCAGGGCGATCGAGCAGCTGCGCCTGGTCTCGGTGGAGCTGGAGATGGCGCCGCTGCGCCACGCGATCCACATCCTGCCCGAGCTGATGGTGCCGGCGATGAACGCCGACCCGTTCGACCCGGAGATCTTCGCGCCACTGGACGGCAAGCTCGACGTCGCCATCAGCGACCTCGTGTGGTGGGCGAGCACGCTCGCCGGGGCACGCGCGGCGAGTCCGAGGCTGTAGTCGATCGGCGAGACACAGGGCTGACCCGACGACGACGACGACGCCGCCGCCGGCGTCGACTGAGACGATTCAGCTGTGGCCAGCGCGGACGGTATGCAGACGGTTGTGATCGAGTCACCGCAGCTGCGGACGACGTTCGTGCCGGGCGCGGGGATGGTCTGCAGCTCGCTGCGCCACGACGGCGCGGAGCTGCTGGCGCAGCGCAACGGCGTGCGCGCGTACGCCGAGCGCGGTTCGACGATGGGTATCCCGCTGCTGTATCCGTGGGCCAATCGGCTCGCCGGCCTGCGCTACCCGGGAGTGTCGGGCGCCGTGGAGCTCGCGCCCGACAGCCCGCTGGTGAAGCTCGACGTCAACGGCCTGCCGATTCACGGTGCGATCGCCGGGACGCTGCCGTGGGAACTGCTCGACGACGATGTCGGCAGCGAGGGAGATCGGCTGCGCGCGCGCCTGCGCTGGCAGCGCGCGGACCTGCTGGCGATCTTCCCGTTCGCGCACGTGCTCGAGCTGCGCGCGCGAATCGTCGGCGCGACGCTCGCAATCGAAACCAGCGTCGAGGCGGGAGGCGACGCGCCGGTGCCGGTGCCGGTGTCGTTCGGCTACCACCCGTACCTGACGATCCCCGGCGTCGACCGCAGCGCGTGGCAGGTCGAGCTGCCGGTGACCAGGCGCCTGCTGCTGGACGAGCGGATGATTCCGACGGGCGCCAGCGAGCCGTTTGACGAACGTCGCTTCCAGCTCGCCGAGACCGGCTGGGACGACGCCTTCGCCGGACTGGCTCGACCGACGGTGTTCGCCGTATCCGCAGGCGGACGGCGGATCGAGCTCGAGCTCCGCGAGGGCTACCGCTACGGGCAGGTCTACGCCCCGGCGGGAGAGGACTTCATCTGCTTCGAGCCGATGACCGCGCCGACGAACGCGTTGATCAGCCGCGATGAGCTGCCGATGGTGCAGCCGGGCGGGGCGTTTCGTGCGACATTCGCCATCTCGGCGACGGCGACGCAATAGAGGTCTGCTCGGCGAGCCGCGAAGACCGGTCATCCGGCCCGCGACTCGCCGTGCGCTCGTCAGCCGGTCTCTACGACGAACAGTTTGTTGCCGTCCTGGTCGCGGAAGAAGAACATCGGCGGCACCGGGTCGCCCATGCGCGACACCTCGTCGTCGACGTCGACGCCGCGAGCTTTCAGGTCGGCGTGGTCGGCGTCGATGTCTGCGTGTAGAAGGCGATCGCAGCATCCTGGTCTGAGACGGGGACGATCACGGTCCCGATCTGACTGATCCGTGTACTGGTCTGCGTGTCTGACATTTGCTCCTCCTTGGGGTGGGGTTCTGGAGGTAGGACGAGCTTACGCTCGGAAACTCATCGCTGGATAGGAGCCGATCTCCTCCAGCTCGGCGACGACGGGAGGCTCGTCGCAGCGAGCGCCGATGTCGCTCTGGAACTCCTGAAATGCTGCGAGCGCGCCGAGCGGGTTGGCGCCGTCCTCGGTCTCGGCGAGATGCACGAACGTGACGCCGTCGTCGAGCTTGAACGTCGCGTAGCGAATTCCCGGCGTCTTCTCGCGGTGCAGCTGCGCGTAGACCGCGCGTACGAGCTCGCCGTTGCGCTGCACATGCTCGGGCTTGACCTTGTAGCGAACCATCACACGCCTCATCGGGTCCTCCTTCGCTGGTTGGTTGTCAGTTCAGACACCGCGACGCGCGCCGACTCAGCGATGAGCTTGCGCCACGGACAGTGTCTCAAGCAGCGATGGGCGACCCGGCCGGTCTTCCCGTGGGTCGGGCTGTACCGTGGGCCGGTGGCGAGTCTGCTCGGGATCGTCCTGCCACTCGCCCTTGCCGCGTCAATCTCGCCGACGGTGCTGGCGCTGCAGCTGCTGACGCTCTCGCGCAAGAACGCGCCGGTTCCCCGCGCCTGGGCGATCGCCGGGGGCTGCGCGCTCGTGCTCGCGGTGTTCAGCGGGCTGGGGCTCGCGCTCGCGCAGAGCACCGGTGGCTCGCAGAGCCCCTCCGAAGCGGGCGCGATCGTCAAGCTCGTCGCCGCCGCGCTGCTGGTGGCGGTCGCCGTGCGCCAGCTGCGCGCGCCCCCAGCGCCGCCCAGGCCCGAGCACGTCGGCGCGCATCCGCTGCGCCGCTCCTTCGCCCTCGGCATCGGGCTGATGCTCACCAACTTCTCCAGCATCGTGCTGTTCTTCCCGGCGATGCACGAGATCGCCACCTCCGACGCCGGCCTCGGCGCGCAACTGCTCGCGTTTGGCCTGCTCTACGCGATCACCCTGCTGATGGCCTACGGCCCGCCGCTGTTCGTGACCCTGCTTGGGGCGCGCGCGACTCCCGTTCTGGAGCGCCTCAACGGCGTCTTCACCGCTCACCGGCGCGGCATCGGCGCCGGCCTGTGCCTCGTCTTCGCCGTGTTCCTCGCGGTGGCCGGAGTCAAAGCGCTGACCTGAAACCCGCCGGACCGCGGGGTGTCCTAGGCTTGCCCGAGCCGTGAGACAGATCGTCCTGCTGCGCGGCGTCAACCTCGGCGCGCGAAACCGCATCGCAATGCCGGCGCTGCGCGAGCTGCTCGCCGACGCTGGGTGCATGGCGCGGGCCTAGACTTCCCGCGCATGGGCGACAGCTCTGAGCGCCGGCCGATCCTCGTACTGCAGCACGCCGGCAGCGAGCCGCCCGGTGTCTACGAGGACGAGCTGCTGCACCGGCGCGTCGCGTTCGCGCGGGTGGTGCTCGACGAGGACGAGGAGCTGCCCGACTGGCGCGCGTACGCGGGCATCGTCGCGATGGGCGGCGCGATGAGCGTGTACGACGAGGCCGAGCACCCCTGGCTGGTCGGTGAGAAGCGCCTGATCGCCGAAGCGGTCGGCGCGGACGTGCCCTATTGGGGCGTCTGCCTTGGTGCGCAGCTGCTCGCGGCCAGTCTCGGCGCGCGCGTGTCGCGCGGGGCGCAGGCCGAGCTCGGCGTGCTGCCCGTTCAGCTGACCGCCGCCGCCGCTGAGGACCCCGTCTTCGCCGGCCTGCCGGCGAGCTTTCAGACGCTGCAATGGCACAGCGAAACCTACGAGCTGCCGCCCGGCGCCGTGCAGCTCGCGCGCTCGTCCAGCTACGAGCAGCAGGCGTTCGTCGTTGGGCGCGCCTACGCACTGCAGTTTCACCTTGAGGTCGACTCGGCGCTGGCCGGTGAGTGGATGGGCGTGTCCGAGTTCGTCGACGAGCTGCAGCAGCTGCACGGCGAGGGCGCGCCGGCGGCGCTGCTCGCGCAGGTCGGCGCCGCCGAGCACGAGTCCGTCAGGCTCGCGCGCGAGCTCTTCTCGCGCTGGCTGCTGGACGTCGTCGGCCTGCAGGAGACGCCGGCATGAGCGCGGCCGGTGAAGGCGGCGCGGGCGGAGGCGAATCCGCGGCCGGCGACGACGAGGTGCGCACGATCGAGATCGACGGGCGGCGCCTTGCCTGGCGATCGCTCGGCGCCGGCAGGCCGCTGCTGCTCGTCAACGGATACGCCGCGTCGTCGGCGGACTGGGACCCGGCGCTGCTGCAAGCACTCGGCCGCTCGTTCCAGCTGATCTGTCCGGACAACCGCGGCGCCGGGGCGTCGCAGCTTGGCGACGCGTTTGAGCTGACGATCGACGCGATGGCGGCCGATCTGGAGCGGCTGCTCGACGCGCTCGGCATCGCGCGCGCGCCGGTCGCCGGCTGGTCGATGGGCAGCTACGTGGCGCAGCGCCTGGCGATGCGCTCGCCCGGGCGAGTCGACGCCCTGGTGCTGCTCGCGAGCGCTCCCGGCGGTCCGACTGCGGTGTCCGCAGAACCGGGCGTCTGGGAGCGGCTCACCGATCATTCGGGCACGCCACGCGAGCAGGCGACACGGCTGATCTCATTGCTGTTCCCGCCGGACGTCGCGCCGGAGATCGACCGGCAGTTCGGCGAGCTCGTAGCCGACGCACGCGCGCAGCTCTCGCCGGAGCTGCTCGCCGCGCAGGAGCGGGCGCTACGGGCGTGGCACGCCGAGCCGCAGCCGCTGCCCGGCGGCGACGCTCCGCCGGTGCTTGCGATCTGCGGCAGCGAGGACGTCGTGATCCCGCCGCAGAACGCCGACGCGCTCGCCGCGCGCTGGCCCGGCACCCACGTCGAGCGCATCGCCGGCGGCGGGCATGCGTTCATGGCCCAGCAGCCCAAGCGCGTCGCGCAGCTGATCGTCGACTTCGTCAATACCTGACCCGCCCACTCCGCCCACTCCGCCCGCGTCGCTCGAGCGTCGCAGGCGCAACGCTATGTTGGCGTGCATGGCCGCTGGCGACATCGTCATCCGCTGGGCCGCCACACCGGAGGACGTGGCTGGCGCGATGGCCGTGCGCGAGCACGTCTTCTGCGGCGAACAAGGCGTGCCGCGCAGCGAGGAGCTCGACCCGCTCGACGACGAGGCACTTCACCTCGTCGCGCTCGTGCCCGACGACGCCGCCGGCGGCGTCGTCGCGACGCTGCGCCTGCTGCTCGGCGAGGCCGACGCGAGAATCGGGCGCGTCGCCGTGCTGGCCGACTGGCGTCATCGCGGCGTCGCCGCGCGCATGCTCGCGATCGCCTCGGCGCGTGCCCGCGAGGAGGGCCACGCGAAGGTTCGCCTCGCCGCACAGATACGCGCCATGGAGTTGTACGAGCGCGCCGGCTTCAGCGTCGAATCCAAGCCGTTCGACGACGCCGGCATCCCGCACGTGTGGATGGGCAGGCGACTGGCTGCCGGCGCGACCGCGTAGCTCGTGCTCGCCCGGCGGGGGTGGCGGGAGCGGATCGTGCGCAGGCCCGCGCCGCTGGCCGGTCGTCAGTCCTCGCGAGTCGGAAACTGGACACACGTTTGATCCCGCGGCGGCCGAAGTAATGCTCGAGCCAGGCGCCGGCCGAAGCTGCTGCTAAGCGTGGAATTCAGAGGAGCCCGATGCTGACTACTGCCGATACATCCAGCCCAGAGCCCTTCACCGGGGCGTTCGGGATCATCCAGAGCCAGCCCGACGAGCGCACAAGCGTCGTCGCGCTGGAAGGAGAGCTCGATCTCGGCCGCGCGCCGAGCCTGAAGTGGGCGCTCGTCGACTCCGTCGACGCCGGCTACAAGCAGCTCGTGGTGGACCTCACGCGTGTCAGGTTCATGGACTCGACGGCGCTCAGCGTGCTCGTCGGCGTGAACAGGAGCCTCGACGTGGGCGCCCGCCTGGCGATCGTCTGCGTCAACACCAACGTGCTGAAGATCTTCGAGCTGTCGGGGATGGATGGCGCGTTCGCGATCTTCCCGACGCTCGATGAGGCGCTCGCCCACGTCCGAGGACACACCGCGCGGATCGGGTGAGAGGCGCAGGGCCGCCCATGGCCAGCCACGCAAACCGACCGGCGCGAGGCGCGCGAGCATCACGGCGCGTGGCTGTCGCGATCGCCGCCGGCTGCTGCGTGCTCGGCCTCGGCGCGCTGCCGACGGCGCAGGCCGCCAAACCCGCCAACTCGACATCCAGCTCGGCGGTCTCTGGCGAAGCGACCGTCGCGCCGCACGGCAAACACGCCGAACGTGCCGTGCAGGCCGAAAGCGTGCCCGCGGCGCCCGCCATCGCGCCGGCTCCCGCGCCACCGCCCGGCGAGCCGCCCATCGCCGCCCACGGCCGCCACGGCCGAGCGATCCAGCCCGCCCCCGGACCGCCGCCTGGAGCTGGAGCTGGAGCTGGGACAGGGCCCGGACTGGGACTGCGCAGGCTCGACCGCGAACCGCCGCTCGCGCGCGGGCACCGACACCAGGAGGGCGCAGCGCGCGGCGAAACGTCGAGCGCGCCGGGCAGTCAGGCCGCGGCCGTGTCCGCCGACGAATCAAGGCAGGGCGCCGAAGCGCTCGCGCGCAAACACAAAGGCAAAGGGAAAGAAAGAGGCGGCGGCAAAGAAAAAGGCGGCAAAGAAGAAAGCAAAGAATCCGTCAGTCCCACCCCTGTGCTGAAGATCGGCAAGGGGAAGGAAGCGTCGACCGTCGCGTTGTCGCAGGAAACGGCGGGCCCGAGCGCCACCGCGGCCTCGCTGTCCTCGTCCGCAGCGAGCCCCGTGGCCGGCACCGGACCGGCTTCGATCACCTCCGTCGCGCCCGTCGCCAAGGCGATCGCCGCCGCCGGCGTGCACACGCAACGCGCAACGCGCAACGCGCGGCACCGCGTCGCGGCGCACGCGCCGGGCAGCCCGACCACTGTCGCCACGGCGCCCGTCGCGCTGCTCGCGCCGTCTAGCGGGAGCGGCGCGAAGGCGAGCGCTGCGGCGCGAGCTGCGGTCAAGCACACGCAGACCAGCGCCGCGCAACCGGCGCTCGTGAAAACGATCACGCGGATCGTCGGCGTCGTGCCGATCCCCGTGCGCATCCTGATTGCGGCGCTCGTCGCGCTCGCGCTCGCGCTGGCCGGGCGCTCGCGCCTGTCCGGCGTGCGCGCCCGGCGGCTGGCCCGCCAGCGCGGGCAGCTGCTCGAAGACGTGGGGCTGCTGCAGGCCGCGCTGCTCCCCGTCCCGCCTGTCCGCCTGGGTCCCGTTGCGACCTCCGTCGCCTACCGTCCCGCCGACGGACCTGGCGCGGGCGGCGACTTCTACGACGTGTTCGCCCTCGACGACGGGCGCCTGGCGGTGATCGTCGGCGACGTCTCCGGCCACGGGCGCGAGGCACTGCCGCACACGGCGCTCGTTCGCTTCACCGTGCGCGCCTACCTCGAGGCCGGCCTGGCCCCGCGCAACGCGTTGCAGACCGCCGGGAGCGTGCTCGAGCGCCAGCTCGCAGGCTCGTTTGCGACGGTCGTCGCCGCGATTTACCACCCGCGCGAGCGCACGCTCACCTACGCGAGCGCCGGTCACCCGCCGCCCGTCGTGCTCGGCGACGGCGACGGCGCCGACGGCTCGCTCGAGGCGATCGAGCTGACGACCGCGTGCTCGGCGCCGCCGATCGGCGCGGGGATGCGAACGGGGACGCGCGAGACGGTGATCTCCGTTCCGGGCCCGGCACGGCTGTGCTTCCACACCGACGGCGTCACCGAGGCGCGCATCGAAGGGGATCTCTTCGGGGCCGAGCGGCTGGTCGGCGCACTCGGCGATCTCGGGCGCGAGGCGACGGCCCGGGCGCTGCTCGACAGCGTCGCCGAGCGCACCGACGCCCGTCCCGACGACATGGCCGCGTGCCTGCTGCGCGTCGAGAACGGCGCGGGCTCGCCGGCGATCGTGCACGAGCTGCTCGAGCTCGACCGCGCCGCGGTTGCCAGCGGACGCGCCGAGCGCTTCCTGCGCGAGTCGGGCATGACGGCGGTTGCGGCCGCCGGCGTCATCGACTCGGCGCGCGCCGAGCTGGATCTCCGCGACAGCGCCCTGCTGGAGCTGAGCCTCGGCGACGGGCCACCGCACGTCGAGCTCGCACACGACAACGTCATCCACGCGGCGGCGCTGACCGCGGTGGGAGCGCGATGAGCCCAGCGCCGAAACTGGCCCCCGACGCGGCGATCGTCCTCGGCATCGCCGCTACGGCGATCCCGTTCGCGCGCACGCCCGAGGACGAGGCCGAGCGCTGGCTGCGCCTGCTGCGCCTGCACGGAGAGGTCGGCGCCGCGCTGCAGGCGCTCGGCGTCAGCGAGGACTCGCTGTGCGCGCACGCCGGAGAGTCCGTCGACGGCGAGCGCTTCGCCGACGCCGTCAACCCCGACCACCGCGACGTGATCGCGCTCGTCACCGAACACGCCGCGCGCGTGGCGATCGGTCGAGGCGCGGCGGGAATCGGCACGATCGACGTGCTGATGGCGGTGATGGAGGTGTACGGGACGGTCTTCGAGCGCGCCTTGCACGCACACGGCACCGACGCCGACGAGGTCCTGCAGCGCCTCGCGGCCTAGACGCTCAACTCAGGTTCATCGCGCACCACCCGCGGCCGCTTGTGGTGCCAGCGATAGCCATGGTAGTTACGCAGCATTGGGCTTGGTGTGTACGAGTAGAGCCAGCGATAGCCATGGTATCTACATCGTATATACGATTGCTATCGCAGTTCGTAAACAGAACACCTCGCTGTGGCCTCTGCCCGTCTGGCTTGCGAACGGGTGAGAGAGGCAGAGGCTTCAACCGCGTCAAGCGGCGACGTCCTGCGCTACCTGTCGCTGCCGTCGGGCTCGCCGGCGCCGAGGACGAGCGCGAAGGTGAAGCCGTCGTAGCCCTTGGCGCCGACCGTCTGGATCGTCGTGGCGCTCACGCGTTGGCCGATCTCCGATCGGTCGCCGGCGAGCATCTCGTGCAGGCGCCGCGAGCCGAGCACGGCTGAATCGGTGCTGTCGGGATCGGCGAGCGCCCCGTCGCGGATCACGTTGTCGGCGATGATCACGCTGCCGGGACGCGTGAGGCGCAGCGCCCACTGGAAGTAGTCGGGCGTGTGCGTCTTGTCGGCGTCGATGAAGACCAGGTCAAATGGCTCGGGCTGCTCGGCGGCGAGCTGGGGCAGCGTGTCTAGCGCCTTGCCGACGCGCACGTCGACGAGCTCGCCGAGGCCGGCACGCTCGATGTTCGACTCGGCGAGCTCGGCGTAGCGCGCGTCGGCCTCGAGCGTCACCAGGCGACCCCCATCGGTGAGCGCGCGCGCCAGCCAGATCGAGCTGTAGCCGCCGAGCGTGCCGATCTCGAGGATCGAGCGCGCGCCGATCGAGCGCGCGAGGAGGTGCAGCAGCTTGCCCTGGCTGGGGGTGACGGCGATCGGCGGCAGACCCGCGGCGGCGTTGGCCGCGAGGGCGGCGTCGAGGTCGCGATCCTCGCCGATCAGCTGCCGCTCGACGATCCGGTCGACGTCGCTCCACGTCCGATCGCTCACAGCGTGTGGCTCCGCGCGCGCGACAGCAGCAGCGTGAACAGGTGCTGCTGGACGGCCGCCGGGAAGGGCTGCAGCAGCCCGGAGCTGAGCAGCGTGACCTCGCTGGGCCCGTCGACGAAGCCGAGGAAGTCCAGGTAGATCGGCACCTTGATGCCGCGCACGTCGAAGGTCGCCGTGACGCGCCAACCGAAGCTCCCGTTCATTCCCGGTGCGGGCGGCGTGCCCGACTGGATCGTCACCGGGCCGGCGGTCGCGCCGTTGGCCTGCTGGCCCTTGAAGATCTGCTGCAGGTAGCGCGAGAAGCACCCGCGCACGTGTCCGCTGCGGATCGCCGAGAGGCCTTTCTGCGCCTGGGCGGCACTGGACTGCACGGCGACTTCCGAGCTGACGCCGAGATCGATGATCTGGTGTTTGAGCCGGAAGCTCTTGGAGCTTTCTTCGACGACCGCCTTGGCCGACCCGCTGAGTCCGGCGCAGCGCAGCATCTGACGTTCGAGCTGCTTTTCCTTGCCGGAGCTGCTGTCGTGTTTCTTGGTGGCTGTGAAGCCCGGCACGTCGGCGGAGGTCAGGTTGACGGCGTGCGCGAACGCGACCGCGCGCTGCTTGCTCGGCGTGTGGTCGCCGGGAGGGCTCGCGGGAGGGGTCGGGCTGGACGTCGGCCCGCCGGAGTGCGCGGCGGAGGCCTGTCGGCTGGTGGCGGTGAGCGAGCCCTTGCCGCAGGACGCGAGCAGAGCGCCGGCGAGGACGAGCACGGGCAGGATGAGCGTCCGGCGCATGGCGCGTGATTGTCGCAGAGCGCCGGCTCGCTCCCTGCCGCCGCGCCGGGCGGAGGGCTAGAGCTTGGTCGCGCGCACGGCGGTGCCGTAGGCGCAGATCTCAGTCCACGTGGTGCCGAGCTCGGAGGTGTCGAAGCGGAAGGCGACGACCGCATCGGCGCCCTTCGCCGTGGCCTCCTCTTCGAGGCGCTCCTGAGCGTGCACGCGGCCTTCGGCGAGCATCTTGGTCATGCCCTTGAGCTCGCCGCCGACAAGCGACTTGAACGAGGCGCCGATCTGCGCGCCGACGTTGCGCGCGCGCACGGTCAGGCCGAAGACCTCGCCGAGCACCTCGTTGATCTCATAGCCGGGCAAGTCGTTCATGGTGGTGATGAGCATGCGGGCCTCCTGATCTGGGTTCTCGTGCCGACGCGGGGCACAGGCCGCCAGCCTACTCGTCCGCGCCGGCCTGCATCTGATGCTCTTCGGCGAGCGCGCGGCGCAGCGTCTGGTCAAACGGCGCGGGGGAGATGCCGAACGCCGCGGCGCCGCTGGGATCGGTGACGACGGTCTCCGTCGTCAGGCCCTCGACCAGGGGCCGCGCGACGTTGGTGTCGACGGGCGTGATGAGCCCGAGCCACAGCGCCGACAGCCACGGCGTGATGAAGGGGACGGGCAGCTTGGGGCGCGGACGCACGCCCATCGCCAGCGCCATGCGGTCGAGCATGTCGGCGTAGGAGAGCACGTCGGGGCCGCCGATCTGCACCTCGCGACCGGCCGACTCGGGCACCTCGGGGGCGCGGCGCAGGTACTCGACGACGTCGTCGATGCCGATCGGCTGCGTGGCCTTGCGCAGCCACGAGGGCGCGATCATCACGGGCAGCCGTTTGACGAGGTGGCGAATCGTGCGGTAGGACTCGCTGCGCGCGCCGACAACCATCGCGGCGCGAAAGTATGTAAGCGGCGGCCCATTTGCGGCGAGCGTCATCGCCGTCTCGTGGCGGCTGCGCAGATGGCTGGACACGCGCTCGTCGCCGAGGCCGCCGAGATAGACGACGCGCGCGACGCCCTCGCGCTTGGCCATCCGCGCGAAGTTCTCCGCGCCGCTGCGCTCGCGCTCGGCATAGCCGGCGCCGCCGGCCATCGCGTGCACGAGGAAGTAGGCGACGTCGATCTGCTCGCCGGCGCCGCGCAGGCTGGCCTCGTCGGTGACGTCGCCGCGGCGGATCTCACAGCCCAGGCGCTCCAGCTCGCGCGCTCGCGCGGGGTCGCGCACGAGGCAGCGGACGGAGGCGCCGGAGGCGATCAGCGACTCGGCGAGCCGGCCACCGATGAAGCCGGTCGCCCCGGTCAGTAGTGCGCGGGTGGCGATTGCCCCAGCTTAGTCCGCGGGCGTGGAGCCGTTCTGGCGCGCCGCGATGTCGGGGCCGGTGGCCGTCGTCATGACCGTTGCGGCCCCTCCGCCGAGCACGCGGCGCACGAGCCACGGGGCGACGGCGCGCAGCGCTGCGGCGATGGCGTAGGGGCGCGGCACGTAGCGCTCGGGATGGCGCTGCACGCCGGCCTGGTAGATCGCCTCGGCAGCGCGATCGGGCGTGGAGACGATCCAGCGGGTCAGCGGTTTCTCGGTCAGCTCCGACTGCGGAAAGCCCTCGGTGGCGATGAAGCCGGGGAGCACGAGCCCGACGTGCACGCCGTACGGGCGCTCCTCGGCCCACAGCGCATCCGACCAGCCGGCGAGCGCGAACTTCGACGCGCTGTAGGCGCCGGACCCGGCGCGCGCCATTCGCCCGGCGGTCGAGGATACGTTGACGATCGCGCTCGGCGCCGATTCGCGCAGCAAGGGCAGCAGCGCCTCGGTCAGGCGCACCTGCGCGTCGAAGTTGATCGCCATCGTGCGCTTGACGTTGGCGTAGCCGCCGTCTGCGAAGCGCGCGCGCCAGGCGGCGCCGGCGTTGTTGACGAGCAGATCGAGCCGCCCGTGGTGTTGCAGCACATGCTGGTGGATGCGCTCGGGCGCGTCCTCGTCGAGCAGGTCGACGGCCAGCACGCTCACACGCTGCTCGCCGAGCTCGGCGGCGAGGAGCGCCAGCCGCTCCTGGCGACGGGCGACGAGCGCGAGCGAACAGTCCGGGTCACGCGCCAGCCGCCGCGCGGTCGCCTCGCCGATTCCGCTCCCGGCGCCGGTGATCAGCGCGACGTATGGTCGGCCTGGGGTCGCTGAGGAGTTGATGATGAGTGCTCGTTTGGCGTGTTGGCCGGCCGGAGTGCGTGAGGCGGACGCCGGTTAGCCTTTCAGATTGCCAACAGCATGAGCCCCAACCCTTCAAGCGGCGCAGACGACGCCGCCTCGAGCGGCCTCCGGTCCCCGCGCAAGCGCGAGGCGCTGGAGCTCTTCCGCGGGCTGCCGCGCCGCTACGACTTCCTCTCGGCCGCGCTGAGCTTCGGTCAGGACCCGCGCTGGCGGCGCGCGCTGGTGGACGCCGTCGCGCCGGCGCCGGGCGCGCGCGTGCTCGACGTGGCGACCGGCACGGGAATGGTCGCCGCGGAGCTGCTCGCGCGCGGCGACTGCACGGTCGTCGGCGTCGACCAGAGCGCGCAGATGCTTGCGGGCGCTCGCGCGCGCTTCGCCGGCGACGGTCGCGTGGAGCTCGTCGAAGGTCAGGCCGAGCGGCTGCCGTTTGACGACGAGAGCTTCGACGCGCTGACGTTCACGTACCTGCTGCGCTACGTCGACGACCCGCCGGCGACGCTGCGCGAGCTCGCACGCGTGGTCAAGCCGGGCGGCCGCGTCGCGTCGCTGGAGTTCGGCGTCCCGCCGCTGCCGGCAGCGCGCGTCGCGTGGAGGTTCTACACGGCGGTGGGGCTACCCGTGCTCGGCCGCCTGGCCTCGCGCGAGTGGGCCGAGGTCGGGCGCTTTCTCGGGCCGAGCATTCGCGGCTATTACGCGCGCCATCCCGTGCAGCAGATCGCCGGCTACTGGCGCGAAGCCGGGTTGGCGGACGTGAGCGTGCGGCGGATGAGCCTTGGCGGCGGCATCGTCATGTCGGCCACGAAGGCCGCGGGGACCGGCGATGCGCGCGGCGCCTGAGCGTCCCGCCTTCTACGCGCTCGGACGCGGGCGCGTGGGCGAGCTTCTTACCCTGCTGCACCCGCCGTACACGGCGTGGCACCTGAGCTACTTCGCGCTCGGCGCGGCGGTCGCGCCGCATCTGCACGTCGACCGCCTGCTGTGGGGTCTGGCGGCGTTCGCGCTGGCGGTCGGCGTGGCGGCGCACGCGCTCGACGAGCTGCACGACCGCCCGCTCGCCACGGGCCTGGGCGACCGCACGCTGATCGCGCTGGCGGCGGCGAGCCTGCTCGGCGCGCTGGCGATCGGCGTGGCCGGAGCGATCACCGTCTCGCCGCTGCTCGTGCCGCTGGTCGTCGTCGGCGGCCTGTTCCTGCCGGCTTACAACCTCGAGTGGGCCGGCGGGCGCCTGCACGGCGACCTGTGGTTCGCGATCGGCTGGGGCGCTTTCCCGGCGTTCACCGGCTACTTCGTCAACTCGCTGCGCATCGCGCTGCCGGGCGTGCTGATCGCGCTTGCCTGCATGGTGCTGAGCATCGCCCAGCGCCGCCTCAGCTCACCGGCGCGCGAGCTGCGCCGGCGCACGAGCTCGGTCACCGGCGTGCGCACGCTGTCGGACGGGCGCACCGAAGAGCTGTCGCTGCCGCGCCTGCTGGCGCCACTGGACGGAGCGCTCGCGGCGCTGTCGCTGGCCGTCGTCGTGACCGCGTGCGCGCTCGTCGCCGCGCGCCTGTGAGCGCCGGCTCGCTGCGCCGAGCACGACGCCAGCGAGCGCTCAGGCGCCGTTCTTCAGCGACGTCGCCGTCGAGGTCTCGGGATTGTCGTCGAGCAGGTGCGCGCCGGGACCGGGCCGCACCTCGATCGCGTCGTGCGGCGGTTGCGCGCTGGGTGCGAACAGGCCGAGCACGCAGCCGCCGAAGCCGCCGCCCATGATCCGTGCGCCGGCTGCGCCGGCGTCGCGCAGCCGAGCGACCGTCGCCTCGACGGCCGGCGTGGAGATCTCGTAGTCGTCGCGCAGGCTCGCGTGCGTGGCGTCGAGCAGGCGCCCGAGCGCCGGCATGTCGCCCTCGCGCAGCGCCTGCACGGCGGCGGTCACGCGCTCGTTCTCGCCGAGCACGTGACGCGCCCGACGGCGCAGCGGATCCGGCAGGCGCGCGACGTCGTCGGTGCTCGCCTGGCTGAGCGTCGAGACGCCGAGCAGCGCGCACGCCTGCGCGCACTCGGCGCGACGCTCGTTGTAGTCGCCGCCGGAATGCGCGTGGCGCTGGCCGGAGGCGAGCACGACCAGCCGCCAGTCGCCCAGCGTCAGCGCCACCGGCTGGATGTCGAGCGTCTGAAAGTCGATGCGCAGCGCCGTGTCGCGCTGTCCGAACAGCGATGCGAGCTGGTCGAGCAGCCCGGTCTGCGCGCCGACCCACTCGTTCTCCACGCGAGCGCACAGCTGCGCGATCTCCAGCCGCCGCCCGGCGCTGTCCGTCGCGCCGAGCGGCTCCACGCGCTCGCCCGACAGGGCGAGGAGCGCCAGGCACAGCGCGACCTCCAGCGCGGCCGACGAGGACAGGCCGGCGCCGCGCGGCAGGTCGCCGCCGATCTGCAGGCGCGCGCCCGGCGACGGCGTGCCCGCGTCGTCGAGCTCGGCCACCGTGCCGCGCACGAACGCGCGCCAGCCGTCGCAACGCGCACGGTCTGTCAGCGCGAACGCATCCTCCTCATCCAAATCGACGGCGAGTGCACGAATCCACTCCTCGGCACTCGCTTGCGCGTGCACGACGATCCCCTGAGAGATCGCGAACGGCAGCGCCAGGCCGCCGTTGTAGTCGGTGTGCTCGCCGATCAGGTTGACGCGCCCGGGAGCGAACGCGCCGGCGCGCTCAGGCAGCACGGGCGATCGCCTCGCGCAGCGCGACGGCCGACTCCTCCGGCAGCGTGTCGGAGATGAACGTGCCGGCGCCCTGCTCCGATCCGGCGAGGAACTTGAGCTTCTCGGCGGTGCGCAGCGGTGGGTAGAACTCGACGTGCACGTGCCCGCGCCGCGCCGGCGAGTCCGCCGGCTCGCAGGTCGACGCCTGGTGGACGACCATCACGTACGGGAACGGGCGTTCGAACAGCTCGTCGTAGCCGCGCACGAGCGCCTGCAGGACCTGCGACAGCTCGCGCAGCTCGTCGGGCTCGCAGTCGAGCAGGCTGGCGCGGTGCTCGCGCATCACCACGTGCGCTTCGTAGGCCCAGCGCGCGGCGTGCGGGACGTAGGCGACGACGCCGTCGCGCTCGATCAGGATGCGCTGCGCGTCGCCGAGCTCGCGCGCGAGCAGCGCGCACGGAGCACAGCCGCCCACGCGCTCGTCGGCCGCCAGCTCCAGCGTGGCCACCGGCGGCACGAACGGATAGCCGTAGATCTGCCCGTGCGGGTGGTGCAGCGTGACGCCCACCTCCACGCCGCGGTTCTCGAAGATCATCACGTACTCGACGTCCGGCCTGGCGCCGAGCTCTTGGTAGCGATGGCGCCAGACCCACATCAGCGCCTGCGCGCGCTGCGGCGACAGCGTGGCGAACGAGCCGTCGTGCCGGTCGGTGTACACAACGACCTCCGCCGCCCCGCCCGGCGCCTGAAAGGCGGGAAAGCGGTTGTCGAACACGGCTATCTGAAACGCCGCGAAGGGGATCTCCGTCGGCGGCTCGCCCAGGCGTGTGGGGTCCAGCGGGCAGTGCTCGCGCGCGGGCAGGAACGTGCGGTCCTGGCGATCGATCGCGTACACGACCTGCTCGCCGCGCAGCTCGTTGAAGCGCAGTTCGCTCATGCCTGCTCGGCGCGCAGCTCGTTGAAGCGCAGTTCGCTCATGCCTGCTCGCCGCCGGTCGCGGGCGGGCGATCGGTCGCGTCGCCGGCGTCCTCGTCGTGGCTGTAGAGGATCAGCGCGCGGCCATCGTCTTTTCGCAAACGCGCGACGGCGACCGGACCGAAGCGCTCGCCGGTCTCCCCCTGTCGACCTCGCTGCTCGGGTCCGCCGCCGTCCCGGCGAGACTCAGCTGCGCCGGGTGCGGGCGGGACAGGGTGTTTCCGCGCCATACCCCGAGGGTATACCGACGTCCGTGAGTGCTCTCGCAGGTCGAATCCGCGCCACGCTCGCAGGCAGCCGCGCGTGCGGGTTTCCCGCAGCTGATTGCGGCATTCCCACCGACCCACGTATTGACTATGGTTGCGATTAGAGGCAAGGTAGCGTTTATCCCGTTTCTGCGTCCGCACTGCGCAGGCCTTTCAAGCCAGGAGGAGAGCCAGATGTCAGACACCGATCAGGCACACGAAGCGGTAGAGCGTCTCGAGCACTTGGACAGGAAGGAGACCGATCGGCCGGGCTTCGACCGACGTGCGTTCCTGCGCCGCACGGCGCTGACCGGTATCGCAGCCGGCTCAGTGGGCAGCATCCTGAGCGCCTGCGGCTCCAGCGCGTCGAGCGGCAGCGGCGCGGGCAGCATCTTTGCCGCGAGCAAGAGCTACAAATTCACCATCGTCAACCACGTGACGACGAACCCGTTCTTCGTCCCCACCCAGTACGGCGCCGCCGATGCGTGCAAGCTGCTCGGCTGCTCCTACCAGTGGACCGGCTCGCAGTCGAGCAACGTCTCGGAGATGGTCAACGCCGTCAACAGCGCGGTCAGCGCCGGCGTCGACGGGATCGCGGTCTCGTTGGTCGATGAAAAGGCATTCAACTCACCGGTGCAGTCGGCGCTGTCGGCGAAGATCCCGGTGGTCGCCTACAACGCCGACGCGAAGACCAACCCGCGCCTGGCCTACATCGGCCAGGACCTGTTCGTCTCGGGCGAAAAGATGGGCGAACACATCGCGGAACTCGTGCCCTCGGGCGACGTGGCGCTGTTCATCGCGACGCCGGGCTCGCTCAACATCCAGCCGCGGATCGACGGCGCGCTGAAGACGCTCAAAGGCAAGTCCGGGATCACCACGCACACGGTCGCGACCGGCGCGGCCGTCCCGGCGGAGCTGTCCGTGATCGACTCCTACATCACCGGCCACCCGAACACGAAGGGCATGTTCGCGGTCGACGCCGGCTCCACTCAGAGCATCGCCCAGACGATCCAGAAGCACGGCCTCAAGGGCAAGGTGAAGGGCGGCGGGTATGACCTGCTGGAAATCACCGAGCAGCTGCTCGCCTCGGGCGAGATCCAGTTCACGATCGACCAGCAGCCCTACCTGCAGGGCTTCCTGCCGATCCTCGAGCTGTACCTCTACCAGGCGTCGAAGACGCTTTCGGGCATCGCCGACGTCAACACCGGCCTGAAGTTCCTGACCGCAGAAACGGTCAAGCCTTACAACAGCACGAAGAGCCGCTACGAGGGCACCGCAACGGCTGCCGGCGTCGCGTAGGCGCCGGTCGTGGCGGTCGCGTCTGGCAGCGAGGTTCCGGCGCAGTCTCCACCCGAGGGTCCGGCGAGCACGAGCCGGGCCCTTGGCGGGGGCGCGCTGAAGATCGTCCGCGGCTTCCTGACGCTGCGCGAGGGCAGCATCATCGTCGTCGCGATCGTGACGGCGGTGTACTTCTCGGCGAACGCCAAGAACTTCGCGACGCTGTCGAACTTCAAGACGCTGCTGCCGTACTTCGCGCCGCTGGCGATCCTCGGCGCGGGCGAGGTGTTCGTGATGATCAACGGCGAGATCGACCTCTCGATCGGCGCCGTCTACCTGCTCTCGCCGTTCGTCTTCTACAAGCTCAACCAGGCCGGCGTCCCGCTGATCCCGGCCGTGGTCCTGTCGCTCTTCGTCAGCATGGCAGTCGGTGCGATCAACGGCTTCTTCGTCGCCGTCATCGGCATCTCGTCGTTCGTCACGACGCTCGGGATGCTGTTCACGCTCGACGGCCTGACGCTGATCATCTCCCACACCGCACCTGTGGCCACGCCGGGCACCTCCGCGCTGCACGTCAACTCATTCGCGCAGGTGTTCGGTGGCGGCACCTACTCGGAGCTGATCTGGGCGCTTGGCATCGTCGTGATCCTGCAGGCCGTGCTGACGTTCACGCGCTGGGGCGTCTACACGGTCGCCGTCGGCGGCAACCGCCTCGGCTCCGCAGAGGCGGGCATCCGCGTCCGCCTCGTGCTGATTCGCAACTTCGTGCTGTGCGCGACCTGCGCCGGCCTGGTTGGCATCCTCGAGGCGGTGCGCGCCGTGACCGCGACTCCCGACCCGTCGGGCTCGAACGACATCCTGTTCCAGGGGATCGCCGCGGCCGTGATCGGCGGGACGCTGCTGCGTGGCGGGTCGGGCACGGTTGTCGGCGCCCTGATCGGCGCCCTGTTCCTCGGAGTGCTCCACGACGGGTTGATAATCCAGGGCGTCAGCGCCAACTACCTGGACCTCTACCTGGGCCTCGCGATCCTGATCGCGATGTCGGTCAACGTCTACGTCCAACGCGTGCGCACGGGGTCCGGCCTTGGCTGAGCAGGGGCTCCCGGCCGAGAAGATCGTCGCGCCAACCTCGGCGCCGGACGACGTGCTGCGCGTCGAGCACATCACCAAGAGCTTCGGCCCGACCACGGCCCTGCG
>JADGPP010000041.1 GCA_017882375.1 Solirubrobacteraceae bacterium | reverse complement strand
CGCCTCGCTGCGCTACGGCCTGGACCGCGGCTTTCCCGTCTACCTGTCGACCAAGAACACGATCCTCAAGCGTTACGACGGGCGCTTCAAAGACCTCTTTCAAGAGATCTACGAGGCGGAGTTCAAGCGTGACTTCGAGGCCGCCGGCATCACCTACGAACACCGCCTGATCGACGACATGGTCGCTGCGGCGCTGAAGTGGGAAGGCGGCTACTTGTGGGCGTGCAAGAACTACGATGGCGACGTGCAGTCCGACACCGTCGCGCAGGGCTACGGCTCGCTCGGGCTGATGACCAGCGTGCTGATGACCGCCGACGGCAAGACCGTCGAGGCCGAGGCCGCGCACGGCACCGTCACACGTCACTACCGCTCCCACCAGCAGGGCAAGCCCACGTCGACCAACCCGATCGCCTCGATCTTCGCGTGGACGCGCGGCCTGCAGGCGCGCGGGCGCATGGACGACACGCCCGCCGTCAGCGAGTTCGCGCAGACGCTCGAGCGCGTCTGCGTGCAGACCGTCGAAAGCGGCAAGATGACCAAGGATCTCGCCCTGCTCATCGGCCCCGACCAGCCCTGGCAGACGACCGAGCAGTTCCTCGCCTCGATCGACGAGAACCTCAAACAGGCGATGGCTTGAACGTCGCGGCGAAACGCAGGACGGCGCGCGCCGCAGCTGCACGGCGCACGCAAACCAAATAATCAGAACTTGTTACCCAAGTACCGCACCCAGGAGATGAACCCGTGAGCCAACCCGTACGTGTAACGGTCACCGGCGCAGCCGGGCAGATCGGCTACAGCATCGTCTTTCGCATCGCCAGCGGACAGCTGCTCGGTCCCGATCAGCCCGTCGACATGCGCCTGCTGGAGATACCTCCTGCGATGGGCGCGCTCGAGGGCGTCGCGATGGAGCTCATCGACTGCGCGTTCCCGCTGCTCTGCGGACTGGACCTGCACGACGATCCCAACGAAGCCTTCGACGGCGTCAACGTCGCGCTGCTCGTCGGCTCGCGTCCGCGCACCAAGGGCATGGAGCGCGCCGAGCTGCTCTCCGAGAACGGCAAGATCTTCACCGTGCAGGGCAAGGCGCTCAACGACAACGCCGCCGACGACGTCAAGGTGCTCGTCGTCGGCAACCCCGCCAACACGAACTGCCTGATCGCCATGAACAATGCGTCAGACATCCCGCGCGAGCGCTTCACGTCGATGATGCGACTCGACCACAACCGTGCCATCGCCCAGCTGGCCGCAAAGGCCGCCGTGCCCGTCACCGACGTCAGCCGCATGGGCGTCTGGGGCAACCACTCTCCGACCATGTACCCGGATCTGTTCCAGGCGCACGTCGGCGGGCGCCAGGCCGCAGCCGTCGTCGACGACCAGGCGTGGATCGAAAACGACTTCCTGCCAAACGTCGGCAAACGCGGCGCCGCGATCATCGAGGCGCGCGGCTCCTCCAGCGCCGCCTCCGCCGCCAACGCCGCCATCGACCACGTGCGCGACTGGGTCACCGGCACCAACGGCCAATGGGTCTCCATGGGCATCGCCTCCGACGGCTCCTACGGCATTCCCGAGGGCCTCATCAGCGGCTTTCCCTGCACGTGCTCAAGCGGCGAGTACGCGATCGTGGGAGGCCTCGAGCTCGACGACTTCTCGCGCACCAAAATCGACCTCTCCGTCGCCGAGCTCACCGACGAGCACGACACCGTCAAGGATCAGGGTCTGATCTAGCTCGGGGTCTGATCCAGCGGCGAGCGAGTCGCGCGGAGTCGGTCTGCGAATCGACCTGGCCGGATAGGCACAAAAAGAGGCGCGGCCGAAAGACCGCGCCTCTCTTGTGTTCAATTCTCAGGCGCTGCCGACTACGATTTCGCGTGCCAGCCGCGGCCCTGCTTGGCTACCTTTTTTTCCTGCTCGAGCCCAGGAAGCACGCGGTAGAGGTAGTTCTGCTTGATGCCCATCTTCGCCGCGAGCTCGGGAATCGTGATGCCCGGCTGGCCCTGCACGAACGACAGTGCCTCAGCCGCGCGCGTGCCGCTGCCTTTGCGCCGGCCGGCGCGACGTTTCGCCGGGCGCCCAGCTTTTTTGCGTGTCGCTTTCGCCGGAGCCGTCGTGGAAGCGGCTTTGCGGTTGACCGAGCCGCGCGGGCGTCCCGGTCCGCGGCGGCGCGGGGCCGTGGCGGTCGCGGTCGTGGCGGTCGCGGTCGTGGAAGAACCGCCGACACCCTGCAGGGCCGAGGCGGCTGCCTCGAGGCGGTTGTACTCGTCGACAGCAGGCTTCAGCTCTTTCAGTCGCTGTGCGATCTCTTGGCGCTTCTCGTCAAGGAAGTCGGTCACGGTTACATCCTCATCACTAGGTAAATGTGCGCTTAATCGAACCTTCTCGTCTCGTGCAGCACCTTACACTAGTTCCCTGCAACGACCGGTTTCTCAAGGTGAGTGCGCAGACGGTCAAGTGTGCGTCTCGCCTCCCGCTCGGGCATCCCTCCGACGAGCGCCCGGCTGACCAGCGCGCCGATCGGCCCGAGCGGTGGGCGAAATTCGTTGCGATAGTCAAAACCCGTCCCGCCGTCGGCTTCGCGCAAGAGGTATTCCGTATGCGCGCGCGAGCGCGCCGGGCCGCGACCCTCCCAAACGGCCCGCGCACAGGGGTCGCACTCGACCAGCTTCCAGTGAACGTCGAGGCTGACGCCGCGCAAATGGATCCGCTGCTCCATCGCAAAGCCCACGCGTGGCGGGCCGTCGTCGGCACTCACCAGCTTGCGGTGAATCGTGACCCAATCGCCCAGGCGCTTAGGATCCATGACCATCTCCCACACGGCCTCGCGCGAGGCATCGATCTTCGTGGAGACGGTCACCAGGCTCATTCACAACACACCAATCAGCGCGCAGCCAGCGGCTCGGATTCTTCCCACTCGCCAAGCGCATGTTCTACCGCCGAGTCAAACGAATGCAACTCCACCCCCAACAGCTCCGCGGCGTGGTCATCGGCCGGCAACAGGTCGCCGCTGAGGCTCTCCATCAGCGCCAACACCAGCTCGGGGTCCTCGTGTGCGATCGCTGCGGCGACGCGTGCCGTCACCCCGGTCATGCTCACCCCGAGCCCCAGCGACGGGCGGTTGACCAGCATCAGATCGGCGATCCGCTCGATCATCTCGCCGTAGGACAGCACGTCCGGACTGCCGACGTCGAGTGAGCGCCCGCCGATCGCCGCCGTCGCCGAAGCGACCAGCATCTCCGCGATGTCGCGCTCGTCGATCGGCTGCGTGCGAAACCTGCGCCAAGCGGGAAGCGCGAGCACGCGCATTCGCTCGACCAGCCGCACCAGCAGGCGAAACGAGCGCGAGCGCGCGCCGACCACGATCGACGCGCGCAGCGCAACCGAGTCGGGAACCGCCGTCAGCAGGATGCGCTCTACGCTCTCGCGGCTGGACAGGTGGCGCGAGCGATGTGAATCGTTGACGCAATCGCCGAGCAGGCCGCCGAGGTACACGATCCGCCGCACCCCCGCCGCGGTCGCCGCCGCGGCAAACGTCTCCGCGGCCACGCGCTCGCGTTCTTGAAACGGGCGCGCGCCGTTGCGCGCGCGCCCGATTCGCTCCATCGAGTGGATCAAGTAGTACGCCACCTCCACCTCGTCGAGCGCCTCCGCGAGCCCCTCGCCCGTCAGCGCGTCGCCGCGCACCACCTCCGCCGCCGAGCGCACGCGTGCCGGATCGCGTGCAAGGCCGCGCACCCGATGTCCCTCCGACAGCAGTCGCGGAACGATCAGCGAGCCGACGAAGCCGCTGGCGCCGGTGACGAGGATGCGCATCGGCCTACATCATGACCGAGCGCCGCCGGCTGTCCGCAATACCTCGCAAAGTGCGGCTCGCTCGCCGCGATCGCCACATCCAAGTGACTCGCTTTCGGCTCTTTGCGAGTACTAAATCGTTTTGTCTGCGTCTTGCGAGATGCTCGCTCGCCGTCGCCTGCCCACGATGCTTTGATGGCTGCCGTCCGTTCAATCCGACTGGTGGCTGGGAGGCAGTGCGTGACAAAGACAAAGCAGGGCAAGCGCGCGACGCGCAAAGTTAGCTGTGACGAATGTTACTTTCGCTGTAACCTGCTCTGTGCGCTGGACCTGCCTGAGCCCTGCGCGACATTCCGTCCCAACGAGGCGCAGCTGCGCCCGCCCCAGCAGCTGCGGTTCGTCTTTCGCCAGGAGCGCCGCACGCGTGCCGCGTGGGCATTCCCCTCAGCCCAGGAGCAGGCCGCGCTTCACGCCTGAGCGCCCGCCGCGCCGTCGCTGCCCGCCCGCTCCTCGACGTCTGCGCCGTCCGCCGCGCGCTCCGCGCGTCCGGCGATCCAGTTGGCCCCCGGCGTGTCTGAGATGCCGTGCAGGATGATCGAGCAGAAGACCACCAGCGCCGTCAGATCGAAGATGCGCACGCCGCTGGCAATCTGGCGGTCCAGCACGATCAGCGCGAACGTCATCGAGGCGACGCCCTTCGGACCGAACCAACCCATGAACAGCCGCGTCGCGGTGTCCGTGCGCGTGCCGAGCAACGCGATCCACACCGCCAGCGGGCGGGCGATCAGGAACGTCACCGCGACGAAGCCCAGCGCCGCCCAGCCCTCGCGCGTGAACGCGTGCACCGTCAGCAGCGAGCCGAACACCAGGAAGATCCCCAGCTTGATGATTTCCACGATCTCTTCCGAGTGGCGCTCGAAGTGCGCCCGCACGTCCGGACGGCGCACGCCCAGCACGATCGCCGCGACGAACACCGCGATGAAGCCGTTGCCTTTCGGCGAGATCACCGTCACGCCATAGGTGGCGAACGCCACCCCCAGCGCGAACAGCGACCGCTGGTGAGTGGGGATCCGCTCCTGCGGCGGGCGTTCGTCCTCGCCCCCGGTGCCCTTGCGCGGCATCACCAACGAGGCGATCCAGCCGCAGGCGATCCCGTACAGGAAGCCCAGGCCAACGTCCTGCAGCACGAAGCGCCACCACACGAAGTGGCCCGAGTCCGCGCTCAGCGCGGCCACGAACGCCAGCACCGCAGGCAGCGCCAGGCCGTCGTTGAGCCCCGACTCCAGGTTCAGCGAATGACGCACCAGGCGCGGGACGCGCGCATTGGTCACGATGCTCGACGTCAGCACCGGGTCGGTCGGCGCCAGCAGCGCGCCGAGCAGAAACGACTCCGTCCACGACAGCCCGACCAGCACGCGCGCCGCTGCGGCGACGATGATCGTCGTCAGCGGCATCGCCAGCACGAGCTTGCGCAGCGGCAGGTGCCACGCGCGCTGCAGCATCTCCCCCTCGACCTCCAAACCGTCGCGAAAGAGGATCACGATCAGCGCCGCAAACGCCAGATCCTCAACGAAGCCCGAGCGCGCCCGGAAGTCCACCAGGTCCAGTCCGCCGTTGCCGAGCACGAACCCCGCCAGCACGAACAGCGCCGCCAGCGAGAGCATCGAGCGCCGCGCGAGACCGGACACCAGCGCGCCCAACATCAACAACAGCCCCAGCACGGTGACGGTTGCCTCAAAGGTCGGCATCGGCGCCAAGCCTGTCATGCCTGCCGCCTCACGCCCGGCCTGCGGGCGCAACCGCGCGCTTTCGCTTGCCTCCAGCGGGGTATATTGGCAGCAGACCCAGCAAGCTTCGGAACAGATCCAGCAAAGCTTCGGCAGAGACGAGGTTCGGTGATGGCAGCTAAGGACAGGATCAACAAGGCCGGCGAAGCTGCGCGAGCTGCGCAGCGCAACCAGTACCTGCAGCGCCTGCTCGCAGACGAGGAACTGCGTGGCTCACTGATCACCGCCTACGGCGCTGCGCGCAGCGCGTACGGACGGATGACCAACGGCAAGCCCGCCACGCAGGCGCTGTTCGAGGATCGCAAGCTCCAGAAGGAGCTCAAGCAGGCCGCCAACGCCCTGCGCGACGCGTCGAGCTCGCTGCGCGAGCCTCCCAAGCGCCGCCGCAGCGGTGGCATGGGACGCTCGCTGCTGCTGCTCGGAGTCGCCGGCGTGCTCGCGATCGCCCTCAGCGAGGGTCTGCGCTCGAAGGTTCTCGACCTGCTGTTCGGGGCCGAGGAGGAGTTCGACTACAGCTCGACCACCGCTCCCGCGGAGCCGGCGCCCGCCGGCGCCCCGGCCGCCTAGTCAACGAGCTCGCCGCGAGGATGAGCGCAGCCGTCGACGCCGTCGCCGAGAAGACCGACGCCGCAGAGCAGAGTCCAGCCACCAAGGGCTCGACCTCCGCGGCGCCGGGCGTGGCCGGCGGCCGCTCGCTCTCCGGAGAGAAGGCGCAACGCATCGTCGAGGCGATGCGACGCAGCGTCGCGCGGCGCGGAACGGCCGGCGCGACGTTCGACCACGTCTCGCGTGAGGCCGGCGTCTCGCGGGGCCTGCTTCACTACTACTTCGGCACCAAGGAGCAACTGCTCGTCGAGGCCGTGCGCCGCGACTGCGAGCTGCGCATGGAGCTGCTCGAGCACCAGCTCGCCACCGCGCAGACCGCCGACGACTACATCGACTTGATGGCCCAGAACCTGCAGGAGACCATCCACAAGGATCCCGACTTCGTCACGCTCGTCTTCGAGCTGTTCACGCTCTCACGGCGCAACGACGACATCGCCGCCGAGTACGCCGGCCTGATGCGCCGCACGCGCGAGCAGGTCGCCGCGATGCTCGCCGCGGCCCAGCGCGAGGGGATCCTGCACCTGCACGCCGAGCCCGAGGCGATCGCCGAGATCCTCTTCTCGCTCGGCGACGGCTTCGCCCTGCGCATGCTCGCCGAGCCCGACCGCGACTTCACCGCGACGGTGCAGGCTGGCATCGCCGCCGCGCGCGCGCTGTTGACCGACTAGCTCGATCAGATGCCGATCTACGAGTACCGACGCCCCGACGGGACGACCTTCGAGCTCCAGCAGTCCTTCAGCGAAGACGCCCTGACCGTCGATCCCGACACCGGCGTGCCCGTCGAGCGCGTGCTGCACCCGCCCGCCGTGCACTTCAAGGGCAAGGGCTTCTACAACACCGACTACGGCACGCGCAAGCGCCAGCGCGAGACCGCCGCCGCCGAGGGCTCCTCCTCCAAGGACTCCTCGTCGAAGGACTCCAGCTCCTCCTCCGGCGACGGCTCTTCCTCCTCCGGCGACGGCTCTTCCTCCTCCGGCGGCGACTCTTCCTCCTCCGGCGGCGACTCCTCGAGCTCGTCCAGCTCCTCCTCCGGCGGCGACTCCAAGGGCGAGAAGGCCTCCAAGGAGCCCGCCAAGGGCAAAGACGCAAAACCGGTCGCCGGCAAGCAGAGCTGAGCCTCAACCGGCGCGCACGCGCGCGCTGTGCGTCGAGCGCGTGCCGTGCGTCGAGTGAGTCGTGTGTCGCCAAACAGCCTGCGGTAGCAATGGTATTTACAGGTGTATAGACAATCGCGCACGTTGCGTTGAAAAGGCCACACCGACCCCCTGCCGCGTAAATACCATTGCTATCAGCGAACGAGAACGTGACCGTGGACGCGCACGTCCACGTCCACGTCCACGTCCACGGATGGCGGGTACGGGTCGCGCACACGTCGTGACCGACGCGAGCTGCGTCGCGGCCCTGCGTGGCCGTCGGGGGTCAGCCGCCCATGAAGCGCGCGACGGCCGAGCGCCGCGAGCCTTCTGAGACGTGCAGGCCGAGCTCACCGTCGGGCAGCGTGACTGAGCCCGTGGGTTTGAGCACGCGTGTCGGCGGGGTGCCGGCGGTCGCCAGCGCGCCGAACAGTCCGAGCAGGGTCGGGCCGCTCATGTCGGAGATGATCGCCGGCGGCGCGTTCCAGGCGATCAGCGGCAGGCGGAAGAAGCTGGAGGGCGACAGCAGCCGGCTCTTCATGTCGGTGAACAGCGCCTGCTGGTGTTCCTCGCGCTGCAGGTCTGTCTCGTTGGGAGCGCACAGGTTCTCGCGCGTGCGCGCCAGCGCCAGCGCCTGCTTGCCGTCGATGTGGTGTGTGCCCTTGGGCAGGCGCAGCGTGAAGCCACCGTTTGAAAAGCCGCCGTCGACGCGCGAGACGATGCAGCCGCCGGTGTAGTCGACGCCACCCATCGCGTCGATCAGCTGCGGAAAGTCTTCGAAGTTCACCTCGACGAGGTGGTTGATCGGGATGCCCAGGTAGCTCTTGATCACCGAGATCGACAGCGCCGGGCCGCCGAACGCATAGGCGGCGTTGATCTTCTGCTCGCCGTGGCCGGGGATTTCGATGACGGTGTCGCGGGGGATCGACAGGCGCGCGTCGTGACCGCCGCCGATGCGCAGCAGCAGGATCGAGTCCGAGCGGCTCGGGCCCGAGGTGTTCGCACCCGGTTCCTTGCTCCCCTTCGGGCGCCGGTCGGAGCCGAGCACGAGGATGTTGTTCGCCGACGTCAGCGGAAAGCCGGCCGGATCGAGCACGCCGGCGACGTTCGACGGCGGCGACGTGCGCTCGAAGTGCGAGCTGATCAAGAACAGCACGAGCGACAGCAGGAGCCAGGCGACGATCAGCGACAGCAGGCCGAGCACGACGCGTTTGGGCGTCAGCCGCCGCCACCACCCGGCCACGCGCTGTGCGCGGCTGCCACGCGGCGTGAGCGGTCCGCGCGCGTCGCGGCGTCCACGGCGTCCGCGGCGGCCGGTCTGCCCCGGCTCGGGGCCGCCCGGCTGGCCCTCGCGCCCGGGCAGCAGGCGCGGCCGCGCGCGGTAGCGGGTGTACCGCGGTGGGGGGTCAGGCTCAGAGGGCATCGGGCGGACCCTATATTTGCGCCATGACTCCCGCGGAGGTCGCCGTTGGGCGGCTGGTCGTCTGCCCGACGCCGATCGGCAACCTGCAGGACGTGACGCAGCGCGTTCTCGTCGCCTTGGCGGAGGCCGACGCGATCGCCTGCGAGGACACGCGCCACACGCGCGTGTTGCTGGCGCGGTACTCGCTTACGACACCGCTCGTGAGCCTGCACGAGCACAACGAACGGGCGCGTGCGAAGGAGCTGGTAGGGCGCATGCGCGCCGGCGCGGTCGTGGCGCTGGTATCGGATGCGGGTACGCCGCTGGTGTCCGATCCGGGCTTTGCGCTGGTGCGCGAGTGCCTTGCCGCGGAGATCGGGGTGGAGGTGCTGCCGGGCCCGAGCGCGGTCACGACGGCGCTCGTGGCCTCGGGGCTGCCCGCCGACCGGTGGCTGTTCGTCGGCTTCCTGCCGCGCAAGCGCGCGGAGCTCGAGCGTTTGCTCGCGCACACGGGCGAGACGCTCGTGGCGTTCGAGTCCCCGCGCCGCCTCGCCGGCACGCTGCGCGCGCTCGCCGACGCCGACGCCGAGCGCCCGGCGGCGGTGTGCAGGGAGCTGACGAAGCTGCACGAGGAAGTCCGCCGCGGCAGCGCCGGCGAGCTCGCCGGCCACTTCGAGGCGACGGCGGCGCGCGGCGAGATCGTGCTCGTGGTCGGCGCGGCGCCGGCGGGCGCGGGCTCGAACGACGAGGCGCTGCAGGCGCTGCGCGACCTCGTTGCCGCCGGGGCGCGGGCCCGGCCGGCGGCCGCTGCCGTGGCGCGGCTGACCGGCGTCGGCGCCAACGAGCTCTACCGCGAGCTGACGAGCGAAGCCGCGACGGACGCGTCGGCGGAAATGACGGGCGGGCCGTTGGGCGCCGGACAGTAGCCTGGGCGCGGCATGTCCTTCTACGTGACCACCCCGATCTACTACGTCAACGCGGCTCCGCATCTCGGCCACGCGTACACGACGATTGCCGCCGACGTGATGGCGCGTCACCATCGCCAGCGGGGCGAGGCGGTGTTCTTCCTGACGGGGACCGACGAGCACGGCGAGCCGGTGGCCGACGCGGCGCACGCGCTCGGCGTGACGCCGCAGGAGCTGGCCGACAAGAACGCCGAGCGCTTCAAGGCGCTGGCGCCGCAGCTGGGGGCGAGCAACGACTTCTTCATCCGCACGACCGACCCGCAGCACATGGCCAAGGTGCAGGAGATCCTCGCGCGTGTGCGCGACAACGGCTTCGTCTACGAGGGGACCTACGAAGGCTGGTACTGCCCGCGCTGCGCGGACTTCAAGGCGGAGAACGAAATCGACGAGGGCAGGCGCTGCCCGATCCACCACATCGAGCTGACGCGCGAGCAGGAGGACAGCTACTTCTTCAGGCTGTCCGCATTCCAGGAGCGTCTGGAGGCGCTTTATGCCGAGCGCGAGGACTTCGTCGCGCCGGGCACGCGCTACAACGAGGCGCTCTCGTTCATCCGCTCGGGCCTGCGCGACGTGCCGCTGACGCGCCACAAGCTCACGTGGGGCGTGCCCGTGCCGTGGGACACCGAGCATGTCTTCTACGTGTGGTTCGACGCCCTGCTGAACTACTACAGCGCGCTCTCCTACGCGCCGGCGCCGGCGGGGCTGGAGGCCGAGGGCGCGCAGCTCGACCTGACGCAGACGTTCTGGCCGGCGACATATCACCTGATCGGCAAGGACATCCTGCGCTTTCACACGGTCTACTGGCCGGCGTTGTTGATGGCTGCCGAGCTGGAGCTGCCCGAGCACGTGTTCGTGCACGGCTTTCTATTGATGGACGGCGAGAAGATGAGCAAGTCGCTGGGCAACGTGCTCGATCCGTTTGCGGTGATCGAGCGCTTTGGCGCCGACGCGCTGCGCTTCTATTTGATGCGCGACGTGCCGCTCGGCCAGGACGGCTCGGTCTCGACGGCTGCGTTTGAGCAGCGCTATGAGAGCGAGCTTGCCAACGAGCTGGGCAACCTCGCCAGCCGGTCGATCGCGATGATCGAGCGCTACCGCGACGGCGCCGTCCCGAGCGGCGACGTCGACCCGGCGCTGCGCGAGGACTTCGACGGCCTGCCCGAGCGCGTCTCGGCGCGGCTCGACGGCGCCGAGTTGACGGCGGCGCTCGACGAGATCTGGCAGCGCGTACGGCGGCTGAACCGCTACGTCGAGGAGCAGGCGCCGTGGCAGCTGGCCAAGGACGACGCGCGCGCGGAGGATCTCGACCGCGTGCTGCGCACGCTCGCCGAGGGCCTGCGCAGCCTGACGGTGCTGCTGTGGCCGTACCTGCCGGCGAGCGCCGAGCGGCTGCTCGCCGCGCTCGGCGCGCCCGACGTGTCGCTCGGCGGCGCGGCGTTCGGCGCCGGCACGATCGAGCGGGTGAGCGCGATCGAAGCGCTGTTCCCCAAGGACAGGAGTGCGGCTTGATCGACTCGCACACGCACCTCGAGCTGTGCGAGCCGCCGGACTCCGAGCTGGTCGCCGCCGCGGTGGCCGTGGGCGTGCAGCGGATCCTCACGGTGGGCATCGACGGGGCGTCGTGCCGCGCGGCGCTGGCCGCTGCGGAGGACTTTCCGCAGGTGTACGCGGCGATCGGTCGGCATCCGAACGCGGCGAAGGGGTTCGACGACGCGGACCTGGCGGAGCTGCATGCGCTGGCCGAACACGAGCGCTGCCTGGCGATCGGCGAGACGGGCCTGGACTTCTACCGCGAGGGAGCTCCGCGTGCCGATCAGCAACGGGCGTTCGCTGCGCAGATCGAGCTCGCGCGCGAAACGCGCAAGCCGCTGGTGATCCACTCGCGCGCGGCCGAGTCCGAGACGCTTGCGCAGCTCGCCGCCGAAGCAGACGGGGTGCAGGTGATCATGCACTGCTTCTCGATGCCCGAGCGCCTGACCGAGTGCCTGGCGCGCGGCTATGCGATCTCGTTCGCGGGGAACGTCACGTACAAGAGCGCGTCGGACCTCAGCGAGGCGGCCAAGCTCGTCCCCGAGGACCGGCTGCTGGTCGAGACCGACGCGCCGTTTCTGACGCCGCAGGCCGTGCGCAAGCAGCGCAACCAGCCGGCGTTCGTCGCCCACACCGTGGCGTTTCTCGCCGAGCTGCGTGGCGTTAGGACCGAGGAGCTGGGCGCGACCGTGCAGCGCAACGCGGCGAGCCTGCTCGGCTGGTGATGGGCGCGGTGTCCGACGTCCCGGTCCAGCCGAGCCTGCGGCGGATGCGGCGCTTTGGCGTGCGCCCGAGCCGCGAGCTCGGGCAGAACTTCCTCGTCGACTCGAACATCCTCGGCGTGATCGAGCGCGCCGCCGAGCTTGCACCCGAGGACGTCGTGCTGGAGATCGGCGGCGGCCTGGGGGTGCTGACCGAGCACCTCGCCGAGCGCGTCGCGCATGTGCACGTGGTGGAGATCGACGAGCGCTTGCGCGAGGCGCTGCACGACGCGACCGACCCGCACGAGAATGTGAGCGTCCACTGGGGCGACGCGATGACGATCGACCTCGCGGCGCTGGCCCCGGCGCCGACGAAGGTCGTCGCCAACCTGCCCTACGGGATCGCCGCGGGGGTGACCCTGCGCACGATCGAAGAGCTGGAAGGCGTGCGCAGCTGGGTGGCGATGGCCCAGCGCGAGGTCGGCGAGCGTCTGGCGGCGTCGCCGGGCGGCGGTGAGTACGGCACGCCGTCGGTGCTCGCACAGCTGGCCTGTGAGGTGCGCGTCGTGCGCGCGATCCCGCGCACGGTGTTTCACCCGGTGCCGAACGTCGACTCGGTGCTCGTCGGTCTGCGCCGGCGCGAGCGGCCGGCGGACGTGCCTGCGATGTCGCCGGCGCTGCGCGCGCTCGTCGCCGGCTCGTTCGCCCATCGGCGCAAGACGCTCGTCGGCTCGCTGGCGCTTTCGGGCGGAGCGCCGGAGCGCTCGCGCGAGCAGGTGCGCGACGCCCTGCGCGAGCTCGGCCTGCCCGCGGACGTACGCGCCGAGCGCCTGGCGCCGGAGGAGTTTCGCGCGCTGGCGGTCGCGCTGGGGCTATGAGCGAGATCGGCGCCTACCGCGCGCTGGCGCCGGCGAAGGTCAACCTCGGGCTGTTCCTCGGTCCGACGCGCGACAGCGACGGCCGCCACGAGCTGGTCACGGTGATGCAGTCGATCTCGCTCGCCGACGGGCTGCGCCTGGAGCAGGCCGCCCCGGGCGCCGAGCGCGACGAGATCGTCTGCCCAGGGCTGCCGGGTGCGCCGCAGGAGAACCTCGCGGCGCGCGCGCTGGAGGCCTTTCGCGCGGCGACCGCCTGGCAGGCGCCGCCGCTGCGACTGAGCATCGACAAGCGCATCCCGGTGGCAGCCGGGCTCGGGGGCGGCTCGGCCGACGCCGCCGCCGCGCTGCGCCTGGCGCGCCTGGCGTCGGGGCTTGGCGACGAGCAGCTGCTGCGCGAGCTCGCCGGACACCTCGGTGCGGATGTCCCGGCGCAGGTCGCGCCGGGGCGCTGGCTGGCAACTGGCGCGGGGGAGCTGCTGGAGGCGCTGGCCGACCCATTCCCGACGCTCGAGCTGCTCGTGCTGGCCTCGACGGCGCAGCTCTCCACGGCGGACGTCTACCGCGAGGCCGATCAGCTCGGCCTGGCGCGCGAGCGCAGCGAACTGCACCAGCGCCACGAGCAGCTACGTCACGCGTTGGAGCTCGGCGCCCCGCTGCCGCCGGCGCGCGAGCTGCTGCACAACGACCTGCAGGCGGCGGCGGTCTCGCTGTCGGCGGCGATCGCCGACGCGCTGGAGGAGATGCGCGGGGCGGGAGCCGACGAGACGCTCGTCAGCGGCTCGGGGCCGACGGTGGTCGGGCTGTTCGGCCACGCCAACCCCGCTGGCCGGGCGCAGCGCGCGGCGGCTGCGCTGCGCGGGCACGTGCCGGAGCCGATCGGCGCGAAAGCCGTCGCGGCGGCGTACGCGCAGCCCGCCAGGCTCCGCTAGCAAAGCCTCGACGCGGCCGCGCGACGTGCGATCGACGGCTGCGTGCGTCACAATCTCGGCCAGAGAACGGTATGAGCAGAACGACAATCAACGAGCTCGTCGCGGTCTGTGCCGGAACATTCGGCCTGGCGCTGTACACGGGGCTGATCCTGGTGCCGGCGTGGACGGCTTACACGCGGCTGTGGCAGCGGGTCGCCGCGACCGTGCTGACGCTCTACGTGCTCACCGTCCTCGTGGGCATCGGCGTCGGCGCCGCGTCCGCCGCCATCTACTTCTGGGGCTAGCGGCGATGTCCGACTACGCCGCGCTCGACGCGATCACCGAGGCGGTCGAGTCCGGGGCTGGGCTGCCGGAGGTCGTGCGCGCGGCTGCGCGGGCGCTGGAGGCGAGTCTGGCGGTCAGCGACGCGTGGGGCGCGACGCTCGCCGTGGCGGCGAGGTCGCCCGCGGAGGAGCGTGCGCTGCTGTCGCAGGGCCAGGGCGTGACGAGCATCCCGCTGCGCGTCGCCGACACGACTGTGGGTGCGCTGCACATGCGCGCGAAAACAGAGCCGAGCGCGTCGATGCGGCGCTTGCTGGCGACGATGATCGCCTCGGAGGTCGAGCGCGTGCGCGCGCCCGAGCGGGCGTCGGAGTCCGCGGCGGCCGACTTCCTGCGCGCTGTGCTCGCGCGCGAGCTGACCGACCGCGAGGAGCTGCTGCAGCGCGCGAAGGAGCTGTCGCTTGACGTGCAGGACGGCGCGAGCATGATCGTCGCGCGCGCCCATCCGCAGACGCCGACCGACGAGGGCTGGCGCGGGCGCGTTCGCGCGGTCGCCGAGCGCGGGGCGCGGGCGGTCTCCAGCCGCTCGATCGCGGCGCTGTCCGAGCGCGACGGGATCCTCGGCGCGGAGGTGTTGCTGCTCGTGCCGGGCGGCGACGAGCCGACGGCGGCGCGCGCCGCGGACGGCGTCCTGCGCGAGATGGAGGCCGGGCTGGCCGGCTACACGTTCGCGCTCGGGCGCAGCCGGATCACCGAGGATCCGGCCGACCTGCCGCGTGCTGCCAGCGAGGCGCTGCTGGCGGCGAACGTCGCGCAGGGCTCGGCCGACGGAACGGCGCTGGCGTTCGAGCAGACCGGCGCCTATCGGCTGCTGCTGTCGGCGATGAGCGAGAACCCGAGCGAGCTGCAGCGCTTCTACGACGAGACGGTCGAGCCGCTGGTGGCCTACGACGAGCAGTACGAGACCGAGCTCGTGCGCACGCTGGAGGCATTCCTGGAGGCTGACGGCAACGTGGCGGGAACGGCGCAGCGCCTGTTCACGCACCGCCACACGATCTACTACCGCCTGGAGCGCGTGCGCGAGCTGTCCGGGCACGACATCAGCTCCAGCGACGGCCGCGAGAAGCTGAGCCTGGGGCTGAAGGCGATGCGCGTGCTGGGCATCTCCTCCGCCGACGGGCCGGCGTCGGAGGCTGGCGCCGAAGGCGGCCGCGTGCCGCGCCGTTCGGGCCGCGGGTCCTAGGTCGGGGTCGGCGGGTCGAGTCCGACGGGCGTCCGCGGTCGACCGTTGGCGCGCTAGCGTCCGCGCGCGCCGAACTCGACGGCGTAGGTGCCGCCGAGCCAGCGCGAGGGGATCGCAGAGGGGACGGCCGCCACCGCCCCGACGCCGGCGTCGCGATAGGCGGCGGTGAGCATGATGCGGCGATGTGGGGGGGACTGCATCCAGGCGGTGACGATGCCGGCGGGCGTCGCGTTGGGGCCTGTGCCGAAGCCGATGTTCTGGGCGGTGCGCAGGCGAGCGCCGGCGGAGTGCGCGACGTAGCCCGAGGCCACGACGCGCGCCATCGGAGACTGCCCGGTGAGGCTCTGGTCGGCGAAGTAATGCCCGCGGACCATGTCGCTGACCTGGCCGGAGGCGATTCTCGCGAGTGCGCCGTTGACGCGCAGGGGACGCAGTCCGCGCGCGGCGCGCAGCTGGTTCATCAGGCACAGCGTGGCTGTGTCGATGAGCACGGCGTTGCCCGCGCTGGGGGTGGTGTTGGCCCCTGGACAGGCGCTCGCCGATGCGCTCGCGCGGGGACTCGCGGCGGCGCTGGAGACTCCAGGGCCGAGTGCGGGCAGCAGGACGAGCAGCGCTGCCACGGACCGGGCGCCGACTCGCTTCCTTGCTGTTCTGACTCCCCGGCGCAAGTGCAAGAATCTTTGCAGAAGCTTCATACCGCCGCGTTACTGCCCTGTTTCTTTGAGTTTTATTCGCGCGTTGCGCGCGGCTGTCGGCGGATCTCAGGACAGTTGCGGGCAGTTCAAGCTGTGCGCTGCGGCGCCCGATACAGCTTGCGGGGATATCGCGTCCACGCCATATGATCAGTACTCCCCTTGGGGGGTCGTCCAAAGGCAGGACATCAGGTTTTGGTCCTGAGAATCGGGGTTCGAATCCCTGCCCCCCAGCTGAACCGCAGAGCACATTCCCGGCTGATGACGAGCGTCTAGCATCCCTTCGGTGCCCCCAACCGTCCTGATCCTCGCCGCGGGCCAGGGCACGCGCATGCGCTCGCGCAAGCTGAAGGTGCTGCACGAGCTGTGCGGCCTGCCGATGGTGCTGTGGCCGGTGCGCGCCGCGGTGGCCGCGGGCGCCGGGCGGGTTGTCGTCGTCGACTCCCCGGCGCGGGCACTTGCGCCGGTGCTGCCCGAGGGCGTCGAGCTGGCCGTTCAGCCGGTCGCCGACGGGACCGGCGGCGCGGTCGCGGCGGCGATCGCCCATCTGGATGCGGGCTCCGCGGCCGGCGACGACGGGCCGGTGCTGGTGCTCAGCGGCGACGTGCCGCTGCTCAGCGCCGAGGCGATCGGCGCGTTGACCGTGGCGCACGAGCGCAGCGGCGCGGTCGCGACGATGGTCACGAGCGTCCTCGACGATCCGCGCGGGTACGGGCGCGTCGTCCGCGACGAGGCGGGCGCGGTGGTGCGCGTGGCGGAGACGAAGGAGATCGCCGACGCGACGCCCGCGGAGCTGCAGATCCGCGAGGTCAACGCGGGCATCTACGCCTTCGACGCCGGCGCGCTGCGCTCGGCGCTGCCGCGCTTGAGCGTCGACAACGCCCAGGGCGAGCTGTACCTGCCGCAGGTGCTCGACCTGCTCCGCGGCGATGGCCGCACGGTCGCGGCGCACGTGCTGGAGGACCCGGCGCTGATGCTCGGCGTCAACGACCGCGTCGCGCTGGCGCACGCGAGAGAGCTCGCGCAGGAGGCGATCCACCGCCGGCACCTGCTTGCGGGCGTGGACATCGTCGACCCGCGGGCGACGGTGATCGACGTCGATGTGCAGATCGGCCAGGACACGACAATCGAGCCGTTCACGACGATCAAGGGCCGCACGCGGATCGGCGCCGGGTGCACGATCAGGCACTCCTACCTGGTCGACTGCCTGCTGGAGGACGGCGTGAGCGTCGGTCCGTTCGCCTACCTGCGCCCGGATGCGACGCTGCGCTCGGGGGCGAAGGCGGGGACGTTCGTGGAGGTCAAGAACTCGGACATCGGCGCGGCGGCGAAAGTCCCGCACCTCTCATACATCGGCGACGCCGACGTGGGCGAGGGCACGAACCTCGGCGCGGGGACGATCACGGCCAACTACGACGGCCAGTCAAAGCACCGCACGACGATCGGCAAGCGCGTGCGCGGCGGCGTCGACACGTCGTTCGTGGCGCCTGTGACGGTCGGCGACGACGCCTACACGGCGGCCGGGTCGGTCGTCACCGACGACGTGCCCGAGGGCGCGCTGGCGGTCGCACGGGCCAAGCAGCGCAACGTCGAGGGATACGCTGAGCGACGGGACGCCCGTTTACACTCGGAGGACACATGAGCAGCGTGATCGATACGAGCGCGGCGTCGCGAGCGAGCCTGCCGATCGACTACAACAAGCGGCTGATGCTGTTCAGCGGGCGCGCGAACCCGCAGCTGGCGGTCGATATCGCCGACAAGCTCGGCGTCGACCTCGGCCCGATCACCTTGAAGACGTTCTCCAGCGGCGAGGTGTACTGCCGCTACGAGGAGTCGATCCGCGGGGCGGACGTGTTCATCGTGCAGTCGATCTGCGGCAACCCGCAGACGGGGATCACGGCAAACGACTCGCTGATGGAGTTGCTGTTCATGATCGATGCGGCGGTTGGCGCCTCCGCTCACCGGGTGATTGCCGTGACGCCGTGGTTCGGCTATTCGCGCCAGGACAAGAAGTCGGCGCCGCGCGAGCCGATTTCAGCTCGCCTGGTCGCGCGAATGCTCGAGTCGGCAGGTGCCGACCGCGTGCTGACGATGGACCTGCACGCCGGGCAGATCCAGGGCTTCTTCCAGAAGCCGGTCGACCACATGACGGCCCTGTTCATGCTCACGCAGTACTTCGGCGACCTCGGGCTCTCCGACCTGGTGGTCGTCGCTCCGGACGCCGGCAGGGTCAAGCTGAACAAGAACTTCGCGTCAAAGATCGGCGCCGAGCTGGCGATCCTCGACAAGGAGCGCCCCGCCCAGCAGGTTGCGGAGATCGGCTACGTGATCGGCGACGTGAGGGGCAAGACGGCGGTGATCGTGGACGACATGATCGACACCGCCGGCACGCTCGCGGCGGCCGCCAAGACGGTCGCCGAGGAGGGCGCCGCGCGTGTCTATGCGGCGGCGACTCACGCGGTGTTCTCCGGCAACGCGTTCGAGAACCTGAGCAACGCCGGTTTTGAGGAGATCGTCGTCACGGACACGATCCCTGTCAGCCCGAATCGCCCGCAGAACATCCGCGTGCTCCCTTGCGCCGAGCTGCTGACCGACTCGATCCGGCGGATCTTCGTCGACGACTCTGTCAGCGAGGTCTTCGGCGGCGAGAACCAGCTGTTCTGAAACGCATCGCGCTGATCGTCGGCGGCGTGCTGCTGTTCCTGGCGATCAGCGCCGTGCTGGCGCGCTTCCTGTCGGTGGAGAACGTCGAACGCGACGACGAGGCGGCGCTGCTGCTCGCGCAGGTGCGGGGCGAGCCGCAGGCGATGCTCGACAAGCTGAAGGGCTGCCGGCAGAGCGCCTCATGCGTGGCGACGGTGCGGATGAATGCGAGCAAGCTCCGCGGGGCGGGCGAACCGAAGATCCTCTCGCTGAAATCGCCGACTGCGTATTCGCTGACCGGCGCCACAGGCGCGACGCGTCTGGCCTGGGCGGTCATCGGCCACTCGCCGGTCGTGCAATGCGTGCAGGTGCGGCGCACCGGCAACGCGCTGACGGGCATCGAGATCGAGTTGCTGTCGCTCAGCGCGCCGATCTCCAATTCAGGGGATTGCTAGAGTCCTCAGGCTTCCATGGCCGATTCGAGCACAAAACTGGATGTACGCGGCCGCGACGCGGACGGCTCGCGCGCGGCGCGGCGCCTGCGCCGCTCCGGCCGCGTGCCCGGCGTGCTGTATGGCGGCGGCGGCGGCTCGCTGGGCTTCGACGTCGATGCGCGCGACCTGCGCCTGGCGCTCGCCAGGTCCGGCGCGGTGCTCGACCTGAGCGTCGACGGTGGCAAAGCGACGCCGGTGGTCCTCAAGGAGGCCCAGCGCGACCCGGTGCGCGGGCAGACGGTGCACATCGACCTGTTGCGCGTGCGCCTGGACCAGGCGATTCACGCGGTCGTGCCGCTCGAGCTCAGCGGCGTCGATGACACGCCCGGCGTCAAGGAAGGCGGCATCCTCGAGCAGATCGTGCGCGAGCTGAACGTCGAAGCGCTGCCGACGGCGATTCCGGAGTCGATCGAGCACGCGGTCGGCGAGATGCAGATCGGCGACACGATCTCACTCGACGCGATCGTCATGCCCGACGGCGTGGCGCTGCTTGACGACGTCGAGGACGTGGTCGTTGCCACGCTCTCCCCGCCGAAACTGCAGACCGAGGAGGAGGAGGAGGTCGAGTCCGAGACCGAGCTCGTCGGCGAGGGTGGCGAGGACGCCGAGGGCACCGCCGGCGGCGAGGGCTCCGGCGGCGAGGGCTCCTCAGGCGAGGAGTAGCTGCTGCGACGCCCGTTCGCTGGGCGTGGCGGGGCGATCGACTGGTTGATCGTCGGGCTCGGAAATCCCGGGCGCGAGCACGCCGGCACGCGTCACAACGTCGGCTTCATGGTCGCCGAGGCGCTCATTGAGCGCTGGGAGCTCGCACGAGCCAAGGATCGCTTCCTCGGACGGATCGCCGAGGGGCGGGTGCGCGCCGGCGCCCCCGGTGCGCCGGGCAGCCAGGCGCCGGTGCGCGTGGCGGTGCTGTGCCCGCAGACGTACATGAACGACGCGGGCCGTTCGGTCGGCCCGGCGTGCGGCTCCTACAAGCTCGCGCCCGAGCGCGTGCTCGTGGTGCACGACGAGATCGACCTGCCGTTCGGCGAGGTGCGCGCGCGAACGGGCGGCGGACTGGCCGGTCACAACGGCCTGAAGTCGATCAAGCGCGAGCTCGGCAGCGGCGAGTTCACACGCGTCCGTGTCGGCGTCGGGCGCCCGGACAGCAGCGACCCGGAGATCGTCTCGGCGTACGTGCTCGGGCGCTTTCGCGAGGGTCGCGAGCAGGTGCAGGAGCTGGTCGAGCGGGCCTGCGAGGAGGTGGAGCGGATCGTCATGGGGGACGCGCCAGCCGGCTGAGCGAGCCGCCGGCGGGCGCCCTGAGCGGGACTCGGCGCGCGTCTATTGTGTGGACGGCCCCGCACATGCCGCTCCGATCGCTCCTCGCCCACATCGAAGAAGACCCCGCCGCGCTGACGCTCGCGCGCGAGGGCGGCAACGCGTTCGTCTCCTCTTCGCTGCGGCCGTATCTGATCGCGGCGCTGGCCGACCTCGGCGAGCAGCGCGACCGCGCGCATCTGGTCGTCGTCGGCGACGATCGCGCGGCACGCGACCTGGCGGCCGATCTGCGCGCCTGGCTGGCGCCGCGGCGAGTGCGCTACTACCCCACGCGCGGCGTGACCTACGAGTCCCATCTGACCCCGCCGCCGCACCTGGTGGGGCTGCGCATGGCGGCGTTGGACTCGCTGCTCGGTGCCGAGCATGAGAGCTCGCAAGAGCACGGCTGGCCGGTGGTCGTCGTCAGCGCGGTGGCGCTGTCGGAGAAGGTGCCCGACCCGGCCCTGCGCCCGCACTCGTTCACGCTGCGCGTCGGCGAGCTGCTCGATCTCGACGAGTGCGCGGCGGAGCTGGTGGCGGCCGGCTACGAACGCGCCGACCAGGTCGAGGAGCGCGGCCAGTTCGCCCTGCGCGGCGGGCTGCTGGACGTCTTCGGAGCGACTGAGGAGCGCGCCGTGCGCGTGGACATGTTCGATGTGGAGATCGAGTCGCTGCGCTGGTTCTCGACGTTCACACAGCGCTCGCTCGGGGATGTGCAGGAGGTGGAGATCGCCCCGGCCGCCGAGCTGGCCGAAGAGCACCGCGAGCTGGCGGCGGTCGCCGGCGCGGAGCTGGCGACGGACGCAAGGGGCGCGGCGGGCGACGGGGCCGGCGCGAGCCGGCCGGACATCGCCGAGCTGCTGCCGGTGGACCGCTTCGGCGCGCTGCTCGATCTGGTCGGCGAGCGCACGGAGGTCGTGGTCGCCGCCGAGGAGGAGCTGGCGCCGGCGCTGAGCGACCACTGGAGCGACGTGTGCGCGGCGTTCGGCGACGAGGACGCCCACCACCTGTACGTCAGCCCGGAGAGCGTTCAGGCGGCGGTCAAGCAGCGCGCGCGCATCTGGCTTTCGGCGATCTCGGCCGATCAGCCGCTGGAGCTGCGCGCGCAGTCGGCCGACACGGCAGCGCGCTCGCTGGCCGAGGCCGAGCCGCAGCTGGAGAAGCTCGTGCGCTCGGGCTATCGCACGGTCGTCGCGTTTCCGCGCCGTGGTGAGGGCGAGCGCGCGGCGTACAACCTCGGTCGCCTGAAAGCGAGCTGGCTGGGCGAGGGGATCGACGCGGGGGCGTCGCCGCTGGAGCCTTCGCTGCGCTTCGCCGCGGCGTCGCTGCGCGAAGGCTTCGTCGCGCCGTCGCTGAAGCTAGCCGTCTTTCCTGAGCACCGGCTGCTGCGCCGCCGACGGGCCGAGCGCGGTGGCGCCGATCGCGGCGCGCACGGCGGGCGCGCAGGAGCGCGCCGGGGAGCGCTGCGCTCGTTCACCGAGCTGCGCGCTGGCGACGTGGTCGTGCACGAGGACCATGGCGTGGCGCGCTTCGCCGGCTTTGAGACGCGCACGGTGGCGGATGTCACTCGCGACTACCTGTACCTCGAATACCAGGGCGACGACCGCGTGTTCGTGCCCACCGACCAGCTGGCGAAGATCTCTCGCTACGTGGGCGCGGGCGGCGAGAGCCCGCCGCTGAGCAAGCTCGGCGGGACGCGCTGGGAGACGATGAAGGCGCGCGCCAGGCGTGCCGCTCAGGAGTTGTCGGGCGAGCTGCTCAGCCTCTACGCCGAGCGCCGCCGGCGCACCGGGCACGCGTTCCCGGAGGACTCCGACTGGCAGCGCGAGTTCGAGCAGGCCTTCCAGTTCACCGAGACCCCCGACCAGCGCGAGGCGATCGAGCTGGTCAAGGCGGACATGGAGGCGCCGCGCCCGATGGACCGGCTGATCTGCGGCGACGTCGGCTACGGCAAGACCGAGGTCGCGCTGCGGGCGGCGTTCAAGGCGGCCAACGACGGCCGGCAGGTGCTGATGCTCGTGCCGACGACGATTCTCGCGCTGCAGCACTACGGCACTTTCGCCGAGCGCCTGGCCGACTACCCGATCACGATCGAGCATGTCTCGCGCTTTCGCACGGCGGCCGAGCAGAAGGAGGCGATCAAGGGCTTCGCCGACGGGCGCATTGACATCTTGATCGGGACCCATCGCGTGCTCTCGCGCGACGTGCGCGCGAAGGAGCTCGGCCTGCTGATCGTCGACGAGGAGCAGCGCTTCGGCGTCAAGCAGAAGGAGCTGCTGCGCCAGCTGAAGCTGCGGGTCGATGTGATCTCGATGTCGGCCACACCGATCCCGCGCACGCTGCAGATGTCGCTGGCGGGGCTGCGTGACATCTCGGTGATCGAGACCCCGCCGGAGGGACGCAGGCCGGTGAAGACGTACGTGGGCGAGTACGAGGAGGAGCTGGTCAAGCGAGCGATCGTGCGCGAGCACGAGCGTGGCGGGCAGGGCTTCTTCCTGCACAACCGCGTCGACTCGATCGACGAGACGGCCGAGCGCCTGCGCGCGCTGTGCCCCGGCGTGCGCTTCGCCGTGGCGCACGGTCAGATGCCCGAAGGCGAGTTGGAGACCGTGATGCTCGACTACCTGCGCGGCGGCGCTGACGTGCTCGTGTGCACGTCGATCATCGAGTCGGGCATCGACATTCCCGGCGCGAACACGCTGATCGTCGAGCACTCCGACGCGTTCGGCCTGGCGCAGCTGTACCAGATACGCGGGCGCGTCGGACGCAGCCGCGAGCGGGCGTACGCGTACCTGCTGTACGACTCGGCGCAGGCGCTCACCGAGGAGGCCGCGCAGCGGCTGTCGGCGCTGTCGGACTACACAGAGCTGGGCGCCGGCTTTCAGATCGCGATGCGCGACCTGGAGATCCGCGGCGCGGGCAACCTGCTCGGCGACGAGCAGTCCGGGCACGTCGCGGCGCTCGGCTTCGAGCTGTACATGCAGATGCTCGACGAAGCCGTCAGCGCTGCCGAGCGCGAGGCGGGCGCGGCTCAGAGCGGGGACGCCGATGCCGAGTTGCCGGATCCGGTCCGCCTGGACGTGAACGTGGACGCGTACGTGCCGGCCGACTACATCCCCTACGAGCAGGCGAAGATCGACGTGCACCGGCGCGTCGCCGCGGCGGTCGAGGTCGCAGACGTGGAGCAGCTGCGCGAGGAGCTCGAGGATCGCTTCGGGCCGGTGCCCGAGCCGCTGGAGAACCTGCTCGCGCTGCAGCGGGCGCGGATCAAGTTCGGCCAGGCGGGCGCGCGCACTGTGAGCTTTCACGGCGACCGGCTGGCGGTCGTGCCGATCCAGCTGGATTCGCGCCGCGCCAAACGCCTGCGCGAGGAGCTGCCGGAGGCGCTGTATGAGTCCGGGCGCGCGCAGATGTCGATGCGCGTTCCAAAGGATGGCAAGCAGCGATTTCCCTCGGTTGTCAGGGCGGCGGACGTGCTGCTGGCCGTCACGCGCGAGGCCGCTTGATCAAACGCTTAGCTATTCGTTAAGCACGCCTTCGGACGTTTCCGCTAGAGTGCCCGCGTCGTGCCCAGAACTCTTCGTATCATTCCGGCGCTAGGCGCCGTTTTGTTTGCCCTCGTGGGACTTTCCGCGTGCGGCGGCATACCTGGCGACGCCGTCGTCTCGGTCGACGGCAACTCGATCACCAAAGACACGTTCAACCACTGGATGAGCGTGGCGGCCGCATCGAGCGCGCCGACCCCGGGCGCCAAGCCGGCGATCCCGGTGCCGCCCAAGTACACGGCCTGCATCGCCACTGCGAGAGCGGCAGCGAAACCCGCCAAAGGGCAGTCGGCGCCGACCGAAGCCGCGCTGAAGGCTCAGTGCGCGCAGCGGTACAAATCGCTGCAGCAGGAGGTGCTCGGGTTCCTCATCTCCTCCAACTGGGTGATCGGCGAAGCGAAATCGCTGGGCGTGAAGAGCTCCGACGCGGAAGTCAAGAAGCAGTTCGAAAAAATCAAGAGTCAGCAATTCCCGAAGGCGGCGGAATTCGAAAAATTCCTGAAAACGTCCGGGCAGAGCGTGTCCGACCTGCTGCTGCGCGTGAAGCTGAACCTGCTTTCGCAGAAGATCCAGCAGAAGATCGTCAAGCAGAAGTCGAAAGTCACGCAGGCGCAGATCGCGAAGTACTACAAGGAAAACCCGAGACGCTTCTCGCTCGCCGAAAGACGCAACCTGCTGATCATCCTCACGAAGACCGAAGCTCAGGCGAAGAAAGCCAAGCAGGAAGTCGAATCGGGCAAGAGCTTTGAAAGCGTCGCCAAGCGCGTGTCGATCGACCCGACGAGCAAGTCCACCGGCGGCAAGCTGCCGGGCATCGTCAAAGGCCAGGAGGAGAAGTCGCTCGACGCGGCTGTCTTCGCGGCGAAGAAGAACGTGCTCACAGGGCCGGTCAAGACGCCGTTCGGCTACTACCTCTTCGAGGTGCAGACGATCACGGCGGGCAGCCAGCAGTCGCTCAAGCAGGCCGAACCGTCGATCAAATCGCAGCTGACGGCGACTCAGCAGCAGTCAGCGCTGAGCAAGTTCGTAAAAGAATTCAAAAAGAAGTGGATGTCGAAAACGGATTGTCGCTCGGGCTACGTGGTCACCGACTGCAAGCAGTACAAAGCGCCCAAGACGACGTCGATCTCGACACCGGCAACGACGACGCCGGCCACCCCCTCGACTACCAAATAGGCCCGGCTCGGTCGATGCCGAGATCGCGGACCTCATCGTTCTCACGTGCGAGCATCGGCGCGCCGGCATGAGCCAGATCGAGCGCGTGCACGCGCGTCAGATTCTCGACAGCCGCGGCAACCCGACGGTTGAGGTGGAGATCGGGCTGCGCTCGGGTGCGCACGGCCATGCGGCGGTGCCATCGGGGGCGTCGACGGGCGAGTTCGAGGCGACCGAGCTGCGCGACGGCGGCCAGGCGTGGGGCGGCAAGGGAGTGAGCCGCGCGGTGGCGAACGTCAACTCGCAGATCGCCGAGGCGGTCGCCGGCCTGGACGCCGCCGATCAGCAGGGGCTGGACGACGCGCTGATCTCGCTAGACGGCACGCCGAACAAGTCGCGCCTGGGGGCCAACGCGATCCTCGGGGTCTCGCTCGCGGCAGCTCACGCGCAGGCGGCCGAGGAGGGGCTCGCGCTGTGGCGCTACCTCGGCGGCGACGCCGCGCGGGTGCTGCCGGTGCCGATGATGAACGTGCTCAACGGCGGCGCGCACGCCGACAACAAAGTCGACTTCCAGGAGTTCATGATCGTGCCGTGCGGCGCGCCGAGCTTCTCCGAGTGCCTGCGCATGGGCGCGGAAGTGTTCCACGCGCTGAGGGGCACGCTGCACGATCGTGGGCTGGGCACGGCGGTCGGCGACGAGGGCGGCTTCGCCCCCGACCTGGACTCCAACGAGGACGCGCTGAAGATGCTCGTAGCGGGCATCGAGGCGGCCGGGTACACGCCGGGCGAGGATGTCGCGATCGCGCTGGACCCGGCGGCGAGTGAGCTCTACAGCGACGGCGCTTACGTGCTCGAGCACGAGGGCCGCACGCTGAGCGCCGACGAGCTGGCCGACTACTGGGCGGACCTCGCGGCGCGCTACCCGATCGTTTCGATCGAGGACGGAATGGACGAGGAGGACTGGGCGGGTTGGAAGACGCTCACCGATCGCGTCGGAGCCGGTCTGCAACTGGTCGGTGACGACGTGTTCGTGACGAACACCGAGCGCCTGGCCCGGGGTATTGAGCTCGGCGTGGCGAACTCGATCCTGATCAAGGTCAACCAGATCGGCACGCTGAGCGAGACGTTGAAGGCGATCACGATGGCCCGCGAGGCCGGCTACACGGCGGTGATGAGCCATCGCTCGGGCGAGACCGAGGACGTCACGATCGCCGACCTCGCGGTGGCGACGAGCTGCGGGCAGATAAAGACCGGCGCGCCGTCGCGCTCGGATCGCGTGGCCAAGTACAACCAGCTGCTGCGCATCGAGGAGCAGCTGGGTGTCGACGCCCAGTTCCCCGGGCGCTCGGTCTTTCGCTAGACGGGCCGCCTCCGTCGTTCCGGGCGCCAAGCGGTTTGCGCGTGATCCGGCAGGAGGTCGGGCGCCGGGCGCGAATGCGCTTTGAGAGATGCCCCAGGCCCTTGCCCCACGAGCACGCGCCGGCCGGTCCGCTGGGAGGCGGCCAAGCAACTCGCGCGGGCGCTTGGCAGGCGGCATCGGCGCCAGCCCGGTCGCGCGCGTGCGCTGGGACCGTCTGGGGCGCCTGGCGATGCTGTTCGTGCTCGCCGCGCTGCTGTACCTGTACCTGAACGCCGGCATCCACATGTTCTCCACGTGGGGGCAGGCGCGACACGACAGCGCGACGGTCGTGTCGATGGAACGCGAACACCGGACGCTCGTGCGCCAGCACGAAGCGCTGGGCAGGCAGGGAACGGTCGAAGGCGAGGCGCGCCGCCTGGGGATGAAGAAGTCCGGCGAGCGCCAGTACATCGTGCCGGGCCTGCCGGCCAATTGAGTCGTGCCGGGCCTGCCGGCCAACTGAGTCGTGCCGGGCCTGCCGGCCAACTGACCGGAGAGGCGCGCCGCAACCTCCGCGGCCTCGCCGCGCGAGCGCCTCGCCGCGCCGCCGCAGCCCGCTGCTAGCCTCGGCGCGGTGTCGTTCGAGAACGCCAACTACCAGTGGCAGCAGGGCGAGCGACGCTTGCGCTCAGAGCCGCCGGAGCGGCGCCCGCGGTTGGAGCGCGTGACCGAAGCGCTGGTAGCCGAGCTGCGCAGGCGCCTGGGCGGGCGCTTCTCCTCAGACGAGCTGGTCGCGCTGTACGACGAAGGCACCTCGTGGTGCCTGACGGTGGCGATGAAGGTCGCGCCGGAGGACCCGGCGGCGTGGGAGGCCGGCGTGGTGGTCGATGCGGCGTTCAGCCGATACCTGCGCGAGGCCGCCGACTATGCCGGGGGGCGCAGGGAGGTAGGCGCGTAGGCGCTAGTCGTCGTCGCCGCTGCGGCGGATGACGATGCAGTCCTCTTCCACCGCGACCTCGACCGGCCGGTGGCCGGCCCAGTGCTCGGCATAGATCGGGTTGTCCTGGATGGCTGGGTCCAGCCACAGCCCGTAGCCCTCCTCGCCGTGATCGAACGTGCCCTCCAGCGGGCCGGAGCCGCCGGAGCCCGAGCGGGACCCGAGCACCTTGCGTCCGCGCCCTCCACGGCGGCGGCGGGCGCGCGGACGGGGCGCATCCTCGTCGTCCTCCTCGGGCTCGCGCTCGGGCGATTGGGCGGCCTTCTCCTCGGCTTCGGCCTTGGCACGTTCGGCCTCCAGCTCCGCTGCCTCGAGCTCGGCTGCGATCAGTGCATCGTCCTCAGCGCGCAGGTCGATCTCGTCGGGATACTCGGCGACGGTCGTGCCCTCTGCGGCATCCTCCTCGACCAGATCGTTCTGACGCTTGAACTGTTCGATGTCGCGCACGCTGACCTCGAGCTGATGGGCGACCCAGGCGTCGGTACGGCCTTGACGGACCCAGGCGCGGATCTGGTTGAGGTTCGGGCGCAGTGATTTACGAGGCATGGACGGCTCGGGAGACTAGCGCAAAGTGCCAGCGTCGAGTCCGCTTCGCGAGCCCGGCCGGCCCGGTTCGCTTTCCCCCGGTCCTGAGACTATGCTTGGCAAACCGGCGATCTGGGGCTGCGCCGGGTGAGGCCAACAGGAAGGTACACCGAATGCTGGTTCTGACGCGCAAGTCCAATCAGAGCATCATGATCGGCGATGACGTGGAGGTCTCGGTGCTCTCGGTCATGGGCGAGAAGGTCCGGATCGGGATTCAGGCACCGCAGGAGATTCCGGTGTTTCGCAAGGAGATCTACCTTGAGATTCACCGCGAGGACGGCACCATCGAGCGCGAGGACGCCACGATCGAGGCCGCGGAGGCGCACGAGGGTACGGCGCACGCCGAGGTCAACGACGCGCTCGGCGAGCTCGGCGAGAGCTGAGCGCAGCGGAGTCCGCTAGC
>JADGPP010000040.1 GCA_017882375.1 Solirubrobacteraceae bacterium | reverse complement strand
AACACCACATCCCACAACGACTCCGACTGCTCCGCCCGAAGCGTCAACATGCTCTCTCCTTTCGACCAGAAACCCGCTCATTTGCAGGACATTCTCGCCCACACACCGGACAGAACTCCGACCCCAAGAGGGTGACTTTTTCCGCGGCAAGTAGCTAGCGTGTTCGCGCCAGCGAACAATGTCGGTGTCGCAGAGATGATTGCTGAGACGGTGGCGAGGGAGGGCTCTGCCAAAGTGTCGGCGCGCCTCGCCACCTTCAGTGGCGAGGCAGAGTAGGAGCCACTGCATAGAGGACGGAAGGGATCCTGCGGTCAAGTACACGACTAGCGCGCCGATCTAGCGCCGGATAGGGTTCAAAGATGAAGCGAGAGCAGGCTCGTCGCCGCCGACGGAGCGCTCGGCCTGTAGACGTGGCAGGTATCGGTGCGATCAATCTGGACTATGTCGGGCAGACACCGGAGCTTGAGCTGTTCTTCCGCCAAAAGATCGAAGAAGATCGGGAGCGCCTTACCTGGGGCGGGCAGACTACGGCTAGCCGCGACGAGATCAACGAAGCTCTCGCGCTCTTTCAGCGACGTCCGACCCCGACGGTGGGAGGGTCTGCTCTGAATGCGCTCCGCGTAGTGGCACGGTTGGGCCTCGATCTCCGAACCGGCTTCGTTGGCGTTTTGGGTGCCGCACGAGACGGCGTCGACCCGTTCGAGGAACTCAATGATCTCGAGATGGAGTTGTGTTTGGCGCGGTCCAGCGAGCCGTGTGGTGTCTGTGTGTCGTTTGTAGGCAGCGAGCACGGACGCACAATGTTGACCTGGCATGGTGCAAATGAGCAGCTGATGCCTCTCCTGAGCGCCGATGCACGCTGGCGTGAGAGGGCCGTTTCGCTGCTAGCACGTGCACCGATCGTGCACGTTACCGCCATCCTCCACGAGGAGGGTCTAGCCATCATCGGCTCTGTCTTGGCAGATGTGCTCGAGAAGAACCCATCAGCATGCGTGTGCGTCGATCCCGGCTTGAACTGGGCCCGGGAGACACCGGAGCGACTATCCGCCGTGCTGCGGCACGCCCATCTCGTCTTCGTCAATCGCTTCGAGCTTGCGTCGTTGGCTGGGATGCGCGTGGCTGACGCGTCCGCTGAGCAGCTCGCGTGCGAGGCTCTCGAGCGCCAGCAGCTTGACGGCTCTCTCTTGGTCAAGGGAGACGGGGGCGAGACGACTATCTATCGCCGATCGCGAGTAGGTCTGGAGATCGCTTCGGTTGCACCTAGGATGCGTCGCCCGACCTCGGTTGCCAGCAGGGATGACACTGGCGCAGGGGACGTCTTTGCCGCGGGAGTGCTGGCTGCGCTGGCATCGCCGCGTATACGGCTGGACGACGGCCTCCGTCTCGGCGCCGCGCTCGCGCAGATCAGGCTAAGGAGTAGTCCAACCGCTGCCGAAGCTGAGTACGCGGCGACGACGCTCAGATACGCGGGCGCGCCTCAAGAATCCCCGTGAGCCGTCCTAGGTTCCACGGAGACTGTGATCTGACCCCGGTTTCATGGAGTTGCAACTCTGGAACCAAGCGGCAACGCTCTGTTGTTGGTGTCGGTTCTCGTATTCGGTTGGGGTGAGCATGCTCAGGGCGCTGTGGCGTCTTCTGGTGTTGTGCCAGATCTCGATGTAGTCGTGCATCGCGGTCGCGAGCTCGACCCTGACACTGGCCCTAGGCTCTAGGCATGACGAGGGATGTGAGCGTAGGTCTCTCGGCCGTGGGCGAGGCGCTCGGGCGTATGCCCGGCGGCGCGTGGATGACGGAGCCGGCGACCGTGGAGGAGTTGCGAGCGCACGTTCGGCGGCTGACTGACCTGCTGGACCACGCCGATTGGCCCGGTGATGAGGCCTTCTGCCACCATCTTCGCGCCGTGGCTCGCTCCCGGCTGATCCAAGCCGCCCCGAACGACGGCGCAGGTGCCGACGAGGCCCGCGAGGCCTGGGCCGACGCGCTTGCCGCCATCGGCCTGCTGCGCGACCTCGTGATGCAGGGCCATTCGGACGTCAAGACGCTACTGAGCGAAGCCGTGCAGCGGTTGGCCACGATCCTCTCGTGGCGTCCCGACCGTGGCGACGAGTATGCGGCGACCTTCGAGGACATCCTGAGTGACGCCCTCTCGTTGATGGCCGCCAACGACGTGCTCACTTCGGCCAGCGGGCGCTTGGCGTACGTCCTAATCGAGATTGCGGCGACGCCCGAGCGACGCCACGGTGGTCGGAGTGCCTCACGGGTTCTTGCCGCCGCTCAGCGCTGGACGGACCGGGCGGTCGTTGCGCTTGACACCCTCGAGGGCCCCGGCTACGGGCTCGCGCTGGGTCACGTGGTTCCCGTTATCGGCGCGAGCCTGAGCGAGGCAGCCCGCCAAGTGGATGCCGATGACAACCGCTGGCAGCTGTTCTTCCCGCTGGCGGCGCGCCGGTGGACGCAGCTCGAGCAGATCGACACCAGCGTCGATTGGGACGCGGACATCTCCCCACGGGAGATCGTGGCCGGCGCCACAGGCTTGCTTGTCACCGCGGTCTACGATGCCGTCAACCGCATCGCTTCGAAGTTCAACCAGCCAATTCAGCCCGTCGTGATGTTCGCCGAGGCCAACCTGCTGCGGCGGGCCATATACCAGCTTCCGTCAACGCTTTGGCGGCGAGACCGGTCCTGTTACGAGATCTTCGCAAGGGAGAGCCCAGGGGTGAGTGATCCCCGCGGCATCCTCCAGACGTTCCTCGACTGGACCGAGACTGTCCTGCTTGCCGGCTCGATGGCGGGCATTCGCGGGTCCTTCGCGGAGGACGCGAACGCGTCGGATCTCGAGGACGAAGAGTTCGGCCCAGAACTGTCTTCCGCCGCCCTCACGATCGTGGCGACCACCGACCCGCGTCCGACCGTGGCGCATCTCACCGCTGCGATCCATTACCAGAGCGACGGTGAGGCGCCCTTAGACAAGGTCGAGCAGGAGATCACGGACTACCTCCGGGAGTTCGACCTAGCCGCCGGCAAAGCGAACGCGGAGGGCGATCAACGGTGGCGTAGGCTTCTCTTCGAATTGATGTCCATTGTCTACGAGTGGCAGACGAGCCCCCTCGAGACCGACGCGCTGCAGGAGGAGATAGACCGCATCATGGCCGATCTCTGCCTTGCGCCCGCACCTCACGACGTGAAGCGCTGCTGCAACTACGCCGCCATCTTGTTCAACTCGGTCACGGACACATTCGGCTACCGGTCGCCTGCAGACGCCCTAGAGGTGCTGGCTTCGCTCGAGCGTGCTGAGCGGCAGCTTCGCGAACTGGGCGAGGACTCCCCGGTCCTGGAGTCGGCGAGGGCGCACCTGGCGTTCTTCCTCGCACAGAGCGACCGGTCATGGTCCCCGCGGGCGTACGAGTTCGCCTCTCGCTTTGTGCGCCATGTCGAGGAGCAGCCCGACCTGCCGGCCGACGGCACGCCGTTCGACGCCGACTCGCTGGTCCAGTGTCTGCGGTTGATCGGGATCACACGGGATCGGGCCGCGGCGGTGGGGCTTCCGCAGGCCGCAGAATGGGGAGACAGTGACGACGTTATCGCCCGTCTCTTGCAGCTCGCCGAGGACCCCCGCATCGCCGCGGAATCGCGACGCAAAGCCAATGCGCACGCCAATGAGTTGCGCATTCTCCGGTTGGCCGCAGCGGAGGATCGGCCGGCCCTGCTGGCGCGGGACTGGGGACCCCTCATCGAGACGCGGCCGGTGGCGTACCTTGCCTCGCTGGTGCGCGCCACCGACGAGGAGCGGGATCGCGCGTTCGATCGCGAGCTGGTCGACCGCGCGGTGCGGCAGACGCTGCGGATCGGCCGGGGACTGCATGACGTCTCCGAAGAGCAGGGGAGATACCTGCAACTTCTGACCACGGAGGAGACGGCCGAGCGGTTGGGCCTGAGCGGCGATCAACGGCTCGCGATCGGCCGGCTGGCGGCGCGAGCGCTGGACCCAGCGAGCCCGGCGGCGGCGGACCTTGCGCTTCAGGTCGTGGTCAACCTGCAGACCCTCAGGTTGACTCCGGAGTGGGCGGAGGACTACAGCGTGCTGGCCGAGGATGTCGCTGAGCGGTACTTGGCGCGGGCGCTCGAGGTGCCGGAGAAGGCGCGTGGAGCCGCGCCGTTCCTGCTCGGGCGTGCGTCCGCCGGCTTGAACCTGGGTGCCGTGCGAGCCGCCGAGCACCGTCACCGTCTCGGTGTGGCGGTGGCGGCGCACCTGCTCGCCGTGCGCCATAAGGAGCAGCATCTCGCGGCGTGGTCGGCGTATATCGTGGCCGAGTTCCTGCGCCTCAGTGGGAACCCCACGGGTGCCGGCCCGTGGCTCGCGGTGTACGACGAATGGCGGGCTCGCGGCGGTCTAGCGGGTGAGAAATACGCTGAGCTGCGGGCCGGGATCGAGTACGACCGCGAGCAGCTGCGGGCCGCGCTCGCCCTCGGCGGCGGCGAGGGCGGACCGGCGGGACGAGATGCCTGACCGGAGGGAGGCTGAGCGCGTCTACGGCGATCTCGCCGACGCGATCATCGCCGTCCAGCGGGCGGCGGCGGACGGCCCGCGAGGCGGGCTCGACGACCGGATCGTCCGTGCGCTGTCGCGCGTCCCTACCTGGGACGGTCCGCCCGTCCGCGCCCTGCACCTCTGGCACATGGCGTTGCAGATGTGCGCGGAGGTCGAGTGGCGCGAGGCGGCTCCGGTGCTGCGGCGACTGGTGGTCGAGATCGGCGCGCAGATCCTCGAGCGCCGCGACATCCCGGCGTCAGTCGCGCGGACAAGCGGGCTGATTGTCCTAGAGGCGCTCGTCCTCGCCGCCGTCGCAGTCGATGAGCCGGCACTGGCCAATCGGGCACTGCGGCGCACGTCCGTGCGCGTGAACGAGCTCTTCCTCGACGCCGGCCTCGGGCCGGGCTTCCTGGCGCGGCGGCCAGCGACTACACATCTCCGCGACGCCGCCTTTCGCGCTTTCGACAGGGTCAACAGAGTGCTGGCGGTCGAAGCCGCCGAGGCGGGGCGGACGAAGCTCTTGTCGGCGGTCGCCGCCGGGCATGCCGGACCGGCGCCGCGGCCGCCGCCCGTCATGGGGATCGCGCCCTCGCCGCGGCTCGCGGCGGTCGGCGAGCAGGTCAGTCAGGTACTGGGACGCCCCAGTGCGCGACGTATTCGCGAGATGGTCGGCGAGCCGCACATCGTCGAGGTGCTCAAGCACCTCACCCAGCCGTGGGAGCGGCTGGTCGCCACCGAACGCGGATCGGCCTCCCGCGAGCTCATATCCGACGAGGTGTGGGGGCGCGCCCTCATCGAGCCGTCGATCACTTGGATCATGCAGAATCTCGAAAACCACCAGCTGTTGATCTACCCGTACGTCGCCGAGGAGTACTTCGGCTTCGTGCTTGTCGCCGCCGAAGCGCTGGCGAGTGTGATCTGGCTGCGTAGTGACCTCGACGTCCCCGACGAGCTGAATGTGAACTGGGTGATCGGAGGACTTCTTACCGAGTCCATCGACCTCGCCTTCGCGAACGCACCAGAGGCAGGGCCATTCGGCGATATCCGCATCGTCGCCTGGGATGCCAGCCGGGAGTCGGCGATCCAGCAGATCGCCACGGGCATGTGGATGCTCGAGTTGCTGGGCGAGGACCAGCAGCCCGAGCCAGCCAGGGCCCCCATCGCTCTGTTGCCCAGCGCTCGGATGCTGCCAATGGCGGCGCCGCCCCCGGACGCCCCGTCTCCGGACACAGTCTGTTTCACCGGCGACCCGACGGGGGACCTCGCAGGGCCGTGGATCGAGGCGATCGCCTGGCGCAAGGCCTTCGGCGACCGCGCGACGGTGGCAATGGGAGCAGCAGCCACCCGCGCAGCGGTGCTCAGCGGTCTCGAGCACGACGACCTAGTCGTCATCAGTGGGCACACCGTCGGCGTCGCCGGTGACGAGGCGTTTGGCATCCGACTCGCCGACGGAGACCTGACGCATGAGGACGTCCTCGGGCTGGGCGGACGGCGGTGCGCGTCTCAGGTCATTCTCTCCTGTTGCTCGGCGGCGTCCACCGTCGGCGGGACGGTGCGCGACGAAATGCTCGGCCTCGTCACGGCACTACTCGCGGTCGGGGTCCGCCAAGTCCTGGCCCCGCTGGTTCCCGTCGGCGACCGCGGTGCCGGTGTGATCGGCAGTGTGCTTGCAGGAGCACTGCACGACGGATGGGACGTGCGTCAGGCGCTGTGGATCGTCGGTGCCACGGCGAGGGACTTCTCTCGGCCCGTGCGCGTCCCGTCCACGCTTCCCGCCGCCTGGGTTGAGGCATGTCCCCATAGCCAGGACGAGATGACGCTGCGCGGGACGATCGCGCCGCAGGTCTACCTCAAGACGCTGTTGGAGTTCAGCGTCTTCGGCGGCGCTCCGGTGGGGCAGACGCGAGACCTGTGAGGACATCCTTCACCCTCGAAACCCACGGCGTTCGCACCCACCCCGGCCTGCGGTAACGCATCCTCTGCCTCGCAGCATGCATCTCCCTCAACCACCAGCTCGGCAGGCCAAGTCGAGCACTCCTCAACTACACCGCCTAAACCGTTGATCAACCATCTACGGGCCGATCACCTTGAGAAGGGCGATCCCAACACAGAGGACCGCAAGAAGCTCGCAGCTAAGCGCCGCAAACAGCAGACCGCCCTTCCAGGTGTTTTTCGCCTTCGCGTCTCTTAGGCAGTTAACTTGGGTGAAGGCGATGTCGAGGCGCGCCGCTTCGGCGTCTTTGACTGGCGTTTCCTCTAGGCGCGCCTCTATCGCGTCCGTCTCGACCACCTGGTACTTGCGCGGAAGGTTCGTGAGAACGGCCGCGGCGGCGGACAGGATGAACAGGACGAAGCCGATGCCGAGCCACACCTTCTCGGCATGGGAAAGCTGTTCGCTTTTGGCTGCTGACGTTGAGAGCGCGGCGAGGCCGAGCAACAAGGTCACGAGCGTTCCGGCAGTCGTCACCACCGCAAGGCCGCGCTGTTCAAACGACGCCTTGCGCCCCGCCTCTTCGGCCAGCTGCTCTTTGAGGTATTCGCCGTAGAAGGCTACGCCGCTCGGCGGCGCGGCATCGTTAGCGGACACGACGGCTCAGCCTCGGCCGCGGCCTCTGTTCGGCGGCGCAGAAGGCGGTTGCCTCCGTGACGACGCGGGCCGCGACGGCGGGGCAGACGGCCGGGGCGGCGGAGTCTGCGCCCCCTCCTTAATCGACCGACTTTCGGGTTTGGTCGGCATGCCTTTGGGTTTGGTGCCCTCGTCCTCGACCATTGCTGACGAGCCTATCATCCAGCGCCGCCTGCTCCGTAACGGCGTGGGGGTTCGGAAACTCAAATCGGGGCCCGCGTAAGAGCTCAACCGCGGTCTGCGCGTAGCGCCTTCCTGGATCGCGGATGGGGGCGAAAAGGACGTGGCATTGGCGCCACGCACGCCGCCCCACGACCAACTGATTTCGCAGGACCTTTGCTGCGCTTCCAACCCCAGCTGCGCGTCCCGAGACAGCAGCGACTCCAAGGCATGCGCCCCGGCGTCGCTGAGCCCTTCGTCGCGACGACCGCCCTCGTGTCGGCGTCGCGCGGGCTCAGCCGAGCTCACCTGCGCTTGCTCGCCTCGAGCATGGCGGCGGAGCGGACCAAAGCGCAGCTCGGCCAACGGTCTCGAATCTAAACGATGTGGAGCGACGGACCATGTTCTCTGTTCGGTTCTCTCGACCGTTCCCAAAGGAGCCGCCCGAAGGTGCTCGAGCGCACCGAGGCGCCAGAACCGTCGGATGCTGAGCCGCGCCTAGGGCTGCTGGTGCCTGTGGGGTGCGTAAACCCGATCGGCACGTTGGCGTAGTGCGGTCTGGGGCTCTCAGCGCACTGACCCTCGCGTGCCCCGCGGGGGTCGGAGAACTGGGCTGGCGCTGGTTTCCGAGGCCTCACAAGCGCGTAGACGATCGCCGGTCACGCACCGATCGGGTTTTCGCACCCCACAGGCTTTGGATTCAACGCGTCTCGGCGATGATCTTGCGGATACGTCCCGGCCGCCGCGAGCCGGCGGCTACTCGGCCTGGGGACCGGACCACTGGATTCCAGCCTCCGAGGTGATCGTTGACAGGGTTATGCATGGCCGGCCGTTCGCCGCACGCTGCCACTAGGGACGGGCGAGGAATGCGTCCCATGATCCATCCGGCGTCGCACGGTCCTACGGGACTGTGCCGGCCCACGGAACATCATTCTCACGCCCGCGCTACAGTCTCGCCATGGCGGGCACCCCTGGAGCACCGGACGGTCCGACTCCTAGACCGGGCGCGGAGTCCGACGCGCCAGAGCTTCCAGGCCACGACGTGGACCCTTCTGTATCGAGTGGCAGTGCTCTAAAGGATTTGGAATCCGGCGGCGGGAAATCACGGACCGAAGACTTGCGGATCATCGGCGGGCTCGTTGCGCTCGTTGTGGGGATCGCAGCGCTCGTGGCTCTCGTGATCTTCGCTCTCTACAAGCTCCAATCGTCGGACGCAAACTCTGCCGTCACGGGGGGCATTGCGGCGATCGCATCGATGGTCGGTGCGTATTTCGGGGTCAAGATTGGGAGCGACGGCACGAAAGATGCAATCAAGAATCAGGCGACCACGTCAAAAGAAGCTCTTGCTGCGCAGAAGCAGGATGCAACAGAGCATCTCGAACGCCAGAAGGACGAAGCGACGACAACCACTGGTCTAGCCCTCACTCTGCATCCCGACGATGTCGGCAAGGCGCTCCAGATCATCAAGGAACTCAAGAGCGCAGGTTGACAGGCGTCGCGCCCCGGCCGCCTGAGGGCATGTCAAGCAGGCTTCACGCTCTCCTAGCGTTGACCCTCGCGCCGGGGAGGTCACGAGAGGGCCTTGAGTTCCCTGGTGATCTGGAGCGCCTTGCCGACGTCGTCGCGGCGCAGTGCGCGTGCGAGGCCCGTGGACACCGTTGCGGGGGGCACAGGTAGCCTAGGTTCACCACCCGCCATCAACTGCGTAGGAGTGACCGACACGCGTGCCGCTAGCGTCGCTTTGCGGGACGAAAATACGGGGGCGGCAAACGCCACGACGACGCTACCGGCCGCGAGGGCTACCGTCGGAGCCCTCGGCGCCGAGCTATCGATGGCGAGGTCTGCGAACGCCGTGGCGAGGGCGAGGAGGCTCGCCGACGCAAGCCATCGGGGAGCGCCCGCAACCATGCTTAGGCCTTTCCGTACCGCGAGTGTGAGCGCGCAAAGTGCAAGTGCCGCGGCCAGCGCTAGCGCCACGAGCGCCCCGGTCGGAACGTCGCCTGCCGTGATCGAGCCGGGGCCCGGAACGCGAGGTATGAGCGTGGGGAGTGGGCCGCCGATCACCGGCGCAGGCTTGGAAGGCGGAAAGAGCTGGGGCATGAGCGCGGCGGCTATAAGCGCTGCGATCTGTTTGTGGCCCTCCGCGTTGGGATGAAGCACACCCGCAGCGCTGTGCTCCGCCAGGATCGCGCCATGTCCTTTGACCACCCAGCTCAGGTTGCCCCTAGCGCAGTAGCCGTGATGAGCAAACAGATGACTGATTCCGTCTATGTAGTGCCAGCCATAGCGCCTCGCCGCTCGCGCACCGATGCGGTTGAGCGGCCCTAGGACCTGCTCTTGTGCCTCTTTGAGCGAGGCCTGCCTGATGCCTAGGATCGACTTACACGTCGACCCATCGGCGGCGTGGGTCGGATCGTAATACTGCATCAGGTAGACGGCGCTGGACGGTATCGATGAGATTGCCGCATGGAGCTTCGCGTAATTTGGTGCGAGGCGTGACCGCGCCGCAGCAATCGCCTGACTGAGCGTCGCGTAGCGCACGCCCTCAAACTTCGCGGGCCATCGGAAGCAATCGGATCTCGGATGCCGGGCCGACCGAATTGGGTGGAGCGCCGGTATACACGATCTAACGACGTCCCCAAAATGCACGTCGTTCGCACCGATGCTAATGAGCACCGCACTGATCCGCCGCCGCGACTGAATAGAGTCCAGCGCTCCAACCTGCGGTGGGAGCGGGGGCTTACCGCCAGGCGCAATACCTTCGTAATCACCTAGCAGCCCGCGCGGTATCGTGGCGCCCGAGCACGCGAGATGTATGAACGTGATTGGGGTGGCCGGCATTCGCGCCTGGATGGTTTGGGCAGCGATGGCCGGTGCAGCGCGGGCGGACCGGTGGCACTGAGGGTCCTGCCATCGAATCCTTAGCTTGTGCGCATCGGGCACGCCCTCGCCGGAGGCGATGGAGTCTCCGATCGCGACGATGAGGCGCCCGTCGACGGCAACCTGACGCGTTTCAGCGATGCGCCCTCTCGCGCTCTGGGCCGTTAGCGTTATCTCGTAACGCCCTTCGCTCGGGAGTTCCAGCGTATAGTGGCACGGGCTCGTTTGTGTGTTCGGCACTGGTCCAGACGGGGTCGACCACACGTAGAGCCCGCTCCTATCGCACCATGCGGATCCGACGACGGCGAGGACCGGCCAGCGGTGGGCTTGGATGGAGTCTGGGTTAGTCTCAGGAACGAGGCCATTTTCGGGTGGATCGCCGGTATAGCCGCCAGGAAGGTGCCAAGTGAATACCGGGACGACCGGATCGGCACCGGCGGTTTCCGCTCGCGTACTGAATGCGAGGAGGGACGTGCCAATGAGCACTCCCAGCAGCGCCTGGGTACCCAGACGAGCCCGGCTTCTTGCGCGCACCTTACCGACCACGGTATACCCAAGATACGGACTGATGGAACGTTTCGCGTTGTGCCGAGGCTGTCAGATCAGCGGCTTACCCATGGCCCCGCGACCGGTGATCCGGAGACCCGACTGGGCTAGCCATCCTACGAAGCCAGGCTGGTCGGCTAGCATAAGCGGGTGCCGGATATCGACTCCATTCGAGCGCGTGCGCATATCCTCGGGACTGGTTGTCACTGGCGAGCTTATGGCCACGACCTGAGCTATGGGCGGTGGAGGCTGCTAGGAAGCGGCTTGGGCATCTTCGTCGTGGTGGCGAGCGCAGTTGCAGGGTCGACGCTCCTCGCCTCGAAATCCGCCGGACATGGATGGGCACTTGTAGCTGGAATCGTGGGACTCCTGGGAGCTGTCCTCGCTGCCGCTAGCAGGGTTCTCGATGCGGATGCGCGTGCCCTTGCCCATCGCACCGCAAGGGCCGCGTTTATCGGCTTGCGAACCGACTACTACAGCCTCAGCACTCCAATGGGGAACGACGACCCTGCCCTGGCAAAGATTGCTCTACACGAGATCGAAGAACGTCACAAGCGAGTCGAGTCGGACAGCGACCCACCAGAGCGATGGGCGGATAGCCGAGCTACTAGGAAGTATGAGCAGTCGCATTAGCTAGAACGACGCTCCCCGAAGCAACAACCTTGGAGGAAGGGGCAGGGCTCCCTTCGAGGCTGATCGAATCTAAACGACCATTCCAGGGCGACGTCCTGCGCCTGGCTTTATCACGCAGGACCGGTCCAAGACAAGCGTGAGCCGTCCGCGAGCTGTCGAGAGAGGCCGCGGAACCCTCGGACGTGACGCCCGCCGCAGCACGTACCCGGGAAGGGGCGTGTCGACATCACCCCGGCGCCGAAAGAAGCCACTTCGACACGCGCACAGCTAGCTCAGCTGTTCTTCGGGCGCACAAGCAGCCGACTCGCGTCATACGCCGGCGCCACCCGTGTCAGCAGACGTGCAACACGTAGCGCAGCAGGCTTTTCGTACGCCGGACGCCGCGGGCCCCCTTTCCTACGCGGCGCACGAGCGTCACCGAGACCACAACTGAGTTCGCGCCGTGATGTGCGTGCAGCCGCGCGGGTACGAAGGTGAACGTCGCCGACGAGCCGCGGAGCCGCAGTTGCGGCTCCAACCGCACCTTCCATCGCCGGTGGGGGCGTGTGCCGACGAGGACGCGTCGTCGGATGCCGCCATCGAGGTAGAGCGCCGCCGCACTGACCTTGCTGTGCACGTGTGCGCGTGGGTCAGGTCTGCTCTGAAGGCGAAGCGAGGTGTTTGAAGTGGACGCGACGCACGCTCGCGGCCCGAGCAGTTGGAGGATGTCGCCCGCCGCGCGTGAGGTCGCCGTCGTCTGCGCGACGGTCTGCGTGGGCGTCTGATGCGAGGTCGAGGTGCCCGGCGCACCGCTCGGTGTGCTGCTCGACAGTGTGGGCGGCGGTTCGTTCAGCGAGATCGACATTGGCCGGACGAGATTGCCTGCGCCCGCCGAGCGATATCCGCCGACTGCGTCACAGGTGCCTGCCGGCGAGCAGGAGATCGAGTTCAACGAGTCGCCCGACCCGGGCGTAGCGTCCGCCGGCGGCGCGACGTTTGTCGCCTGTCCGTCCCACGCGCCGTCGTTGTCGGTCTCGAGGAACGCCTGGCTCAGCGAGTTCGGCTTTTCATACTCGCCCACCTCCGTGCACGCCGCGCCCGGCAGGCATGCGATTGAGCTGATCGTCGCGTTCAATTCGCCCGAAGTCGGCACTTCGGGGGCGGCGAGCCGCTGCAGGCCGGCCCAGCGGCCACCCGCCTCGGCCGCCATCCACGCAGTTTCAAAACCCTGGAAGCCGGCGGCTGCGCAGGAAGCCGGTCCCGCGCACGCCAGCCGTTCGAGATTGACGTCGAATTCGGGTTCCGAGCCCGGCGGCGGTGCGAGCTCAACCCCCTGCTGCCAGGACCCCCCGGTCTCAGACGTCGCCATGCCATACGCGTAGACTTCATCGTGCAGCTGGCCGACGGCAACGCAGTCACCGGTGCCGAAGCAGGTGACGGCCTGGAGCATGTCCCATTCCACCCGTTTGCCGGCCGGAACCGGGACGGACGATGCGGGTTCCCACGAGCCACCGCTCTCCGTGACAGCGATCGATCGGCGCGTATGCTCCGCCTCCGCGTAGGACCCGACCGCCCTGCACGAACCCGGCGCCCAGCAGGAGATGGACATCAGCTCCGTCGAAGGTGTCGGTGCTTCGTGTGGCTGTGGGGGTTCTACTCGCGTTACGCGCGACTGCCAGACCCCGTTTACCGACGTCGCGAGCATCGCCTGCTGCACTTCGTTGCCGCCCTGTAGATACTGGCCAACCACCGAGCAGTCATCGGGACCTGCGCACGAGATCGATTCAATGAATGTGAAGTCGCTTTCCTGGCCACCGAAGCTGGCGCCTTCGGGGAACTCGAGAGCGCTCGCGCGACCCCACACGCCTTCCACCTCCGATACGACCATCGGGCTGCGAAAGCCATCCGCCTTCCTATACAGGCCGTAAGCTGCGCACCAGCCGGGCGCCGAGCAGGAGATGCGCTGTAGGTAGCCAGATGGTTCGGCGTTGTTCGCGTCCGGCGGCAAGGAGATCCGCTGCGGCGGACCCCAGACGGAGGCGCGCTTCGATATCGCCATTGGCAGCAGGTGCTCCGAGGCGTCGTCGTAGCGCCCAACCGCGTCGCAGGACCCAGACGCGGTGCACGAGATCGACCACAGTGACCCGCCGCCTTCCGGGGAGCTTTCCGGCACCCCCAGCTCGACGGCCGGTTGCCACGCTCCGTGCGCGCTGAGGGGCCATGCTGTGCACAGGGCGATGGCCACGAGAAGCACACCACCCAGCCCGCACCAGCGTCGGGGCTTTCGGGCCTCTTGGAGTGGCGCTCCCGCGAAGCAGGTTCCACGCGATCCGTGCGCGAAGTCCTCACCCATCATCAGAGGCGAGGTGGACGCGGTCGTCCCCTCCTCGGTCATTCGTACACCCTCCAGTGTCGCTGCCATCTCAGTCTCCGTCCTTGGAGTCTCTTTACCGGCGCCTCCTACCGCTTATTCCATGCATGTTTCCACGTCGGCCGGAAATTTCAACACAGAGGCTTCGGGCGGGTGCCAGTCGGCACGCGCGCCCTCCTCTCTAGCTCGAACGTTTTCGCCTCCGAGTTCGAGGTCGTCGCCGTCATGGCCTCTGCCTACATCACCGGCGTCTCGACCAAGGAGTGGACTTCTAGATCGAGTAGCTGGGGACGGCCGAAGAACTGGCTTGCTCGCGGACCTTGTGCGGGGCCGAGCAGGATCTCGAATCTAAAGGACCATTCCGGGGAAGCGTCGGTTGTCGAGCTTGAGATGGTCCCGGGAATCTTCCCTCTCTAGTCCGCAGTGTCGACGAGCGGCGCGTAGCGCCCAGCAACCTTGTGAGTGTGCCGGCGCACTGGAGCTGGCGTAAGCGCGGCGGCCGCTAGGGCCGTGTTCCACCGGCCAAAACGACTGATCACGACGTTGTGATGCGGGTACTCCGGCGTGGCGAGCCTCCAATCGCGTATATGGGGCGAGCGTCCGTTGGCGGCTGCCCAGGTACGCAGGGCATGGAGAATCTCGGCCTTGCCCCACCGGTCGCCGTGGCGGTGCCCGTGGCCAGCGATGCGCAGTGCAACTTGCCAGTGGTCGGGATCGGCATAAGCGGGAGTGGGATCCGGGCCGCTTGCAATGTTCGACCGGGTCGAGGGGGCGAGGATGGGCGCGATCTCGATCCCGCGTGGCGTGGGGCGGAGAACCATGCGTGAGAACCAGCGCCGGAGGACGCGGTTGAGCCTGTCGGTGTCTTCAGGTCTGGCGACGAGCCGTCCGGCGAGGTCGTTGGCAGACCAGGCGTAGAAGTCAAACAGGAGCTTCATCGGCTCCTCGCTCAAGTCGAGGCTGAGACCGCGGCGGGTTGGGCGGGGCCGAGCCATCGAGCTGCGCAGGCGCTCACGGTGTTCGAGGAGTTCCTCAAGCAGGGACTCGGCCAGCTCGTGCTCGTCCTTGCGGAGAGCTTCGCCGATGCGTGAGCGGAGCTCAGCGGTGACGGTCGCGATCGGCTCAATCGCTTCCCAGCTGGGCGCGAAATGGCCGCGGATAAGCTCGCGTGGGAATCCTGGGCTTGGCTGGTATGGCTCAGCTTCCTCCAAGCCCCCGAGGAACCGGTTGAGGCTCGCGACCATGACGTGGTCAACGGCCCTCGCGTTGATCGGCGGGAGGCGGCACCGTCCCCTACGCCGCCCGATGCAGAGGTAGGTGCGGCGACGTGTGCCGTCCTTCCTGGGTTTGCCGGTGAGCGTGATCATGTAGCCGCCGCACCACCCGCAACTGGCAAGGCGGGCGAGCAGGAACGGTTGGCGTGGAAGCGCTGGCCGCTTCTGCCGTCTTACACGCGCATTGAGGCGCTTGTGCTCTCTTGGGGAGATGTAGGCGGGCCACTGGCCCGGGGCGACGATCTCACCTTTATAGGCGGCGAGCCCCGCGTAGCGGGGGTTGCTGAGAGCAAACTGCACGAAGCTAGGAGTGATCTGCCTCGGATGCTGGTCGCGCCGGCGCGGGGCGGTGCTCCACCCTTTCTTGTTCGCCCGGCGGGCTATCTCGCTGGGCATCGCGCCCCGTTTGGCCATCCGGAAGAACATCCGAAACAGCGCCTCGCGACGGGGATCGATCTCGAGTCGCTTGGTGACGCGACCACGCTCGTCACCGGTCACGATCACGCGGTAGCCATCGAGAGGCTGACCGACGTATTCCCCGCGGAGGGTCGCGCGCTTTATACCGGCCGCGCTCGCGGCCCCCTTACGCCGTGAGTCCTCGTGGTTGCGCTGACCGGTCACGACCGCGTAGAGAAGGTCGCGAAAGGTGTCGACGTCTTCGACGCAATGAACTACTACGTTGGACTTCAGCGCCCACAGGGCCACCTCGACCAGATGCCTGGCTGTGCGCCCATCGCCACGGGCCAGCCGATCGCTGTGCTGCACCCACAACTCGGCCGTGCCGTGCTCTGACGCCAGGCTCTCTGCTTCCATCAGGGCCGCAGCGAGGCCCGGGCCCCGACTGCGCGAAAAGCCCGAAGCGGCCTCGTCGGCTTGCTCGGCGACGATCTCGCGGGCGCCGGCTTCGGCAACGGCCTGTCGGCAGTCCTCGATCTGTGCGATCAGCGAGCCCCGAAGGTCCTCGCTGCTCTTCGCCGCGTAGAGGACACATGGAACCGCTGACTGCACATCCGGAACGTACGCCGCCAGTGCATTCGCCGGCGGCTGTGACCCCGCTCCTACCGGCTAGGACGGCGTTCGGTGGGTGTTCCTGATCGTTGCCGGGGGCCTCGGACATCAGGCCCACTCATCGTTCAAGCGTATGGCGGCGTCTTGCTCGAACCTCGTCGGTGGCCCGGCCGTACAGGCGTCTTATGCGTGCGTGGCCGGCGGCCGGCTGCGATCCCGTTCGAACCTAAAGGATCGTCCCAGGGTGGAAACGAGCTTTTGCGTCTTTTCGCCACGATTCGCTTGACTTCGCCTAGAGACAGTTGTATTGACGTCCACGTCCTGACCAGCGAGGCTGCGGATGTCGAGGACAGCGAAGGCTGAGCCGGCGACGCAGCGAAGGAGCGCGACGATGAATGAGTCGATCGATCACGACCAGCGATGGGCCGATGCCGACGGCAAGGTGCTCGCGGCGATGAACTATCCCGAGCCGAGCGACCGGCCCTGGTCGATCGAGGAGATCGCTCGGGCGGTCAAGCAGGATCCGGGCGATAGCCTGGCGCGGCTTCAGAGCGAGGGCCTGGTCCACACGACGGGCGGCTTCTACTGGCCGACGCGGGCAGCGGTGCGCGCAGAGGAAATCAAGCAGTAAGCAATAGCTGCTCAGATGTGGACCGGGCTGTTCGGTTCATTCCGTCCGCCCCGCGACGAACCCGCGCGTCCAACTGAATAGCGCCGTCAGCTTGACCACGTAGTCTGAGCCCACCCGAACGTTCCACCAATAAAGAGGATGTAACCGTGACCGACTTCCTTGATAAGAAGCGCCAAGAGATCGCAGAGCGTCTGAAAGAGCTCAAGCCTGCGGTCGACGAGTACAACCGCCTCGAGGCCGCAGCAGCGGCGCTGCAGGGCGTCGGTGGCAGCACCACTGCAACTGCAACGGCCGCTCCGCGCCGTCGCGGCCCGGGCCGCCCGCGCGGCTCGGTCAGCCGCAAAAAAGCGACCGGGACGGTTACCGCCGCGCCGGCGAAAGCAGCCGCCAAAAAAGCCGCCAAAAAAGCCGCCAAAGGCGGACGCCGCCGCGCCGGTCGACGCAAAGGCAGTGGCACACGCGCCGCCGAGGCGCTCTCTTTCGTGCAGCGCCAGCCGGGCATCACGATCCCGGAGCTCGCGGTGAAGATGGGCATCAAGCAGAACTACCTGTACCGCGTGCTGCCCGGGCTGGAGCAGGAAGGCAAACTGGAGAAGCAGGGCCGCGGCTGGCACCCGAAGGGGTAGCTCTGGCATATATCTCTGCCTGAAGTCCGGCGAGCTCCGGCGCTGTCGGCTTCCCCGGGGCGTACAGGAGAAGCCCCTGCGGCCGGGGCCTGCGCGTGCTAGCAGCTAGGGCGCCCCGGTCCGCATGCGACGATGGGGGCGTGTTGTCCGTGACATCGGAGAGTGTGGACGAGTTGGCGCTGAAGCACCTGCGGTCGCTGACGGGTGAGGCTGATTCGGCCTTTCGGCCAGGGCAGCTGGAGGCGATTCGCGATGTGGTCGTCGATCGTGCGCGGGTGCTGTGCGTGCAGCGCACCGGCTGGGGAAAGTCCGCGGTGTATTTCGTCGCGACGGCATTGCTGCGGGAGGCCGGCGCGGGGCCGACCTTGATCGTCAGTCCGTTGCTGGCTCTCATGCGTAACCAGATCGCCGCCGCAGAGCGTCTGGGGTTGCGTGCGCACACGATCAACAGCACCAACCGCGAGGAGTGGGACGACGTTCGCGATCGGCTTGCAAGCGACACGATCGACCTGCTCCTGATCAGCCCCGAGCGACTGAACAACCCGAGGTTCAGGGAGAGCATGCTGCCGCTCTTCGCTGCGTCAGTCGGGCTGCTTGTGATCGACGAGGCGCATTGCATCTCCGATTGGGGGCACGACTTTCGCCCGGACTACCGCAGAGTGAAGGACATGCTCGATGCGCTTGCGCCCGGAGTCGCCGTGCTGGGGACGACGGCTACCGCCAACGATCGTGTTGTCGGTGATGTCCTGGAGCAGCTGGCCGCCCCAGACGGTGAGCCACTGCGCTTTTACCGCGGCGCGCTGGCGCGCACGAGCTTGCGTCTGGAGGTGCTCGAGCTGCCGCGACCCGCCGAACGGCTGGCATGGCTGGTAGAGCACTTGCCGATGCTGTCGGGCTCGGGAATCGTCTACACGCTGACCAAGCGCGACGCAGAGCAAGTCGCCAGCTTTCTGACGGCCAATGGGATCTCTGCACTGGCCTACAGCGGAGAGCAGGCGACTGATCAGCGGGTCGCCACCGAGGAGCGTCTGCTGCGCAACGAAGTCAAGGCGGTGGTGGCCACGAGCGCGCTTGGGATGGGCTATGACAAGGCCGATCTGGCGTTCGTGGTGCACTACCAGGCTCCAGGCTCGGTCGTCTCCTACTACCAACAAGTTGGCCGCGCGGGACGCGGCGTCGAGCACGCGGATGTCGTCCTGCTGCGTGGCGGGGAGGACCGCCGGATCCAGGACTTCTTCATCGAGCAGGCGTTTCCAGAGCGCGAGCGCGTAGCCACAGTTCTCGGCGAGCTGAAAGCTGCCGGTGAGCAGGGCCGCACGACTCGCGAGCTGATGGCGATCGTCAACCTCGGCATGGGACGAATCGAAGCCATGCTGAAGATTCTCGACGTCGAGGGCGCGGTCCGACGCAACGGCACGCGCTGGCAGTCGATTCCGGGCGCGGACTGGATCTACGACGAAGAGCGATACGGGCGTGTGACCGCCCTGCGACGTGAAGAGCAGCAGGCGATGGCTGCGTTTGGAGCCGACGGCCGCTGCCTGATGCGACGGCTGCAGGAGGAGCTTGACGATCCAGACGCGCAGGACTGTGGGCGCTGCTCGGTGTGCACGGCGCCACGCTTCGCAAAGCCGCCGGACTCGACGCTGGTCGAGTTGGCCGAACGCCACCTGCGTTCAAGGCCAGTGGATCTAGAGGTCAAGAAGATGGCGCCCGACGCCACCGGCGCGATGCGCAAGATTCCCGAGGATGTTCGCACGGAGCCGGGCTGGGCGCTCGCGCGCATCGGTGACGGCGGCTGGTGGCCGGCCGTCGAGCGCGGACTGCGCGACGGCGCGTTTGAGAACGACGTCATTGTCGGTCTCGCGGACGTTGTGCGTAGCGGGCGCATGCCGGTCGCCTGGGTTACGGCCGTTCCGTCAAGCCGCCTCGGCCAGGTAATAGACCAACTAGCCGAGCGCTTGGCCGGCGAGCTCGCGGTGCCGCACGTAGATCTCGTGCAGCGGGTGCAGGACAGACCGCCTCAGCGCGACATGGCCAACGCTGTCCAACAAGCCGAGAACGTTCGCGGAGCCTTCAAGGTCATCGCCACGCTGCCGCCCGGCCTCGGCGTGCTGGTAGACGATCGTCGCAGCTCGGGTTGGACTCTCGCGATGGTCGGAGGTCAGCTTCGTCGCGCTGGCGCTCAGCGGGTTATCCCGCTTGTGCTCGCGACGCTCACCTAGTCGATCCGGCCAACGACGTTGATCGCGTGCGTAGTCGAAGCTTGCGATCTTGCGGCGCCCGCGCCAAAAGCAGAGTCCAAGCTTAGGAAACATTCTGGTTGAAACGGGTTCGTATAACGGATAGCCAATTTGGGCTTTGGAGTGCGGAATCTCCGATCACGCGCAAGCAACTTCCCGCAATCCACGATCGCGGGAAGTTCCCACGGGAGTAGCGTCCTCAAACGTCTGAAGTAGCAGCACCCAGACTCACCAAGAACGCACGGGGGAGCACATGTGGGCAGGGGGACATACTCCGCGACGGTTCGTAGAAGGCGGACTTCGCTACTCACAAGAACGGAACCGTAGATGCTCGCCGAGTAAGGACGCGGCGAGATCGTGCTTACGGACTCACGCTAGCCAGCGGACGTCGAGCCATGGCTAGTTCCGCGCGGTTTGGACCACGGGCTGCGTCCCCATCCACCTGCGCCAGATACCTGCGGCCGTCTGCTGTGACCCGCGCCACCCAAGTGGTTCCGCGCCCTGACGCCGTCGCAAGCCCGCGGGCACGCACCGCAGCTGCCGAGATGCGGCGGTGATCGCCGTCCACAACGCCTTCCGGAGAGCCCTCAGCGATCCACCGCAATATGAACACCTGCCGCTCGGTAAGGGTCTTGCGTTGCGCCATGCCGGCGTCATACCGGTTCTTGGTGTTGCGCGTCGTCGGACCCGATGCTCACGCTCTCCGAGCGACATCTCCAAGCCACGCTTCGGGTCTACATCAACCACTGCAACGACCACCGCCTCTCATCGAGCGCTTGGCATGCAACCTCCGGCACCTGGGCGGCGCCTTCACACGGTCCACACGGATCCACCCTCAGTCGAGCGCCGAGACCTACTCGGCGGACTCATCCACGAGTACGAGATTCCAGCGCGATCGAGATCTCGGCACCCACACGCCTTGAGGCTGGCGCCGGCCAGCCCTCGTTCCGACGCGCCCAGCTCGGGGCGGGCGCTCGCCCCCCGCGACCATCGCACAGGGAGCAGCGCGCATTCCACCCAGCAGGACATCCGTTAGCATGCGGGGCTGCAACTGCGCTGGGCTGGCGAGCGAGCGTCGGCAGTACGCGAAAGCTCTGAATTGCTATCGACATCACGGACGCCTACTTCGCTCCACAGCCGCCTGCTTGAACCGTAGACCCGGTCGGTCTGCCACGAGATGCATCCGCCTGAACCACGGTTCGGAAACAGCTGCCTCCGAGATGGCCGACTGATTCCTTCCACCTCCACCTGAACTTCTGCATTGAATCCGGCTCCAGCTCCAGACGTGTCCGCACTAACCTGCTTTTGTTGGAGAGCCGACGCATCGGGGTTCAATCGCTTGGAGTCCCTCGAGACGGCCGCCGGCAAGCTTGCGGAGCCCCCGTGGTGGCTCGACGTGTCTCCCACCCTCGCTGCGTCTGACCTAGTCGCGACGCTGGCCCCGCTTGATGATGACATCAATCTCGGGCACGATGTGGCCAAGGCATTGCTGGGCGGAAAGGATAGACCAAAGCCCCAAGATGCACATCTCTGTCGCCACAACGACATGCTTCGCTTCTGGGCCTTTGGTGCGACCGTCGAGCGAGAGGACGGTCCGGATGGTGCCTCGCGCGCAGTCGCGATCAGTCTCCAACCAGTTGGATTGCTCGTGTCGCGCCGCGTCGTCGTGACGTGTCGACACACAGGAACCAGGTTTCCGCTAGGCGACACCACAAACGGGCCAAGCCCGTCGCCGCACCTTGACTGCGATCAGCTCCGGACTTCTACTCAGAGCAGTCTTATCTCGCTCTTGCGAAGTGCTCCCGGTTTCAATAGCGACGCACTATTGTTCGCTCTTCTTACTGGCCTCGTTAACACACTTTTCGAAGCTAGAGCGGCCTTGGGTTCGACAAAGATACTTTGTGATGAGGAGTACTTCGCGCGGATAATCCGCCTCCGCCGAGAGGCCGCGATATCAAATGTGGGAAGCGAAGACGTTGCGCGAGTCGCACAAGAGGCGACTCGCGTTATCGACCACACGCGGCGTACCCTTTCGTCCATCCAGCGGATACTCGTGCCGTTCCGTCAATGGTTCAATGACTTGAAGCCCCCTGGACTACCCGACAAGAGCACCGTGTGGCTCCCGAATACCAGCCACAGGGCAGCGAGCGAGTACCTCGTTGATCGCATCTACCAGGTACGTAACGATCTGCAGGCCGTCCGTCGTGAGGTACACCAGTCCATGGGCTTGCTGGCGACTGCCGATACCGGCAGTCAGCTGCTCGCCGTGAGAGCCCTGCTCGATCGGACCGAGTCCGCACGCAATGCCGTTGTGGTCGCCGGTACCATTACAGTACTTCTCGCGGTTGCCGGATTGTCGACGGCGCTCGCCTCGATTCCGAGCAGCGGAGCACGCATCGGACCGCTGGAGAGAGCTCTCGGCTACGCTGGCATCACTGTCATGACAATTGTTGTCGTTGGGGTGGCCGTGGCGCTTTTGAGTCGTCTCCCCACTCCGACGAGTAGACGTGTCTGGCTCGTGTTGAGTGGGACGTTTTTCTGTGGTGCACTAGTGCTGCTAGCGGTCGCCGCGGCTGGGACGGGCTCAACTGATCCAGTGTTCGTGGGAGGGGGTGTGGGATCTGCGGTAGCATCGCTTCTTGCAGCCGCGTACGGCGGCGATTTCGGCCCAAGGCGCTCGCGGCCGATTCTCACATCAGCCATAGGTGCCTTGTTGGAGAATCGTGATGAGTGGAGCGGGACTCTGAGTGAGCTTGCAAATAGCCTTCGAGCCGCAGATGAAGCCAGCCATGGTCGTATGTCGCTCCACCTTCGGCGAAAGCTAGCCGTCAATCGGGCAGCGGGCAACTGGTGTCGGGAGCCGGCGTCTCTCGAAGCGAACCTGCTGGACGAGCAGCTACCACTACATCACGCCGGACTTGAGGTGCAGTTCTACGCTCATGAACGAGTCATGATCCTAAAGTCGGAGGAGTCGCGAGTACGGTGCCTCGGGGTCTAGCCAGAGGTCGCTGCGCCTGCCCGACCGTGATGAGTGATGCCTCGTACACAGACTCCGTCGGGCCGCGATACACGGGGCGAGGTCTAGCCGGTAACGAGTCGCGCATTTGGTCTCTAATGGGCGGACACGATTGAAATGTCGATGTCAAGTAAGTACGCACCCGATGGAGGGCTATTGCCGCGCGAAGATCGTGAACTAACAAGGGTGGCTCTCGCCGCCGCAGTCAGGGCTGGAACGACGCTCATGGCTAGCTTTGCATCGGGTCCAAGCAGGGTTCGGGAGAAGGAAGGGCCAGTCGACCTAGTGTCTGATGCGGATCTAGCCTCTGAGGAGGTGATTCTTGATCGTATTGCCAGGGATCGGCCGGATGACGCGATTCTCAGCGAGGAGGGCGGTGCGATCGCAGGCTCCAGCGGGATGCATTGGATAGTTGATCCACTGGACGGAACCCACAATTTCGTTCGCGGGATTCCGCTGTGGTGCGTGAGCATCGCCGTGGTCGACGGGAGCGGAACGAGGATAGGAGTCGTCAACGATCCGCTCCACGGAGAGTGCTTCCTCGGGATCAGGGGGCGCGGAGGCTCGCTTAATGGGCGTCGCTTGCCGTTGCACGAAGAACCCCACGGTGGCTTGGTGCTCGGCGGAAGCTGTCGGCGGGCGGTGTCACCGGACTTGCCACGCGCAGCTCGTCTAGCGCGATTCGCGAGCGGCTTCGCGAACACGAGAGAGTTGATCGCGGGGGCCCTCGAACTTGCTTGGACCGCCGCCGGTCGCGTGGATGTTCTCTACCACGAGTCGAGAATTAAGCTCGTGGACAAGGCGGCTGGGGTTCTGGTTTGTAGCGAGGCCGGACTAGCCGTACACGAACTTCCTCCGGCACGAGATGGCCAGCGTGATCGCCTGCTTGTCTGTCCGCCACAGATGTCTGAATCATTGCTCGCTCAGGTGGATTGACAGGTCCTGTCGAGATGGTGTGCAATGGCCCGCTCCAGCCATCGGGTCACGATCACCGCATTCTCCAACGAGTCGTCACGTCCACCTTGGTTCACGATGCGATCGACGAAGTCCCACAGCTCGGCCCGAAACAGTGACCGGTGAGTAAAGCGCTCGAGCACGGCGGTGTCCACACCTTGGACCATTTGTCGAAAATAAACCTCTGTTGGTACGCCCGGCACAAACGGCGTTCCCCAACTGACCTCCACATCACCGTCGGCACAGACAATTATTAGTCGCTCGTCGAACCACTTGCGGTTTGTCTGACCAAGCTCAAGAACGCTGCGGGTGGGACCAAAGCGGCAGACCACGACCCCAAAATGCTCGGGCCAGAAGTCGGCGAATTCAATCGCAGTTGGCTCGCCAAGCAGTCGGACAAGCACGGAAAGATCGTGACAGGCTAGGTTCATCACTAGACGATAGGTCGCGAGCAGGTGCGAGGGGCACCCGGGGAATATGCGGGCCGCTATACCGGTCCAGCGCTCGTGTTCGCTGAACTCGCTTGTCCCAGCGAGAAACGCCTTTGAGGTCAACGGACCCCAAAGGCTCTCATTGGTCACAAGAGCATTGCAGTGGCAATAGTCGTGCAAGTGAACTAGCCCGACCTCTCCTGCATCGGCTACGAGGGAGGCGACCCTGCTGAGAGCAGGATCGTGGAGACGTTGGAAGCCAACAGCAACAATGAGATCTCTTTCCAACGCGAGAGCGAGGATTCGCTCTGCGGCCGCAGTCTCTAGCGCCAGGGGCTTCTCGACGAACACATGCTTGCCGCGACGCAACGCTGCTTCGACGAAGTCTGCGTGCAAGAGGTCGTGAGTAGCGATAAGGACGGCATCGACGTCCGACCCGAGCACTTGATCTGAATCGGCAACCGCCTGGGATCCACTGAGGCCCGCCGCGAGTTCGCGGCGGTGGCGATTTGGATCGCACACGAAGCGAACGTCTACTCGTGGGTGGGCGAGAAGCGATGGCAAATGCTGCGAGTGGGCGATCAGACCACACCCGATGACACCGATTCGTAGCTTGCCAGTCACGGCCGCAACTCCGCGACTGGTTGCCACGCCCGTGTGTCAATGGCGCGTACAGCAGCCGCGATGACGGCATCCACAACATACCCGTCGTGGAAGTTGGGCAAAAACGTGCCGCCTCCACCAATCGCTTCAACGAGATCCAACGCCTGATGTGCAAAGGAGTGCTCCCAGGAAAGTGGGTGGCCAGGGGGCCAGCGCATAGCTTGCCAGGGATGGTCGGTCTCGGTGACGTAGATGGTGCGCCATGTTTCCCCGTGGCTGGGCGTTAGGCTTACTCTCAGCTCGTTCAGGCGCTCCAATGAGAATGCGACGGAGCCTTCTGACCCAACTACTTCGAACCGGAGCCCGTTTCGATTGCCGGAGGCTACGCGCGAGACATCGAGTGTGCCGCGCGTGCGATTCGCGAATTGCACCAAGAGGGAGGCCCCGTCGAGCGAGCGCGCCTTAGGAATGTGGGTTGGCAGGCGATCCGAGTCAGCGGGCTGAGCGAGCGCGGCTACGGCAACGATGCGGGATGCCATGAGGTGTTGCGCAAGGTCTACGATATGACTTCCAACGTCAGCGAGGACGCCGGGACCAGCCTCCTGAGGGTTATCGCGCCAAGTGGGTGCGACGCGGTTGAGAGCCCAATCTTGGAGGTAGCTAGCACTGATGTGCTCCGGAACGCCGATGTCTCCGGCGGAGATCATCCGCTTGGCGACCTCGATGGCTGGCACGCGCCGGTAGTTGAATCCGACGGCTGTCTGCGCGGTCGTAGAGGCAGCCTCTCGAGCCATCCGTTGTGAATCGGGTTGGTTGCTCGCGAGCGGCTTCTCACAGAGAACGTGCATGCCAGCGCGCAAGGCCGCGATGCTCGTCGCCGCATGCGACGCATTGGTCGTGCACACACAACACAACTGGATGTCTGGGTGGTCAAGTAGCGCAGGCAATCCTTGGAGTGGCTTAGCATCGGCGAACTCCGGCCAGCGCGGAAGTGATGATGCTGGCGTGTCCGGCCTGCCGCAGTAGGCGACCACCTTCGGAGCGACGGGCATCTTCCACATACGAGCCGCCATCGCGAAGCCCAGCGCATGCACCCGCGCAATGAAGCCACTACCAACGATTCCAACGCCTAGCTCTCGCATTCACTCGGCATTATTGACCATCGGCCGCGTCGACGGGCGCCGGCGTGATGTACACCGCTAGTCATTGTCCCGCACATGGCCGTGAGCCGGACGCTCCTGGCGGATCCACCGGTAGCAGAGCGGTCCGCGACGCGAACATTTTGCGGGGGCGAGGCGCACCCCGATCGGCCAACGGATCAATTGAAAGACCGAAGGGCAGAGGAGCGTATAGTCTTCGAAGCAATGGGCGAGCAACTTGGTGCCGTGGCCATCATGGGACTTCCGGGCGCCGGCAAGACAACGCTCGCGCAAGCTCTCGCGTGTGAGCTCAATGCATGGGTGGTATCGCGGGACACAATTAGGCTCGCTATGTTCGAGCCGTGTAGCTTTACCGATGCAGAGAAGGCAGCGGCGTTCCAAGCGGTTCTTGTCGCGATCGATGCGAACTGCAAGCTCGGACGAGTATCTATCGTCGAGGGGATGCCCTTCTCACGTGTCGGTGAGTACGAGGCTGTTGTTCAGATGGCGTCACGATATGGACTTAGCACCTTCGCGATTCTCCTTCAAATTAATCCAGAGGTGGCAGCTGCGCGAGTCGCCTCGCAGCGCGCACGCAAGACGGCGATGGCAGATGACCGGACTGAAGATCTACCGCGCGTCGTCAGCCGGCGCTTCAGAAGCCCCCCGGCTGGAGCACTTGTCCTGGATGCCACGAGTCCGCCAGAGCACCTGGTTAGTACCGGCCTTAAATGGCTGGAGGAGCGGCGCCATGACCAACGGCACGCTTTCGACTCCCGCGACGGGCTCCCAGATTGAGTTGTAACACAAACCCCCCTAAGCCCTGGATTCTGGCAGTTGAAGTTACGGAGATGATGATCCGGACTGCGCGCGTTGCTGACGGTAAGGTCGCCGCGGTCAGAAGCATCGAACCTCCGTTGGCCGGGAAGCTCGCGTGTCGTATTCGCGAGGCTGTAAGTGAGGCTATCAAGACCGTCGCCGATCCCCCGACGGCTGCCGTCGCCGCCGTGGATGGGCTCCTCGATAGCTCAAGCCGAGTTCTACGCCGAAGCCTTCCTCGCGCGCGCTGGGAAGATGTCGACCTCGCGGCGACGCTTGAGGAGGCTGTTGGCGTTGCCAGCACAGTTGTACGGGTGGGCGAAGCAGGGGCGCTCGCGGAGCGCGCATACGGAGCAGCACGGGGATTGGATGATTTCTTTTATCTCTTTGTGGACGACACCGATCTTCACGGGGCGGTGATCGCCCACGGACGGCTCAAGCCGGTCGTTCGGGGAAGCTTTGGACAGGTTGTCGTAGCAGCCGACTCAGAGCGGCGTTCGGACGCTGGCGCCAAAGGAGCGCTCGCTGCCTTTAGCTCCATCAATGGCATGCTTGAAACTCGGCAAGGATTGGGGGGCGTCTCCCCGACGGCAATAGGCGCTTCGATTCAGGATCTACGCGATGCCGTCGGAGTCCGGGCCGTCGAAGAAGGAGGCAGATACATGGCTGAGGCGCTGATGGGAGCTGCCGACGGAACGATCTTTGCTGGCCTGATGGCGCTACCTTGCGATGTAGTGCTCGTTGGGTCACGCGACCAATGGCTCCGAGACCAGCTTCTGGCCGGTGTGACGATGCATTTGAAGGAGCGGATATCTCCTATTGAGGTCCACGCAGCAAAGTTCGGAGATGTGGCTATGCTGCTCGGAGCTGGCGCTGTTGGAACTCTGGAGGGAAGCTAGGGAGAGGCAGCACTCGCGTTTGGTGTGGGGCGATCAGCTCAAAGACGAGCGTGTCTTGGGGTGCTGTCGCGCCCGGGTCCTTCAGGACGGCCGCTAGGTCGCTCGGTATGCCGTTCATCTCAGACATGCTCATCCTCCATTTCATCGGCGTCTAGCCCGGTGAAGGGCGGGCTCTCCGGGGTCGTCCCCGACTTTGGCCGGGGCGGACAGCGCCAACTGGGGGAGTGGGCGCTCGCGTTCAATGATGGCCGCCGGGCGAACACCTCGCCGAGTGGTGGCATTCTGAAAAGGACGTGGCCGCCGCGCCACGTCCTTAACCCAGCGGCAACCACCTGAAACCGCGGGTATCGGCGCGCAGCGCGCCCGACCTGCGACTCTACGATTTGCAGGCCTTTCCTGCCTTTTCCGGCACCAATTACCCGTCCCTGAAAATCGTGGTGTCCCCGGTTCGAGTCCGGGTCTCGCCATAGCTTTGAAGCGCCTGCAAATCGGCAATCTTTTTGGGGCCTCCTTCGGCGTTAGATCGCTGGCCAAAATCGGCGATTTCTGAGCCCGTAGCGTGGCTGGCTCTATCGATCATGGGAGGGGCCGGTGCTGGCATCGTTGCTGTACGTGATGTTGGGGCGGGTGATGACGCTCGTGTTGCTGTGCTTTGGCTCGTCGGACCACAAGGAGCTTGAGATCGTCCTCCTGCGCCATGAGCTCGCGGTGCTGCGCCGGCAGCTGTCACGCCCGGCGATGCAGCCCGTTGACCGTGTCTTGTTGGCTGCGGCGAGCCGGCTGATCTCCCGGGTGCGATGGCGCTCGTTTTTCGTGACCCCGGAAACGCTGCTCGCGTGGCATCGGCGGCTCGTGGCCCGCCGCTGGACCTATCCAGGGAGACGTCCCGGCCGTGCCAAGATCAGCCGGGACGTTCGCGAGCTGGTTCTGCGGCTCGCGCGGGAGAACCCGCGATGGGGCTACCAGCGGATTGCCGGCGAGCTTCGCGGCCTCGGGGTCCTCATCTCAGCCACGACCGTCCGTGAGCTCGTGAAGACCGCTGGAATTGGACCCGCCGGACAGCGCGGCGGGATCTCCTGGCGCCAGTTCATCCGCGGCCAGGCACACAGCGTCATCGCGTGCGACTTCTTCACGGTCGACACGATCACGCTGCGGCGGATCTACGTGCTGTTCTTCATCGAGCTCTCAA
>JADGPP010000096.1 GCA_017882375.1 Solirubrobacteraceae bacterium | reverse complement strand
AGTCGAACGCGACGACCTCGTGCTCGGAGTCGCGACGGATGCGATGCACCATGTTGCCGCCCATCTTGCCCAGCCCGACGAAGCCGATCTGCGTCACAGCGCCTCCTCAATCGTCTTGGTCAGTTCGCGCAGCGCACCCGCGGCCTCGTCGCCGCTCAGGCGCACGCGCTCGGCCGGCAGCCCGAGCTCGCGCAGAGTGTCGAAGTCGCCGATCGCCTCGGCGTTCTTCAGCGTCGTGAAGGTATACGGGGCACCTGGGATGTCCACGTCGTCGGGCCCATCGTGCAGCAGCTGCAAGAAGCGCCCGGTCGGCGGGCCGCCCTTGTGGAACTGCCCGGTCGAGTGCAGAAAGCGCGGCCCGTAGCCGAAGGTCGTCGTCGCCTTGCCGGCGGCGCGGATCGCCACGCGCAGCTCGGCGATCGCGGCGTCGAACTCGGGCGTGGGCTGCACGTAGCCCATGATCGCCACATAGGCCGGTGGCGCAGCCGTGCCGAGCAGCGACTTCAGCGCTGCGCCATCCGCGCTGGGCGCCGCCGGCAGCTCGTGCTTGGCCTGGTAGTCGGCGAGCACCTGCTTGGTCGCGTCCTTGGCCTGCTGCACATTGGGCTGGTCGAATGGATTGATCTCGAGGCCCCAACCCGCCACCGCCACCGCCAGCTCGAACAGCATGAACACCCGGCCCAGGTCGGCCGGCCCGCGTGTGGGGATGCTCAGCAGCGGATGCCCGGCGGCGGCCAGGCGCTCGACCTGCGCGTCGAGCTCGGCGTCGGGGGCGTGTGCGTCTGGAAGGTAGGCGAACACCCGATCCTCGCCGTAGTCTCCGGGCTCGCCGACGGGCTCCTCGGCGACCGGCAGGATGCCCGTCGAGCGCTTGCCGGTGGACTCGGCGACCAGCTGCTCCAGCCACAGCCCGAGCCCCGGCAGCGAGTCGGCGATGACGAACGTGAGCTTGTCGCGCCCGGCCTGCGCGAGCGCGCTCAGTGCCGCGCCCATCCACACCCCGGCGGACTGCTCGCCCGGCGTGGGGGAGTCCGGCGCGGGCGCATGTGCCGAGACGTCGCGCAGCGCCGTCTGCCAGGCGCCGGCCGCGCCCTGCAGCAGCGAGCGTATGTCGACGCCGATCAGCGCCGCCGGCACGATGCCAAACGGCGACAGCGCGCTGTAGCGACCGCCGATGTCGGGATCGCCGGCGAACACCTCGCGAAAGCCGTGCTCGCGGGCCAGCTTCTGCAGCCCCGATCCGGGGTCGGTAATCGCGGCGAAGCTCTGCCCATCGCCGACCAGCGACCAGAAGTGGGCGAACAGCGACAGCGGCTCGATCGTGCCGCCGGACTTCGAGGAGACCAGGAACAGCGTCCGCTCGACGTCGACGCTCTGCTCGACCGCGCTGATGGTCGCGGCGTCGGTCGAGTCGAGCACGTGCAGGCGGGGGTATCCGGGCTGGGAGCCGAACGAGCGGCGCAGCACCTCCGGCGCCAGCGAGGAGCCGCCCATGCCGAGCAGCACCACGTCGCGCACGCCGTCGTCACGAACCCGCTGGGCGAACGCCGTCAGCGAGTCGACCTGGCCGAGCATCCGTTCGGCGGTCGTCAGCCAGCCCAGGCGGTTGGCGATCTCGCCAGCGCCCGCGGGACCCCACAGCGTCGCGTCAGCATCGCGCACGCGCTTGCCCACCCGCGCCTGCGCGGCGCGGTCGAGCTTCTCGGCGATCGCGGCTCCCAGCGAGGCGGGTATGCGGGCCTCGACGGTAGGGGCGGCGTCGCTCACCCGACGATCGTACAGCGGCGTGGCAACGTTGACGGCCCACGCGGTCGGCTACGATCGGGCCGGTAATGGTTACGTCCGGCCTGCGCCAAACAGCGGCCGCCGGCGGCGAGTGGTTCCCACGGGAGCGGAGGGTTGGATGAGCGCGCAGGGGGTCGGATCGCTGAGGCGCAGACTGTCGGGTCTGTGGCTCATCAGCCCAGAAAGACTGTGGCTGCTGTCGATTGCGCTGCACAGGCGCGGTCACTGGATGCTGGCCTTCTCGGTGAAGCAGCTGAACACGGTCCTCTACCACAACTCCCTGGAGCCGGCGGCGAGCGTGGGGGCGGACATTGAGCTTGGCCACTACAGCCACGGTGTCGTGATCGCCCGAAACGTCGAGATCGGACGGCACGTGAAGATTTGGCACAACGTGACGTTGACGGCCGGCCGCCCGGCGCGGATCGGCGGGGTGAGATCGTCTGGTCCTGGGTCTCGGATAGTCGTCGAGGATCACGTGAAGATCGGCACGAACGCCGTGATCATCGCGCCGCGTGGTCGCACGCTGAGGATCGGCCGCGGCGCCCGCATCGGCGCCGGCGCGATCGTCACCGACGACGTCCCGGCCGGAGCGACCGTCGTCAGCCCGCCCGCCCGAGTGCTGCTCAAGGAGGCGGCCCACGCGGACGCGGATGCGCACGCGACGGGCGCTGAGATAGGGTTCCCAGAGCATTCCCCCGAGCCACCCAGCGAGGAGTCGCCGGCGCGCCGGTAGCGCGCCGACGACCATGATCGCGCCGCGACGGCGCGTCTGCATCGATAAGCCTTGACCCCAGACCCAGCGAATCAGCGACCTGACAGGAACCTTGCCCTGGAGCTGGTCCGCGTGACCGAGGCCGCCGCTCTGGCGGCGGCGCCGCTCGTCGGGCTCGGCGACAAGGAGGCCGCCGACCAGGCCGCAGTGGACGGTATGCGCTACATGCTGCACTCGGTGCAGATGGACGGCATCGTGGTGATCGGCGAGGGCGAGAAGGACGAGGCGCCGATGCTCTACAACGGCGAGCAGATCGGCGACGGCTCGCCGCCTGCCGTGGACATCGCCGTCGATCCGCTCGAGGGCACGACGCTCGCCGCGCACGGGATGCCGAGCGCCTTGGCCGTGATCGCGCTGTCCAGCCGTGGGACGATGTTCGACCCGGGACCGTGCGTGTACATGGAGAAGATGGCCGGCTCGCCAGAGATCGCCGACCTGCTCGACCTCGATCGCCCGCTCGCAAAGACCGTCGAGCTCATCGCCGAGCGCAAGGGCACGGCGGTCGGCGACGTGATGGCGGTGGTGCTCGACCGCCCGCGCCACGAGGCCGGCATCCGCGAGATCCGCGAGGCCGGCGCCCGCGTGCGTCTGATCGCCCACGGCGACGTGTCGGCCACGCTGCTGGCGGTCACCGAGCGCTCGCCCGTCGACTTGCTGTGGGGCATCGGCGGGACGCCCGAGGGCGTCATCTCGGCTGCCGCTGTGAAGTGTCTCGGCGGTCGCCTGCTCGGGCGGCTGTGGCCGCGCGACGACGACGAGCGCCGGGCCGCGCTCGACGCGGGCTCCGACCTCTCACGCGTGCTCACGCAAGACGATCTCGTCGCCGGCGACGACGTCTTCTTCTCGGCAACCGGCATCACCGACGGTGATGTCCTGCAGGGTGTGCGCTATCCGAGCGCCGGCGGCGCCACGACGGAGTCTTTGGTGATGCGCAGCCGCTCGGGCACGATCCGCCGGATCAGGGCCACGCACGATCGCTCCAAGCTGCGGGCAGTCGGCGGCGAGCGCTTCTGAGCCTCGGCTCGCCAAAGACCGGGGCGAACCTGCTGCAACAATGTGCGCGTGGCCGACGACGCATCCAACCGCGCGTGAGATGGGCGCCATGAGCCCGGAAAAGCTCTGGCTGCTCTCGATTGCCCTGCAGAAGCGGGGCCACCGGCGGCTGGCCACGCTCGTCAGGAACGTCAACTCGGCGCTTTACCACAACTCCCTGCCGCCGGGTGCCTCGGTGAGCCCGGACATCGAGTTCGGTCACCACAGCCTGGGCACGGTGATCCACCCCAACGTCGTGATCGGGCGCCGCGTGAAGATCTGGCACAACGTCACGATCGCCGTGCGCGCCGGATCGAAGTCGCCCTATCGGATCATCATCGAGGACGACGTTAGGATCGGCGCGAACTCGGTGGTCATATCGCCGTACAGGCAGGATCTGCGGATCGGGCGCGGCGCGCGTATCGGCGCCGGCGCCGTCGTCGGCCACGACGTCCCGCCGGGCAGCACGGTCGTCAGCGCGCCGCCGCAGGTCATCCCGCCGGATGCGACCGACGAGGAGCCTGCGACAGAGCTGCGCGGAGGCTCGCAGCAGAGCACCAACGGATCTGGCGGCGCAACGTCCACCGCGTCCGCTCCGGACGCCGAGTGGCCCTCCTAGCGCTGGTAGCGCCCCACGCGCGACTCTGCCAGGTCGAGCCGCGCGAGCGAGTGCAGGAAGCGATTGGTCACGATCACGTGGATGCGTGACTGCGTCGCGTCGTACACGCGGCGGCTGAGGCCCGAGGCGATCGACGGATAGAAGTTGGCGACCTCAACCGTCACGTGCAGGTGCGCCTGCGTGTCGTCCTCGCTCTCGCCGATCTCCGATCGGTCGCGGCGAACCTCGATCTGCAGGTAGCCGCCGCCGTCGCGCCCGCGCCTGGCGACGAGCAAGCCGCGTGCGATGCGCCAGCGCACGAGGCCGTGCACGCGGTCCATCTCGTATTCGGGCGCCTGGAAGGTCAACAGCTTCAGCGCTCCGAACAGCAGCACGATCGAGCGCTCGTGCTCGCTGTAGCGCACATGAATCAACCCGAGCGTGACGCGCGAGAGGAAGCGCCAGTAGGTGCGCGCGAGCCGCTCCAAGTACTCGGCCGACCAGATCGCCGCCAGCGCGTCGGCAGGCAACGTGACCACCGCCGTCTGCACCGAGCGCACAGCGCCGGTGGCGTCGTCCAGGGACGTCAGGCTGCGCGATTCGGCGATCACCGCGCCCGGCGCGCGCCCGCCGCGTCGCAGCGCTCGCCACACGAGCGCCACGACGGTCACGGCGGCAACCGCAACCGCGGCGAGCAGGCCGACGGTCATCGACAGCAGGCTAGTCAGCACGGCGTCGTCAGGGCGAGTCGCTTGTCGTCCTGCATTGCTGCTATCCACAGACATGTGAGCCCAAACCCCTCGACCGAGCGCTTCCTCGGCGCACGGCCTGTGGCCGACGCACCCGTCGATGCGCTGCTCGCGCGCGCAGACGACCTCGCCAGGCGCTGGGCGACCGCCCTGATCGCCGCGCGTCCGCTGGCCGAGATGGCCGGTGTTCCGCTCGAGGATCTCGCGCGCCAGGCACCCGCGCTCTGTGAACAGCTCTCGCGCGCGCTCGGCTCCGATGCCGAGCTGGAGCAGCTGCTCGCGGCCGCCGTGGAGGGAGATCGGGGGCGGGCAGCGCAGGGGCGCCCCGGTGCGCTCGCCGCCTGGCTGGCACCCGCGCGCGACGTGAGCTGGGCGGTGCGCGACGTCGAGGCCCTGCGCGCTGTCATCTGGGAGTCGGCTCTCGGCGAGCTTCGCGAGCCGACCGCCACGCAGGTGGCCGAGCTGTCGGACCGGCTTGCCTCGATCTGCGCCGCGCTGCTCGCTGCGCTGCTCGACCAGCACGAGCTCGCGGGGGGCGCAGTGGCTACGCCGAGCGCGCCCCCTGCACCGGGCCGCGAGCGCGTCCTCTACAGCTCGCGGCGAATGTCGCCCGGCGGACGCCAGGTGGTCGTGATCGATGAGCGCGACGAGGTCGCCGGGTCGCCTGCGCGCGGTCGCGAGGCGCCCGCCGCCGGCTCCGGCGCGACGCCATCGTACCCGGGCGCCCGAGCGCCTCGCGAGTCAGCGCCCGACCGCGGGGACGGAAGCCGGCCGGGTCACACCGCGCCGCGCCCGCGCCCGTGGGACACGCCGCTGGAGGCCGCCAGCCGGGCTGCGGGCGCCGGCTTGCAGGACCCCACGTCGCAGCGAGCCGCACCGGATGGCGGCGACGCGGTCATGCGCGTCATGCGCGGGCCCGGTGCGCCGGTGGACGAACGCGCCTAGCGCGGCGGTCGCTCAGGCGGCCGGAGCGCCGCCGGTCGTGACCAGCGAGGCCGCTTCCGGTGGCGCCGCCGACGCCGGCGGCAGCCCGAGCGTCGGTGCGTTCGGGACGCTGCCGACGATCCTCGTGTGCAGCCGCGCCGTATCGGCCATGCCGAGCACATGCGCGGCTTCGGTCGTCAGGTCCCACTGAGCGCCGTTGTGCGCGTAAGGCCCGCGATCGATCACCGGAATCGTCACCGCGCGCCCTTTGTAGCCGAACTTCACGAGCGTTCCGCACGGCAGCGTGCGGTTTGCCACGCCGACCACGGCGGGCGTGAGCGTCTGTCCGCACGCGGTCGTCTGGCCGTAGAAGCCCGGTCCGAACCACGTCGCCAGCGCCACCTTCTTGATCGCCGTGACCGGTGTGCTGGCGACGCCGCCGGTTTCCGCGAGCGCGTCGGCGGTCGCTGCGCCCGCGCAGGCGGTGCCAGCGAGCAGCACGAGCAGGGATATCTTCAAAAACGGAATTCGCATCGGCTTCGGCGCCTACGGGGTGAGCTGACGGGCTCGCGCCACAACTGGCAGCGCTACGACCTCAAGTGGTCGATTCGCCCCCGCGGCCGAGTCCTTCCGGTCCGCATTGGGTCCCCCGTCTCCCGCGACCTGGGTCACAGAAGCTCGGCGTGACCGCAAGTATACAGAAGACCTTTTCCAAGCCTTGCGGAGGTTTGCGCACAGCCCGGTTTGCAGGGCAACCGGCTGTGCGCCGCCCGAGGCTCAGGACAGGGGCAGGCGCGAGAGGACGTCTTTGAACAGCCGCTCGCCCGTCGTGAGCCCGGCTTTTGCCAGCTCGCCGACTATCTCCGCCGCCGTCGCCACCAGCTCGGCGCCGCCGGGCGGCGCCACCGAGCCACCGGCGGTTTCGCCGTCGCACTCAAAGCCCTGTCGCGGAGCGGCATCCTCCGCCACCGCCGGGCGGCTCCTGCCCGCGGCGGGTCGGCGAGGGGCGGCTTTGCGCTTGGCGGCCGTAACCGAACGGGGCGTCGGGCCTCCGACACCGGCCTTGGCAGTCGCCGACACCAAGGGCTCGCCCACCGGGCCGGCGGGCTTCTTCGCCGCGCCTGCGCCCGCGGACTTGGCCGCTGCGTCTTTGCCCCGCGCCGGTTTGCGAGCCTGCGCGGGAGCGCTTGTCGCGCCGCGCGCCGCCACACGGCGGGCGCTCGAACGCTGAGGCCGGGTGCGCGGCAGGTTCGTGAGCACGCCGCCTTCGCTGCGTGCCTCCTGCGCGGACTCGTTGCTCGGGTTCGGATCGGCCACCGCGCACATCATTGCTTAAGGCTCGTCGCGGGAACCTCGTGGCCCGACTTGCAGGCCGGCAGGCAAGCCGTTGTGATCGAGCGCAACTTCGCGTTAGCATGGGTGCCTGGAAAAGAAGCAGGTGCTGTAACGCTGGGCGGAGCCCCGCCGTATGTCCCACGGAGGGGCTGTGCTCAGCCAGGATCCGCCAGGGCCGCGGCGTGGCCGCCGGTTGTCGACCGACGGAAGAAACGGGAACAGATGTCAGTAGTCGAGCTGCAGGAGCTGGATGAGGTCAAGGGTCTGCTGGCCAAGGGCCAGCAGGTCGGAGTGCTCTCCTACACGGAGATAACCAAGGCGATGTCCGAGCTCGACTTGGACGAGTCCGACGTCGAAGAGCTGCACGGGTTCTTCGAGAAGGCCGAGATCGAGCTCGTCGAGGACATCGACCCGGCGACAGCCGCCGCTTCGCAGGTTGAGCGCGCGCCCGACAAACGCGGTCGGCGCAAAGCCAAAGCCACGCTCGACCTCAAGCCGGACATGACCACCGACTCGCTGCAGCTGTTCCTCAAGGACATCGGCAAGGTGCGCCTGCTCACCGCGCAGGAGGAGGTCGACCTCGCCAAGCGCATCGAGCGCGGCGATCTCGACGCCAAGCAGAAGATGGTCGAGTCCAACCTGCGCCTGGTCGTCTCGATCGCCAAGAACTACCGCAACCAGGGCCTGCCGTTCCTCGACCTGATCCAAGAGGGCACGCTCGGCCTGGTCCGCGCGGCCGAGAAGTTCGACTACCGCAAGGGCTTCAAGTTCTCGACCTACGCGACCTGGTGGATCCGCCAGGCGATCGCCCGCGCGCTCGCCGACAAGGCGCGCACGATCCGCATCCCCGTCCACGTCGTCGAGAAGCTCAACAAGATCGGGCGCGCAGAGCGCAAGCTCGTCACCGAGCTCGGGCGCGAGCCGACCGCCGATGAGATCGCCGAGGTCACCGGCATCGACCCCGAGGAGGTCGACTCGATCAAGCGCTCCGCCCAGGCCCCCGTCTCGCTGGAGAAGCCCGTCGGCGACGAGGAGGAGTCGGAGTTCGGCCAGTTCATCGCCGACGAGCGCGCCGAGTCCCCCTACGAGCGCGCCGCCGAGATCCTCACCAAGGAGGCGTTGCGCGAGGCGCTGGAGAACCTCTCCTATCGAGAACGGCGCGTGCTCGAGCTGCGCTACGGCCTCGGCGGCGAGCACCCGCGCACGCTCGACGAGGTCGGGCGCACGTTCAACGTCACCCGCGAGCGCATCCGCCAGATCGAGAACCAGTCGCTGAAGAAGCTGCAGTCGCTCGCCGAGGCCCAGAAGCTGCGCGACGTGGCCTGACAGCGCTCGGGACGCCCGTTACAAGGGCGGGTCGGAGGGCGGGTCGGCGGCCGAAGCCGCGCGAACGGGCGGGTGTCAGGGGTCGGAAGCGCGCGGGGTGTGTTGCTCGCCGCACCGACTGCATATAGCCATGGTTATACGCTGGTGGCGAATCACGACTCCAGCAGCCTGCGCGCGGCCGCCGCGACGTCGTCCTGAAGCCACGAAGGCAGCCGCCCGTCGCAGCCCGCGCGAGCTGACCCCCGGCGCCGAGCGCCTGCAGGTCGGCCAGCGCTTCATGTCGATCTTCACGCTCGCCTCCTACGCGCCCGACGAGCACGTCACGCTGCGCAGCCGCCGCACGGCGGTCACCTACGCCGTGGTGGTTGTGCCCGGGCCGTGGCGGCCCAGCGGCCCAGCGGCCCAGCGGCCCGGGCGGCTGAGCGGTAGGGCGGGCCTGCGCAGCGGGTGACGGACGGTGGGAGCGGACAGTTGTCGCGCAGACTGCGTATAGCAATGGTTATACGCAGTCTGTCGCAGGAGACACACACCAGCCGGCACAGGCGGCCCTCCCACGCTTCCAGCCCGTCCACGGCCCAGGCCGGGACTCAAGCCGGGCGCTTTGCCTGCCGATCAGCAATGCATGATCGATGTCAAGCAGGCCCTGCGCGAACTCGTCGACAAGGGTGGCTCTGACCTGCACCTGAAGGTGGGCGCAGCGCCGCTGTTTCGCGTCAACGGAGAGCTGGCCGGCGCCGAGGGCGGCGAGGTGCTGACCGCCGAGGACACCGAGGGCGCGCTCAAACAGCTGCTCAGCGACGACAGCAAGCTCGACGAGTTCGCCAAAGAGCGCGAGGTGGACTTCTCTTTCGAGCTGCCCCACGTCGCGCGCTACCGGATCAACGCCTTCCAGCAGCGTGGTGTGATCTCGCTGGCCTGCCGCGCGATCCCTCACAGGATCAGCTCGATCGAAGAGCTCGCCCTGCCCGACGTGATCACCGAGCTGGCCGATGAGGCGCGCGGGATCGTGCTGCTCACCGGCACCACCGGCTCGGGAAAGTCGACGACGCTCGCAGCGATGATCGACCACATGAACTACACGGCGAGCAAGCACATCGTGACGATCGAGGACCCGATCGAGTTCGTGCACTCCGACAAACGCTCGGCGATCAACCAGCGCGAGGTCGGCATGGACACGGCGTCCTTCAAGCGAGCGTTGCGGCGCGTGCTGCGCCAGGACCCGGATGTGATCCTGATCGGCGAGATGCGCGACGAGGAGACCGTGCAGGCGGCGCTCTCGGCTGCCGAGACCGGTCACCTCGTGCTCTCGACGATCCACACGGTCGACGCCACCGAGTCGATCAACCGAATGCTCGACTTCTTCCCGCCGCACCAGCACGCTCAAGCACGCAGCATGATCGCCGGCACCGTCAAGGGCGTCATCTCCCAGCGGCTCGTGCCCGGCGCCGAAGGTGGGCGCGTGGCGGTCTGCGAGATCCTGCGCATGACCGGTCGCGTTCGCGACATGATCGTCGACCCCACACAGACCGGCAAGCTCGTCGAAGTGATCGCTTCCGGCGGCTACTACGGCATGCAGACCTTTGATCAGGCGCTCTTCGGCCACGTCAAGGCCGGGCGCGTCACCTTCGAGGACGCGATGCGCGTCGCCTCCAGCCCGCACGACTTCAAGCTGCTGATGCAGGCCGACGGGCGTCTGGGCACGACGATGGAGGATGTCGCTTCAGCCGAGGATCACCGCGGGTCGCCCGAGCCGGCAGCGCCCGCCGCGCCGGCTCCCGGGGGCAACTCGCCCTTGGGCGTCGTGTAGTCGTTCACGCGCTGCGCAACAGGATCGCCAGCAGCACCAGTGCGGCGACGATCACGACCGCCGGCACAGCGAGTCCGCTCACGGCGAGCACGATCATCGCCACGCACGATACATCGCGACATCGCTCGCGATCGCCGCTCCAGGCGCGTGGGAGCGGGCGCTCGCGCCACTTCATTTGGTAAAGTAAAGCTTGAGATGGCCGTTGATGAGACATGTCCGGTGTGCCGTACGGCGGAGATCGTGTGCGGCAAGTGGACGCTGCTGCTCGTGCGCGAACTGTCTGAGGGTTGCTCGCGCTTCTGCGAACTGGAACGCTCGCTCGCCGGGATCAGCCCGCGCACGCTGTCGCTGCGCCTGCGTGCGCTGGAGGAGGAGGCGATCGTCGAGCGTCACACCTTCCCCGAGGTCCCGCCGCGCGTCGAGTACGCGCTGACCGAGAAGGGTCGCGCCCTCTTGCCGATCATCGACGACATGCGCGAGTACGGCGAAGACTGGCTGTGCGCGACCGACGCGCCCGGAGCCGACCGCGGTCGCCCGGACGCACTCGCGCTGGCCTAGCCTGCGTGCAACAAGCGCTGCGCGCGGCGCGCTGAGCAGGAGCGCGCCTGCCGGGCGCGAAGTCAGGGCGCGATGCGTTCACGACAGCTCGAAACGTCGCTCACGGAGTTCTTCGGGGCGGCATCCGCGTATCTGCGCGCCGAGGTCGCAGGCGGCACGGAGGTGCCGTTCGAGCTCGGCGCGCAGACGGCGCGCAGGGGAGGCGGCGGCACTCCGCTGTACACCTACCGCGCGCTGACCGGCGAGTTCATCAGCG
>JADGPP010000095.1 GCA_017882375.1 Solirubrobacteraceae bacterium | reverse complement strand
ACGCGTTCGCGTGAGTAGTCGGTCGCGAACTCGAACGCGGCGCGGGCGATGCCCGTGGCCATCGCGGCGACGCCCGGGCGCGTGCGGTCGAGCGTCATCATCGCGAGCTTGAAGCCCCGGTTCTCCTCGCCGAGCAGGTTCTCCGCCGGGACCTCGACGTCGTTGAAGGAGATCGTCGCCGTGTTCGACGCACGCTGACCGAGCTTGTCCTCCTTCTTGTCGACGACGACGCCCCAGTCGCGCTCGACGACGAACGCCGAGATGCCACGATGCCCCGCGTCCTTGTCGGTCTTCGCGTAGACCGTGTAGTAGTCCGCGTAGCCGCCGTTGGTGATGAAGCACTTCGAGCCGTTGATGACGTACTTGTCGCCCTTCTTCACGGCCGTCGTGCGCATCCCCGAGACGTCCGAGCCGGCGTCCGGCTCGGTCAGGCAGAAGGACGCGAGCTTCGGCGCTTCGGTTAGCGCGCCGAGGTACTTCTTCTTGATCTCCTCCGAGCCACCGAGCGCGATCGGCGCCGTCGCCAGGCCGTTGCAGCCGAGCGACGTCTGGATGCCCGAACAGCCCCACGAGAGCTCCTCCTCGATCAGGCAGCCGTCGAGGTAGCCGGCACCGGCGCCGCCGTACTGCTCTTCGATGTGCGAGTTCATCAAGCCGACCTCCCAGGCCTTCTCGATGATGTCCTGCGGCCACGTCCCGTCCTTGTCGTACTCCCAGGCGACCGGGCGTATCTCCTTGACCGCGAAGTCGTGCGCCATCTCGCGCAGGCTCTTCTGCTCGTCGGTGAGCGTGAAATCGACCATTTCTCGGTAAATCCCCCTAATAGTCTGGCGGGCGTCTCTGATGATTGACTGGTCAGTCAGTCCCGACCAGCCAGGGTAGCGGAGCGGACACCGATCAGCAACAATCAAAGAGTGCCGCCGAGCGCCCTCGCGTTGCAGAGCGCCTTTCCCATCGTCGTCTTCGGCGCAGTCGCCGTATCCGTCGTCATGTCGCTCGTGTTCCTGTTCAGCCGCGGCAGCGTCTTCGACCACATCGGCGACGGCGGCCTCACCGGCGAGAGCGATCCGTACGGCGCTGCGCCCCCTCCCGAAGCCGGCGCCGGCGGCTCGCCCGCCGAGCAGGAGATCGAAATCCGCCAGATGCTCACCGCACGCAACGCGCGTCGCGTCGGCCGCGGCGAGGCGCCGCTGGACATCGACGCCGAGATCGCCAAGCTGCTCGCGCCCGTGCAGTCAGCCGGGCACGACCCCGGGCTCACCACCGAAGTTCGCCAGCTCGTCGTCGCGCGCAACCAACGCCGCGAGCGCAAGGGCCTGGAGCCGCTCGACGTCGACCAGGAGGTTCAGCGAACGCTCGCCGAACTCGATCCATAGGCCGCGCGTACGCCCCCGGCGCGCTCCGCGAGCCATCGACTGCACGCCGGCAACACGCCGGCAACACGCCGGCCACACCGCGGCCAGCAAGTCAGGTATAAACGCGCCATGAGCGACCCGCGCCGCTTCCAGCTCGACGAACTCACGATCCGTCCCGGCACGTACTTCAACCCGCAGACCGAGGTCATGATCGTCGTCGACGACTCGCCCGAGGTCGACCACGAGATCTTCGAGTCCGACGACTTCGACGCCAGCGACTGGGTCCTCATCGCCGACGAGGCGCCCGTCGACGAACACCGCCGCGACGAGCTCATCGAGCACTTTCGCGTCACCTACGCGCCCGGCGGCGAGCTCCTCGTCGCCGGTGACGACGAGATCGTCGAAGACGAGGACGAGCTCGAACCCGACGACGACCTCGAGCTCGACCGCGAATAGCGCCGCAGTCGCCGCCTCCCGGGCGGGCAGGGTTCGTATGTCCCGTCGCACGCCGCGTATAACCATGGCTATCGCTGCGTGTAAGAGCAGCAACAGACCTCACGCCGGTTCGCGCCGTCGCGGACGTCGCTGCACCGCCGCAACTCGCGCGACCGCGCGCGTGTTTCTCAGAGCATGCCCTTCCCGCCGCCGGGCCGCGCTGCAACGCCCGCTGCATCCCCGGCGCGAACGCCGGCCGTGCGTAGCATGCGCCGGGTGCGCGCAAAGCTTCTCTGGGCGCTTGCCCTCGGCGTCCTGACGCTCGTCGTCGCGACCGCCTCACCGGCGGCGGCGGCAGGCCCGAGCGTGTCCGGTGCGCTGCAGAGCCTCAAGCGCAGCGGTGCGATCACGCCGGCTCAGTACACGCAGTACTACAAGGCCTACGTCGCCGCCAAATCCTCGCTGGGCAGGCTCAGCGGCACGCGGCGCACGGAGCTCGGCGCGGTGATGAGCAACGTGCAGGCGATGGCCGCCAGCGGCTACTTCAGCGCATCGCGCCTGCCGGTGATCTTCCTCACGCTGGAAAACAACCGTCACTGGTGGACCACCGAACCGCTGCTGTCCAGCGGCACGCGCGTGAGCTTCCCTCACAGCCTGATCGTGTGGGAGTACTACGCCGGCCAGGGCATCGAGATCCAGTGGCTGGGGACGTTCGGCGAGGGCAACGGCTACTACCTGTCAGGCCACGAAAACGCCAACCTGCGCCAGCTGCTCTCGGAAGTGCTGCCGCTGGCGACCCAGCGCGCCGGCGGCATCGCCTGGGAGTACATGTTCCAGTTCGACGGCGGCCGGCCGCCGTGGACGAGCGGGCTGTCGCAGGGCACGGCGCTGCAGGTGCTCGCGCGCTCGTGGTCGCGCTTCAAGGAACCGGCGCTGCTGACGGCGGCGCAGCAGGCTGTCGGCATCTTCCAGACGCCGCCCTTCACCGGTGTGCAGGTCAAGACGCCCACCGGCTCGCTGTACGCCGAGTACACCTACGCGCCGAGCGACCGCATCCTCAACGGCTTCATCCAGGCCGTCGTCGGGCTCTACGACTACACGCAGATCACCAAAGACCCGCTCGGGCTGAAACTGTTCGAAGCCGGCGACGCGCAGGCTCGCATGGAAACCCCGCGCTTCGACACCGGCGCCTGGTCGATGTACGACCAGTACTCCGAATCGAACCTCAACTACCACGAACTGCTCAGCGAATTCCTGGCGCACCTGTGCGAACGCACGCGCAAAGGGCCGCCGATGACGACGGCTCCCGCGCCAGCCCCGACGCCGGCGCCGACGACCACAACGACGACGCCGACCACCACCACGCCGACCACGCCGTCGGGCGGCACCGAACCGACCGGTCAGCAGACGCGCGTGCGCGTGCGCGCGACACGTGGGGGTCGCGCCGCCGCGACGTCGCCGCCGCCCACGCCGATCGCCGGCGATCAGGTCTACTGCACGACGGCGCAAAAATTCACGACGTACTTGAAGACGCCGCCGGTGATCTCGCTGCTGACGAAAACGCTGAAGGGCGGGACGCGCGCCGGCGTGCAGCTGTCGTTGTCGAAGGTCTCGACGGTCCGCCTGACCGTCCGCCAGGGCTCGCGTACGGTGTGGACGAACAGCGCATACGTGGGCCGCGGCAAGCCCAAGCTGCTGTGGTCGACGCCGACCGGAGGCGGCACCTTCGGCGTGACGCTCAGCGCGACCGACCCGGCGGGCAACTTCGCGACGGCGACCGGCTCGATCGTCGTCTCGCACGGCTAGCGCGCCGTCGCCGCCGAGGCGCTCCTAGACTGGTGCGGTGAACCGCTCACAGACGACGTGGCGGAGGAAAGGCGGGCGATGAACCGGCTGATAGGAGCCTGGCGCGAGCTCGGGCGCGAGCAGCGGCTCGCCGCGCTCACGGCGCTCGGCCTGTTCGTGTCGATGCTGCTGCCGTGGTACTCAAAGACGAACACGTTCGTCGAACACAACGTGGCCAAAGCCAGTCAGGCCAGCCTCAGCGCGTTCCAGGCCTTCTCGTTCGTCGAGGCCGCCGTCCTGCTCGTCAGCACCGGCGTCCTGGCGATGCTGTTCGCACGCGCCGAGGGGCGTGACTTCCAGCTGCCCGGCGGCGACGGCACGATCGTGATGATCGCCGGAGGTTGGGCAGCGCTGCTGATCTTCTACAGGCTGCTGGACAAGCCGAGCCTGCAGGGCACGCAGAGGATCACCGCGACGGTCGGCGTAGAGTGGGGCATCTTCATCGCCCTGCTGCTCGCGCTCGGCCTGCTCTACACCGGCGGGCGCATCCGCGCCGGCGAGCGCGGCCAACCGCCGCTTTCGCGCTCGCGTCGACGCGCGCACATGCGCGAGCCCGAGCGCGACGGCGAGCGCGACCCCGAGCGCGAAGAGACGATCGTGCGTTTCACCGACGACGATGATCGGCGCGGGTCGCACAGCGCCGCCGACGAGCGCGCTCGGCCCGCCGCCAGCGGCCCCGTGCCGGCGCGCCCGGGAGCGGCGCGGGCAGCCGAGGCGCCCCGCCCCGCCCCGCGCGAGCGGCGTCCGCCGCGCGGGCGACCGCGCTATCCGCCAGCGCCGTCGGCGCCGTCTGAGCAGATGTCCTTCGAGGACGCGCCGCCGGGCGAGGAGTAGGCGACCGCTCGCGGCCGCGAGCCGGCCGGCGCCTATCATTGCGCTGACGATGTCCGTCACCCCGACCGAGGCGCAGGAGTCCACCCACCCCTCGCCGAGCTCCGTGCAAGACGTGGCCGCCGGGCTGCGCTCGGTGGGCTACCTACCGGGCGAGTCGACGGCGCTGGTGGCCTACCTGGCGACGAAGCTCGGCAAGCCGGTGCTCGTCGAGGGTCCGGCCGGTGTCGGCAAGACCGAGCTGGCCAAGGCGCTGTCGCGCTACCTCGGGCGCGAGCTCGTGCGCCTGCAGTGCTACGAGGGCTTGGACGAGGCCAAGGCGCTGTACGAGTGGAACTACCGCAAGCAGCTGCTGCGCATCCAGGCCGAGGCCGCCGACACCGGCTGGAGCGCCGTGCAGGAGGACATCTTCGGCGAGGAGTTCCTGCTTGCGCGGCCGCTGATGACGGCGATCGCCTCAGAGCTTCCGGTCGTGCTGTTGATCGACGAGATCGACAAGACCGACCAGGAGTTCGAGGCGATGCTGCTGGAGGTGCTCTCGGACTTTCAGATCTCGATCCCCGAGCTCGGCCGCGTGCAGGCGCGCACCCACCCGATCGTGCTGCTCACGTCGAACAACTCGCGCGAGCTCACAGAGGCGCTCAAGCGCCGCTGCCTGTACCTGTGGCTGGACTACCCCGAGCTCGAGCACGAGCTGGAGATCGTTCGCCTGCACGCGCCCGACCTCTCAGAGACGATCGCGCGGCGCTTGGTCGAGGTCATCGGCATGGTGCGCGCGCTGGATCTGAAGAAGCCGCCGTCGATCGCCGAGTCGATCGACTGGGCGCGCGCACTGCTGCTGCTCGGCGTGCAGGAGATCGACTCCGAGACGTTCAACGAGACGATGTCGGTGATCGTCAAGCACCGCGCCGACATGGACGTGGTGGCCGAGCGGGTCGGGCTGAAGCTCGGATCGCCCGCCGATGTCGCCTGAGCGCCCGACCGCGCCGCAGGACCCGGCCGCGCCGGAGGGCATGCCGGCGCGCATTCTCGAGCTGGGCGAGGAACTGCGCCGCGAAGGCGTGGCTGTGGGCACCTCGGAGCTGCTCGACGCCTTCGAGGTGCTGCGCGAGATCAGCTGGACCTCGCAGGAGGACTTCCGCGAGGCGCTCGCGGCGACGCTCGCCAAGAGCCAGGAGGACCGGCGGATCTTCGAGCTGGTGTTCGAGCGCTTCTTCTTCCGCGCCGTCGAGCTGGCGGCCTCGCGCGAGGGCGTGCGCGAGGAGGACCGGGCGAATCTCGGCGAGCTCACCGAGCAGGAGCTCGACGCGCTGCGCGCGGAGATCGCGGCGGCGCTGAGGGACGGCTCGGAGGGCGCAATGCGCGACCTCGCGCGCATGGCCATCGCGGCCTTCGCACGCCGGCAGGAGGGCTCGGGGGTGATCGGCGTCGACGTGCAGCGCATCCGCCGCGCGCTCGGCCTACGCGCCGAGCCCCAGCCCGACCTGCCCGAGGACGACCCGCGCCGCGACGGATTGCCGCGTGACGCGCTGCGCCGCTTCGAGGCGCTGATGCGCCGCGAGCTGGAGCGCTCGCAGATCGAGCGCACCGGCAACCTGCCGCCGTCGCGACCGCTCGGCGAGCTCGACCGCGCGCTGCCGTCGGGGCCGCTCGCCGACCTGGCCGCCGTGCACCGCGTCGTCGCGCAGCTGCGCCGGCGGCTGGCCACGCAGGGACTGCAGGCGCGCGGGCACCGCCGCCACGCGCACGTCGACGTGCGCCGCACGATGCGCGCGTCGCTGCAGACCGGCGGCGTGCCCGTCGAGCTGAAGTTCCGCCCGCGGCGCCCGCGCCGCCCGGAGATCTATGTGCTGTGCGACGTCTCCACCAGCGTCACCTCGGCGTCGGTGTTCTTCCTGTCGGTGCTGCACGCGCTGCACGACACCTTCCGCAAGATGCGCTCGTTCGTGTTCATCGAGCGCATCTCCGAGGTGACCGACATCTTCGAACACGAGCGCAACTTCAAGACGGTCTCAGAACGCATCGGCGCAGACGCCGGCGTCGCCGACATCTCCGGCTACACCGACTACGGGCGCGTGTGGTCGGAGTTCCTCGTGCAGGTCGAGGACGACCTGCACCCGCGCGCCACCGTGATCGTGCTCGGCGACGCGCGCACCAACGGCCGCGACCCGCGCGCGGACATCTTCGCGCAGATCGCCGCGCGCGCCGGGCGCACGTTCTGGCTGAATCCCGAGCCGCGGCTGTACTGGAACTACGGCGACTCGGTGATCGCCGCCTACGAGGAGTTCTGCACGGCGTTCGAGTGCTGGACGACCGCCCAGCTCGAGGATTTCGTGCGCGCGCTGACGCGCCCTGTCGTCGCCGTCTGACGGCGCGATTTGACGACGCGGTCTGCCGACGCGTCGGCGCAATGCGGCCTGCCCGCCGCGCGGTAGCATCAGCGCGAGAGCGAACAGACATCAGGGGGGCTGGCGGGAAGGCCGGCTGAGATGGCGCACGGGAAGTGATTCCCCCGGTGCCGACCCTTTGAACCTGTGGGGTAATGCCCGCGAAGGGAGTGAAGTGGCCACCACAATCACCCAACCCGCACAGCCGCCGGCCGGCAAGCGGGCGAGCGGTCGCTCGATCGTCCTGCGCAACGTAGGCCACACGTTCACCGACCGCGGCGGCAACGCCGTGCACGCGCTCGCAGACGTGTCGCTTCAGGCCCAGCGCGGCGAGCTGCTCGCGCTGGTCGGCCCCAGCGGCTGTGGCAAGACGACGCTGCTGGAGCTGATCTGCGCGCTGCAAGCGCCGCAGCAGGGGACGATCGACAGCGAGCCGGCCGTACTGATGCCCCAGCGCGACCTGCTGCTGCCGTGGCTGAGCGCCGTCGACAACGCTGCGCTTGCGCTGCGCATCGCCCACGTCCCGCGCGCGACAGCGCGCAGCCGCGCCGCCGCGCTGTTCGCGCAGCTGGGCCTCGACGGCTTCGAGCACTCCCACCCGGCGGAGCTGTCGGGCGGAATGCGCCAGCGCGTCGCGTTCGCGCGCACGCTGCTGTCGGGCAAGCCCGTGCTGTGCCTGGACGAGCCGTTCGGCGCGCTCGACGCGATCACGCGCGCAGAGATGCAGGAATGGCTGGCCGGCGCGCTCGCGCGCGAGCCGCGCACGACGGTGCTGGTCACGCACGACGTCGAGGAGGCGATCCTGCTCGCCGACCGCGTGCTCGTGCTCTCGCCGCGCCCGGGGCGCGTGATCGGCGAGCTCGTCGTGTCCGCGCCGCGCCCGCGCGCGCGGACCGACGACAACGTGATCGCCCTGCGCGAGCGCGCCCTCGAGCTGCTCTCCCGGGGAGCGAGATCGTGAGCAGGGCCGCGCGCTCGCTGCTGCCGCCGCTGGCGCTGCTGGCGATCGTGATCGGCGCATGGGAGGCGTACGCCGACTCGGGCGCGACGAGCTCGTTCGTGCTGCCCGCCCCGCACTCGGTCGCAGCATCGCTGTGGGACAACGCGGGCTTCATCGCCGGCAACCTCGGCCCGACCGCCGAGGAGATCGTGCTGGGCATCGCGCTTGCGCTGGCGCTCGGCTTCGCCTTGGCGGTGCTGATCCACTTCTCCGGCGTGCTGCGCCGCGCGGTGTATCCGCTGGCGGTCGGCTCGCAGGCGGTGCCTGTCGCAGTGATCGCGCCGCTGCTGGTCTTCTGGTGGGGCTTCGGCGTGCTGCCCAAGCTCGCCGTGGTCGTGCTGATCTGCTTCTTCCCGGTGCTCGTGACGACGGTCGACGGGCTCGCGCGCATCGAGCGCGACCAGCTCAAGCTGCTGCGCACGCTCGACGCGTCGCGCTGGCAGGCGTTTCGCTTCGCCGAGCTGCCCGCGGCGCTGCCGGCGGCGATCAGCGGCGCGCGCATCGCGCTTGCGGTCGGCGTGATCGGCGCCTACATCGCCGAGTCCCAGACGGTCACCAGCGGCGCCCACGCCGGGCTCGGCCACGAGATCAACGCCGACCTGACGGCGTTGCAGACGCCCCGCGCATACGCTGCGGCGCTCGTGTTGTTCGCCCTGGCGATCGCCTGCTTCTACGCACTCACGCTCGCCGAGCGCGCTCTCGCGCCCTGGGCCAGCCGACCTGGAGGAGAAACGCCTTGACCCTGTCGCCCATCCCGCGCCGCGCCGTCGTCGTCGCACTCGCGCTCGCGTCGCTGATCGTCCTGAGCGCGTGCGGATCCAAGCAGGACACGATCTCCGCGTCCAGCGCCAAGCCGTTCACGGTCATGCTCGACTTCTTCCCCAACGCCGACCACGCCGCGCTGTACTCGGCGATCGCGCATGGCGACTTCCGCGCGGTCGGCCTGAACGTGCAGCCGCAAACCCCGTCGGATCCATCGGCGCCGCTGAAGCTGCTGGCGGCCGGCAAGGCCGACATGGCGATCTCCTACGAGCCCGAGCTGCTGATCGCGCGCGACCAGGGCCTGAAGCTGGTCTCCATCGGCGCGCTCGTGCAGCGCCCGCTGACGTCGATCATCGCGCTGCCCGCCAGCCACATCAAGAAGGTCGCCGACCTGGCGGGCAAGACCGTCGGCACGGCCGGCATCCCGTATCAGGCGGCCGAGCTGAAGACGGCCGTGCAGGCCGCCGGCGCGGACCCGGCTAGCGTCAAGGAAGTCAACGTCGGCTTCAACCTCGTGCCGGCGATGCTCTCGGGCAAGGTGGCGGCGACGCTCGGCGGCTTCTGGAACTACGAGGCACTGCAGCTGGCGCAGCTGCACAAGCGTCCGCTGACGATCCCCGTCGATCGCGCCGGCGTGCCGACGTACGACGAGCTGGTGCTCGTCGTACGCGCAGACGAGGCGCACAAGCGCGGTCAGGACCTGCGCGCGTTCCTGCAGGCGCTGACGCGCGGCCAGCGCGAGGTGCGCGGCGACCCCGCAGCGGCGGCGGCGCTGGTGGTCAAGGCCAACCCATCGCTGGAGCCGAAGCTGCAGCTGGCCTCGATCCAGCAGACCCTGCCGGCGGCGGTCCCGACGCAAGCGGGCAAGCCGTTTGGCTGGCAGAGTCCGTCGGCGTGGGTATCGTTTAGCAGCTGGATGTTCTCCCATCACCTGCTCACGCATGACCCCAACGCCGAACTGCCACCGTTCACCAACGAGTTCCTGCCCGGCCAGGGCATCTAAGCTCAAGCGATGCGCGTCGGACTTCTAACCGGTGGAGGCGACTGTCCCGGCCTGAACGCCGTGATCCGCGCCGTCGTGCGCCGCGGACTGGCCGACCAGGGACACAGCTTCGTCGGCTTCCGCCATGGCTGGGCAGGCGTGCTCGAAGACAACGCGTTCGAGCTGACGCTGTCGAGCACAGCCGGCATCCTGCCGCGTGGCGGCACGATCCTCGGCACGTCGCGGACCAATCCCTACGCCGACGGCCGCGACGGGACGGCGGCGATCCGCGAGACGCTGAGCGCACGTGAAATCGACGCGCTGATCCCGATCGGCGGCGAGGACACGCTCGGCGTGGCGCAGCGACTGCACGAGGAGGGCGTGGCGGTGGTGGGCGTGCCCAAGACGATCGACAACGACGTCGGCGGCACCGACGTGACATTCGGCTTTCAGACCGCCGTGCAGATCGTCACCGACGCGATCGACCGCCTGCACACGACCGCGGAGTCGCACAACCGCGTGATGGTCGTCGAGGTGATGGGCCGGCACACGGGCTGGATCGCCACGCATGCCGGGATCGCCGGCGGCGCCGATGCGATCCTCGTTCCCGAGCGCCCGTTCGACGTCGAGGAAGTGGCCGCGCACCTGCGCGCCCGCCACGCGCGCGGCCCGAGCTTCTCGATCGTCGTCGTCGCCGAGGGCGCGACGCCGCGTGAGGGCACGCTGCATACGCGCGAGGGGACCGCCACCGACGCATTCGGGCACGCTCGACTCGGAGGCATCGGCGTCGCGCTCGAGAGCGAGCTGGAGCGGCTGACGGGGTATGAAAGCCGCGTGACGATCCTCGGCCACGTGCAGCGCGGCGGCACCCCGGTGGCGTTCGACCGCGTGCTCGCCACCCGCTTTGGCGTCGCCGCGATGGACGCCGCGGTCGGCGGGCGCTTCGGCGCGATGGTCGGGGTGCGCGGGACGCAGATCGTCGAGACGCCGCTGGCCGAGGCGCTGCGCGAGCCCAAGCTGCTCGACCCCGAGCTGTTCCGGACCGCGGAGCTGTTCTTCGGCTGACGATGCGCGCGATGATCTTCGAGGGTGTCGGCCGGCCGCTGCGCGCAGTCGAGCGCAAGACCCCCTCGCCGGGTCCGGGGCAGCTGCTGCTGCGCGTGCACGCCTGCGGCGTCTGCCGCACCGACCTGCACCTGCTCGACGGCGAGGTCGAGATCGAGTCCCCGCCGCGCGTGCTCGGCCATCAGATCATCGCCACCGTGGAGGCCGCCGGCGAGGCGACCGAGACCGCCGTGGCACCGGGCGATCGCGTGGGCGTGCCGTGGCTGGGCTGGAGCTGCGGCGAATGCTCGTGGTGTCTGAGCGGGCGCGAGAACCTGTGCCCGAAGGCGCGCTTCACCGGCTGTGACATCGACGGCGGAATGGCCGAGTACGCAGTCGCCGACGCGCGCTTCTGCTTTGCGATCCCGCCCGGCTATCCCGACGACCAGGCCGCGCCGCTGATGTGCGCCGGGCTGATCGGCTACCGCGCGCTGCGCATGTGCGGCGAGGCAAAGCGCATCGG
>JADGPP010000039.1 GCA_017882375.1 Solirubrobacteraceae bacterium | reverse complement strand
CGCCGCGCCGGGTCAGTCCTCGGCGAGACGTTCGAGCAGCGGCAGCGCGTCGGCGAGCAGCTTCTGCTCCTGCGGCGTCAGATCGTCGGCGATCGCGCGCGCCAGCCAGCCCTCGCGGTGGCGGCGGTCGGCCTGCAGCGTCTGGCGTCCGCGCTCGGTCAGCTCGACGAGCGTGCGCCGGCCGTCGCTGGGATCGGGGCGGCGCTCGATCAGCCCGTCGTCCTGAAGGTCGGCGATCGTCTGGGTCATCGATTGCGGGCGCACGCGCTCGATCGTCGCGAGGTCGCCGATCGACTTGCAGCCTTCGCGGTCCAGGCGACCGAGCACCGAGCCCTGCGTGAAGGGAAAGCTGTGCTCGGCGCGCAGACGCCGCACGAGATGGCCGAGCGCCAGGCGCAGCCTGCTGGCGAGCAGAGCCGTGTCGACGGTCGTGGCCACGTCCGGACTATACCGGAACATCTACAGGGAAACTGCTCAGTCTTCCTGTATATATAAATAGATGTCGTTCGCACTGGGTAACCGCGCCAACGGTCGCGGAAACGCTGCAACAGCCGAACGCCCCGATCGCTACAAGTGGATCGCGCTGTCGAACACGACGCTCGGAGTGCTGCTGGCGACGCTCGACGCGTCGATCACGCTGATCGCGATGCCGGCGATCTTCCGCGGCATCCATCTCGACCCGCTGCAGCCGGCCAACAGCTTCTACCTGCTGTGGATGATCCTCGGCTTCCTCGTCGTCTCCAGCGTGCTGATCGTCAGCCTTGGGCGCCTGGGGGACATGTACGGACGCGTGCGCATGTACAACCTCGGCTTCGTCATCTACACGGTCGCCTCGCTGCTCTTGACGATCGACTGGATGACCGGACGCGCGGGTGCGACCTACCTGATCGCCTTTCGCATCGTCCAGGGCGTCGGCGCGGCCTTCCTGCTGGCCAACGCCGCGGCGATCATCACCGACGCGTTCCCCGCCAACCAGCGCGGCATGGCGCTGGGCATCAACAACATCGTCGGCGTCAGCGGGATGTTCGTCGGCCTGGTGCTCGGCGGCCTGCTCGCGCCGATCGACTGGCGGCTGGTCTTCTTGATCTCCGTGCCCGTCGGGCTGTTCGGCACGGTGTGGGCGTACCTGAAGCTCGAGGAGCGCTCGCAGCCGCGCCGCGCGCCTGTGGACTGGTGGGGCAACGTCACCTTCGCGCTTGGGCTGATCCTGATCATGGTCTCGGTCACCTACGGCATCCGTCCGTACGGCGCCAGCCAGACGGGCTGGGGCAGTCCGCGGGTGATCGCGCTGCTGTGCGCCGGCGTCGTGAGCCTGATCGCCTTCGTGGTGATCGAGGGCCGCGTGGAGAACCCGATGTTCCGCCTGCCGCTGTTTCGCATCCGCGCATTCGCCTTCGGCTCGCTGTCCACCTTTCTCTCAGCCGTCGCGCGCGGCGGGCTGATGTTCATGCTGATCATCTGGCTGCAGGGCATCTGGCTGCCCGAGCACGGCGTCGACTACGTCGACACGCCGCTGCGCGCCGGCCTGTACATGCTGCCGCTGACGCTCGGCATGCTGATCGCCGGCCCGACGTCGGGCTACCTGTCCGACCGCTTCGGCGCGCGCTGGTTCGCCACCGGCGGGATGCTCGGCTCGGCGCTGTCGTTCGTGCTGCTGAGCCTGCTGCCGATCGACTTCTCCTTCGCGGTCTTCGCCGCCGTGCTGCTGCTGATGGGCGCGTCGATGGGGCTGTTCGCCTCGCCGAACAGAGCCGCGGTGATGAACAGCCTGCCGCCGCAGGACCGCGGCGCGGGCGGCGGCATGAACCAGACCTTCCAGAACTCCGCGCAGGTGCTGTCGGTGGGGATCTTCTTCACGCTGATGATCCTCGGGCTGGCCGCGAACCTCCCGCACGCGCTGGCCGCCGGGCTGCAGGCGCACGGTGTCAGCGCCGCGACGGCGCACAGCGCATCGAACGTGCCGCCGGTGTCGATCCTGTTCGCCGCGTTCCTCGGCTACAACCCGATCGAACATCTCGTCGGCCCGCACGCGCTCGGCTCGCTCTCGGCGCCCAATCACGCGGCGCTCACCGGGCGCTCGTTCTTCCCGCAGCTGATCTCCGGCCCCTTCAGCACAGGGCTGCACGAGGCGTTCCTGTTCGCGATCGTCGCCTGTCTGATCGCCGCCGCCGCCTCGCTGATGCGCGGCGGCAACTACCACCACGCCGACGAGGCCGGTGCGCGGCGCGCTCAGTCGAGATAGGTGGCGAACTCGCCGGGCGGCGCGCGGTCTGGCACACGCTGCTCCTGCACGGGCGCGCCGAGGTAGAGCAGGCCGAGCGGCGACTCCTGCGCGTCCAGGCCGAGCAGCTCGCGTGCGCCGGGCTGATCCAGCAGCGCGACCGTGCGCCAGTAGCCGGCCAGACCGCGGGCGTGCGCGCCGAGCAGCACGATGTACGCGGCCACGGCCGTCGCGAGCAGATCCTCGCGATCCTGCGCCTCCTCGCCGCTGCTCTGCACGCTGACGACGACCAGCGTCGGCGCGCGGCGCAGCTTGACCGCGGAGCCCGGCTGCGCCGCTTCGGCAAGCTCCATCAGCCGCTCGCGTGAGCGCGGACCGAGCACGCGAAAGCGCCACGGGTTTGTCAGGTGGTGGTTGGGCGCCCAGCGCGCGAGCTCGAACAGCTCGTCGAGCGTGGCCGCGTCGAGCGCGTCTGCTCCGAACGCCTTGTGCGTGCGGCGCGTGCGTATCGCCTGCTCGAGATCCATCGCAGGACACGGTAGAGGGGCCGCGGGCGAGTCTCGGCGTATGCTCAAGCGCAGACGGCGGCGCCCGCCCGTCGCGGCGGCCGGGAAGGATCTGCACCGGGCGGTGTCGTAAGAGCCGAGGACCCCGACCAATGGAGGATCCGACGTGAGGTTCCAAGCAGCAGGTCACGTAACGAAGCGCTCCGTGTTGTCGATCTCCGCGCTCGCGCTCGCCGCAGCTCTGCTGGCGCTGGCCGGCTGCGGCAGCTCTTCGTCCAGCTCCTCCTCGGCGAGCACCGCGGCGCAGGCCCCGACCACCAGCTCGGCCACGTCCGCAACCCCGGCGCCCGCCGGCGGATCGGAAAAGCTGAGCCTGGAAGCGAACCCCGAAGGCCAGCTCGCCTACAGCACCAAGTCGCTGAGCGCGAAGTCGGGCACGATCTCGATCGACTTCACAAACAAGGCGCCGCTGGCGCACAACGTCACGATCGAATCCGCCTCCGGCGAAAAGGTCGGCGCGACGCCGACGTTCGCGAACGGTTCAAAGACGCTCTCGGTGAGCCTCAAGCCGGGCACCTACAAGTTCTTCTGCTCGGTTCCCGGACACCGCCAAGCGGGCATGGAAGGCACGCTGACGGTCAAATAGCGCAGGCGCGGCGCCCGGGCACGGTCTCCGGGCGCCGCAGCAGTGCGCTTGCGTTCAGCTGCGCGTCCACGCCGCCGTGGACCCCGACAGGACGTGGGCGGCCAGCGCGAGGGCGCTGCCGATCGCCAGCGCGAGCGCCAGCGTGGCGGCGATCGACACGTGCAACGTGAGCAGGCCGCCGGCGAGCGCGCCGATCAGCATCGCCGCGACGGCGACAGTGCGCCGCCCGGCGTTTGAGCCGGCGCCGCCGACGGCGCTGGCTTCGGAGGCCAGGCCGGTGAGCGTGCGCGTGAGCACCGTGGTCGTCAGCTCGGGCACGGCGATGCGCTGGGCGGCGGCGTTCTGCACGCCCATCGCCAGGGCGAGGGCGACGATCAGCGCGTAGCGCGCGCCTTGCACCAGCGGTTGTTGCGCGAGCAGCGCGAGCAGCAGGGCGAGCATGATCAGCAGCGCCTGGACCACCGTCGCCGCCCGCAGCAGGCGCCCGCGGTGCGCCGCGTTGCGCGAGCCCAGCCAGCCGCCGGCGAACGCGCCGAGCAGGAAGGAGGCGAGCGCGACCAGCGATGCCGCCACCGACAGCCCGCCGGCGCCCGCGAGCGCGAAGCCGAGAAAGACGACGTTGCCGGTCATGTTGGCGACGAACACGTGCCCGAGCCTGAGGTAGCTGACGGCGTCGACGAGTCCGGTGAGCAGCGTCAGCGCGACCATCATCGGTACCAGCGGGCCGTGGCGATCGCCGGGTGCGGGGCGCAGCGTCAGCGCCGCGTCGCGCAGCACGCTCATGCGTGCCGTTGTGCTTGCCATACCGATCGTGCGCGAACCATCGGAGAAGTGTCCCCGGCGTCGCGGACGGGGAGGCGCCGAGCGGTCGTTCGGATCCGGGAGGGACTCGTGGGCTCGCAGGCCGCTACGCGTGCTCGGCTGGCGCCCGACTGGAGATCTCGCCGTCCGCTCGGCCCCGACGTCCGGCCTTGCTGCGGTACAGGTCGAGATCTGCCTCGCGGACGAGATCCTGAGGGGAGGGGAGGATGCCGGTCGCGATGCCGACGCTCAGGGCAATGCCGTCGGCCAAGCCGATCTCCTCCAGCTTCACCGATGCGGCAACGGTGATCAGTCGCGCTGCGGAGATGGCCGCGCCGTCTGCGTCGGTCGCGGGAAGCACCGCGAAGAACTCGTCGCCGCCCCAGCGGCCGTAGACGTCGTCGACCCGGAAGACCTCGCGCATGCAGCCAGCGAAGCCGCAGAGCACCTGGTCGCCCGCCTCGTGGCCGAAGGTGTCGTTGATCTGCTTGAAGCGGTCGAGATCGATCATCAAGACCGAGACCGGCATGTTGTGGCGCCGAGCGTGCGCCGCGCTGCGCGCGACGTGCTCGGTGAGCGCGCGCCGGTTGTAGAGGCCGGTGAGCGAGTCCGTCTGCGCCGTGCGCTCCATCTTCGCCGAGAGCGTCGCCAGCCGCGCACGGTCGGCAAGCGAGCGGCTGAGCAGGGCCACCAGCAGAATCCCCAGCAGCGCCACCAGCGCGAACACCAGCCAGGGGACGAGGTGGGAGAAGCCGGCGACCGAGTTGTAGAGGAGGCTGTCGGGAACGGCGACGACGAGTCTCCATGCAGTCCCGGCAACCGGCGCGGAGGTGAACGTGGTCGGGCCTTTGCCTGCGAGCGAGCCTTGGCGTTTACCGGCAACGGCGTGAGCAAGCCTGGTGTCGGCCGCAGCGAGCGTCTCCGCGCTCGTGCGCGGGCTGGCCGCGAGCAGGCGGCCCGTCGCATCTATGAGGAACACCTCGTGCTGGCGATAGGCGATCGTGTGGTCGACGAAGGCCGTGAGCGTCGCGCCGGACGCTCGGTAGGCCATGCTGAACACGCGACGTCCTTGCGCAGTGGCATACGGCACGGCGACTGCCATGAGGGGGAGATCCTCGACGGTCGACTGAACGACGTTCGACACCGCCGTGCTGCCTTGCTCGGCGACTTCGAAGTGGCGGTCGCGAGTCGCGAGCTGCTGACCGATCAGCGTCGGAGCGGAGGGCATGACGGCGAGCAGGTCGCCGTGACGGTCGAGAAGGTCGGCGGCGACTGCGCCGAACGCCGACACGACGAGGTTGAAGCGCGCCGCGGACACGTGCGGCGCGGAGAGGAACTGGCGGGCCGTGTGCTGCTGGCGGGCGGCCTGCTCGGTGAGGTAGGTGGAGACGAGCTGCGCCGAGTTGGTGGCGCGCAGCGCGAAGTTGGTCCGCAGCTGGGCCCTTGACTGCTCCTGCGAGAACACGATCGCCACGGCCATCGTCGCGAGCAACAGGCCGAGGCCGGCGGCGGCCAGGATGGCGGACCGAAGCCGGCGCGCGCGCCCGAGCCCGACGATCACCGCCGAGCCTACATTCGTCCTTGGACCGGTCTGCCTGATCGTCATGATTCACCCGTCGTCGCGTGCCTCAATACGTCGTCGTCGGTGGGCGACGCGAACTTGAGCGTGGCCGGCGCGGCTGGCAGGGCAAGGGTCGGCGTCCTGACGGCGGATTCGGGGCCGTGGGCACGGCGTTAGGCGGCGGTTTGCCGCGCAGATAGGCTCCGCCGCGTGCCCACGGCTCAGCGCTTGGCGACCTCCGACGGCGTCGGGATGGTCTTCTACGAATCGGGCGAGGCGACCACCGGGCAGCTGCTCGCGCGCCGATGAGCATCGGCGAGGTCATCGCGATCGCGATCGCCGGCACGGCGGCGGGGACGATCAACACGGTCGTGGGCAGCGGCACGCTGATCACCTTCCCGGTGCTTCTCGCCTTCGGCTACGCGCCGGTGACCGCCAACGTGTCCAACACGATCGGGCTCGTGCCCGGTGCCGCATCCGGCGCGATCGGCTACCGGCGCGAGCTCGCGGGCCAGGGCGCGATGGCGGTCAGGTTCGGCGCGATGTCGGTGCTCGGCGGCGTCACGGGCGCGGTGCTGCTGCTGGTGCTGCCGGCGTCGGCGTTCAAGGACGTCGTGCCGGTGTTCATCGCCATCGCGCTGGTGCTCACGGTCTTTCAACCGCGCCTGAACCGGCGCCTGGCCGGACACGTGGCGGCGCGGTCGCGCAGGGCGATCGTCCTGACCCCCGTTGCGGTTTACATAACCGGCGTATACGGCGGCTACTTCGGCGCGGGGCAGGGGATCCTCCTGCTGGCGATCTTCGGCGTGATGTTGCCGCAGAGCCTGCACCGCTCAAACGCGCTGAAGAACGTGCTCGCGGGGACTGTCAACGGCGTCGCCGGCGTGTATTTCATCTTCGCCGCGCACGTCGAGTGGGCGCCGGCGGCGATCATCGCCGTGACGTCGATCATCGGCGGACAGATCGGCGCACGCTACGGCCGGCGCCTGCATCCGAACGCGCTGCGTGCGCTGATCGTCGTCGTCGGCGTCTCAGCGATCGTCGACCTGCTGGTCACATAACCGCAAGCCGCTCGCGCGGTGGCCGCACGTCGATCCGGTCAGTGGACGCGTGTCAGCGAGCCGCGGCTCGAGCGGGCGGCTCGTCGGCAAGGACGTCCTGCAGCCACCGGCGCGCAACGGGGATGTGCGAAGGGTCGATTTCGTGCCCGCCGGCGAACTCGTGGTAGTCGACATCGAGTCCTCCCGCCACGAGCCGCTCGCGCGCACTGCGGGCGAAGTCGACGCTGATCACCGGATCGTTGCGCCCGTGGGCGATGAACGCGCGCACGCCGCCGCGATCGGCCAGCTGCGCCTGCCAGCCGTCGACCGTGGGGATGAAGCCGGAGAAGGCGAGTATCCCGCCGGGCGCCGGGCGCTGCGCTGCGAGCGCAAGGGCGTAGCTCATCACCGAGCCCATCGAGAAGCCGCCCAGCACCGTGCGCGCGGGCACGATGCCGGTGCGCTGCCACAGCTCGTCGTGCAACGCGCTCAGCAGCGCGTAGGCGGCGTGGAAGGTGTCCGCGTCGGGATAGCCGACGCGCGGCACGACATACCAGTGCTTGCCGGGCCAGCCGGCGATCGTCAGCGGGGCGCGCGGCGTGACCACGTGCAGGCGCCGCGCCGGATCGAGCACGTCGGCTAGCGGCAACAGGTCGTGCTCATCGGCGCCGCGCCCGTGGTGGAGCACGAGCAGGCCGCTCGCCTCGCCCGCGGCGGGGCGCTCGCGAAAGGCCGGCGGCGCGGATGCCTGCGTCACGCTTCTGCGATCACGCGGTCTGCTGCCCGATCCACGCGAAGATCGCCCGGGAATGGGTGATCACGGTCCCGTCGGCCAGTTTCAGCGTCGGCAGCTTGGTGTCGCCGGTGGTCTTGCGCAGCTCCTCGCGCGAGCCTTTGCGCAAAAACGGCAACGGGCTGCCGTGCGCCGCGACGACCTTGTCGTACTCGATACCGGCGTCACGCAGCGCCTCCTGAACGCGGCGGCACGGGTGTATCCGCGGGCCGCCGTCGTCGCCGTGGCAAACGAACAGCGTTGGCTTCTCGGGCATCTTCGTCCTCCGTTGCTAGGGCGTATGGGCTATACGCGTTTGGACACAGTCGCGCGGCCAAACTCATCGAGCCCGCGCAGGACGCGATCTACAACGCTCGATAATGCATGTTATGTAAACACGACAATTGTTTGGCGGCATCTCGCAAAGGCCGGCGAGGCTGGCGAGGGCTGGCGGAATGCCCCTCGCCGGCCTCGCTCGGGGCCGCATGCGCCCGGCATGGCGTGCGCTGGCGTGTCCGCGGCTGCCGTAAGCGAAGGCCCGGCTCAGCTGAGATCGCGATGTGAGATCACGCCGTATCGCAGCGCCCGCTCCGCAAGTCTCGCGCGCTTCTGATTCTGCGGCAGCGCGCCCAGCTGGAACTTGCCGAACAGCGCCCGCAGGTGCATCTTGACCGCGTCGACCCCGAGGAAGACCTCGTCGGCGATCTGCTGGTTGGTCGCCGGCGTTGCGAAGCCGCCCTCGCGAAAGGGCCGGCAGAGGGCGATCAGGACTCGGCGCTGGCTGTCGGTGAGCTCCACGGCGGGCAGATCCCCAGCGGACACTGTCTCCTGCACGAGAGCGGCCTGCGCGGCCTTGTATGCGAGCACCGTGCGCCCGACGCGGATGCGGTCGCCGTCGCGCAGGCGCTTGCGGCCGGAGATACGCTGACCGTTGACGTAGGTCCCGTTGGTCGAGAGTCCGTCATCGACGATCGCCCATTCTCCGCCGAGATGGTGCAGCTCGGCGTGCAGGCCGGACACCTCGCTGTCCCACGCGAGCGACAGATCGGTCTCGGGGCGGCGACCGACGGTGCTGGTCGGGTCTGTCGCTTCGTCGCGGTCGCCGGCCGTGAAGAAGCGCAGTCCTCCCTGCTCGTCGCGGAAGGCGAGGAACGCCTCGCCGGCGCGTTCGACCGACAGCAGCTCCTTGAGCTCGGTGGCCGACAGCGAATGGCGGGCGAGCGGATCGTCGTTCACGCCGAGGCTCCGCGCGCCGCGGCGTTTTGCGTGCTCACCAGCTGAGCTCCGGCGCGAGCACCTTCAGCGCGACGGGCATGCCCAGCCGTGCGTGCTTGGCTTTGAATACGACGCTCATCCCCCCGCGCCCGATCACCGAGTCGATCAGGTAGCTGCCGAGCTGTCCGCCGACGACCAGATGGTCCGTCACGCACCTAGTCTAGGTGGATCGTCAGTCGGCGGGTGTCGACTGTGCCGATCGCGCCAGCAAGCCCGCCCCGGCACCTTTCAAGCGGCGCGCGGAACGGGCTATTGGCATGTTTGCGTGTGCAACGCGCTCGCGCGTCAGCGCGAAACCTGCGCGGCCTGCACGGAGCCGCGGCGGACGACCGTGACGCCGACCGTTTTGACGGATCTCTTCGGCGGCGAGCTGATCTCGGTGATCAGCCAGCCGAGGTGCCATTCACCGTCGGCGCCGCAGGTGAGCAGGCTGATTTTCGTACCGACGGGGACCCGTTCGAGGTGGCCGTTGTTTTCGATCAGGCAGCCCTGCGAGCCGCCCGAGCCTTGCTTGCTGTCGGCGTGGGCGGAGCCGGCGCCGACGAATGCCAGCGCGACGGCGCCGATTGCCACGGCGGCGAACATCTTGCGCAGCAGGTTCGTCGTGGTGTTGGTGAGGTGAAGGTTGAGCATTGCTTCTCCTTGAGGAGTGGATTGATTTGACACCCACATCCTCGGTCGCCCGACACCCGGCGAACAGCCACCCTAGGGGTAGTCGTGGTCACCCTCGACTGCGCCCGCCGGAAAGTCATGTTCAAGTTCGGGCAAGTTCTACGCTCGCGCGAGCACTACGCCCGGATGCGCCGCCGCAGCGAGCAAGGCGATTCACCGCTAGCCCCGTGAGGAGGATCAGCTGAGCCGAGCGCCAACGCCCAAGCGGCGACGCTCGGCTCGGCGACGCGGGCCCGCGATAATCGCGGGCGATGGCCGACGCCCAAGCCACCACCTTCATCGGCCGCACCGCCTGGGCGCGAAACCTCGCCACTCCGGTACGTGACTTCCTGAGCACGGAGACCGGCAGCGCGATCGTGCTGCTCGGCGCGACGATCGTCGCGCTGCTGTGGTCGAACTCCCCGTGGTCTGACAGCTACGAATCGGTGTGGACGACGAAGCTGTCGATCAACGTCGGCGCGAGCGGGATCTCTGCCGATCTGCGCCACTGGGTCAACGAGGGCCTGATGACGTTCTTCTTCCTCGTCGTGGGCCTTGAGGCCAAGCGCGAGTTCGACATGGGCGAGCTGCGCGAGCGCCGTCGGCTGGCGGTGCCCGTGCTCGCGGCGATCGGCGGCATGGCCGTTCCGGTGTCCATCTACCTGCTGTTCAACGCCGGCGGCGCGGGCGCGCACGGATGGGGCGCGGCGATGTCGACCGACACGGCCTTCGCGCTGGGCGCCCTGGCGCTGCTCACGCCGCGTGTGGCCACACGCCTGCGCGTGTTCCTGCTGACGCTCGCCGTGGTCGATGATCTCGGCGCGCTGCTGGTGATCGCCACGGTCTACACCAAGCGCCTCTCGCTTCCGGCGCTGGGGGTCGCGCTTGGACTGTTCGCGCTGCTGCTGGCGCTTCGCTTCGCGCCGGTCTGGCGGCGCCAGGCCGCGGTGCTCGTCGGCGTGGCGCTGTGGGTGGCGATGTTCAAGTCGGGCATCGACCCGGTCATCGCCGGGCTGGCGGCAGGGCTGGCCACGAGCGCGTTTGCGCCGTCGCGCGAAAACCTCGAGCGGGCGACGGAGCTGACGCGGTCTTTTCGCGAGCAGCCGACGCCCGAGCTCGCGCGCTCGGCCCAGCTGAGCGTGATCTCGGCGATCTCGCTGAACGAGCGCCTGCAGTACGAGCTGCATCCGTGGACGAGCTACGTTGTGGTTCCGCTGTTCGCGCTCGCCAACGCGGGCATCCACGTCACGGGCTCGTTGCTCGGCGACGCGATCGCCTCGCCGATCACCCTGGGGATCGTCGTCGCCTATGTGGTCGGCAAGCCGCTGGGCATCCTCGGCGCGTCGCGCCTGGCCTCGCGGCCGAAGCTGCACGGGCCCAAGCCGCCGATCAGCTGGCCGCTGATGATCGGCGGCGGCGCGGTGGCGGGCATCGGCTTCACCGTCTCGCTGCTGATCTCCGGCCTGGCGTTCTCCGGCGAGCGCCTCGCCGAGGCCAAGCTCGGCGTGCTCGGCTCGGCGATCATCGCGCCGCTCGTCGCCTGGGCGATCTTCCGCGTCGTCGCCAGCCTGCCCAGCAGCGTGCGCGCCCGCCAGATCAGCGCGACCGCCGAGGACCTGATCGACCTCTCCGAGGACGTCGACCCCGAGCGCGACCACATCCGCGGCCCCGACGACGCCTCGGTCACGCTCGTGGAGTACGGCGACTTCGAGTGCCCGTTCTGCGGTCAGGCCGAGCCGGTGGTTCGCCAGCTGCTCTCCTCCTCCGACGACGATGTCCGCTACGTCTGGCGCCATCTGCCGCTCAACGACGTGCACGGCAGTGCGCAGCTCGCGGCCGAGGCGGTCGAGGCGGCAAATGCGCAGGGCGCCTTCTGGGAGATGTACGACGCCTTCCTGACGCATCAGGACGCGCTGAGCCCGCAGGACATAACGAAGATCGCCCAAAGCCTCGGCCTGGACCTCGAGCGCCTCTGGGCCGAGATCCGCCGGCACGAGCATGCGCCTCGCGTCGGCGAGGACGTCGCCAGTGCCGACTCGAGCGGCGTCTCGGGCACCCCCACGTTCTTCATCAACGGGCGCCGCCACCAGGGCGCCTACGACATCGACACGCTCAGCACCGCCGTGCGCGCCGCGCGCGGGCGCGCGCGGGTGACGGCGGTCGGCACGCCCGGCTGAGCGCCTCGACTTCTGGTCACCGAGAGCGCCACGATGGCCGACCCCGAGCGGGCCATCGAGGTCCTTTGCGCCCTGCGCGACCGCGGAGTCCGCGTCTCGATCGACGACTTCGGGACGGGCAATGCTTCGCTGGCCTACCTCGCGCGCCTGCCCGCAGCCGAGATCAAGATCGACAAAGCGTTCATCACCGAGCTGTGTGACGACGGGCGCGCCGAGGCGATCGCGCGCTCGACGATCGACCTGGCGCGCCACCTCGATCTGCGCGTGGTCGCCGAGGGCATCGAGACCCAGGCCGTGTTCGAGCACCTCGCTGCGCTGGGCTGCGAGACCGGTCAGGGCTACGTGATCTCCCGCCGCTCAGCGCCGGTGCGCTGACGAGCTGGATCGCGGCCAACGGCGGCGTGGCGCCGCGGTCGCCGTCAGCGCGCGCGACCGCCGGCGCGAGCCTTGCGACGAGCCGGAGCTAGCGGCCAAGTCCCGCGAGCTCGCGGGCGCGCTGCAACACGGCGTCGATCATCGACTCGGTCAGCCGGCCGGTGAACGTGTTCTGCTGGCTCGGGTGGTAGCAGCCGAGCAGCGCATAGGACTCGCCGGCCAGCTCCTCACCGTGCCCGAAGCGTGGCTTGGGGCGCAGGGTGCGCGCGCCGGGGCCGCCGGCGGCGACGAGCAGGCGCAGGGCGGCGTCCCAGGCAAGCCCGCCGAGGCACAGGATCACGCGCACGCGCCCCAGCAACGCCAGTTCGCGCACCGTCCATGGCAGGCATTGCTGGCGCTCCTGCGGTGTCGGGCGGTTCGCCGGCGGCGCGCAGCGCACCGCCGCAGTGATCCACAGGTCGCGCAGGCTCAGGCCATCGTCGGGCGATACCGAGCTCGCCTGGTTGGCAAATCCGGCGCGCGTGAGCGCCGCGAACAGGAAGTCGCCGGAGCGGTCGCCGGTGAACATGCGCCCGGTGCGGTTTGCGCCATGCGCCGCCGGCGCGAGTCCTAGCACGAGCACGCGGGCCGCCGGATCCCCGAAGCCCGGCACCGGGCGCCCCCAGTAGCGCTCGTCGGCAAACGCCGCGCGGCGCTCGCGCGCCACCTGCTCGCGCCAGGCCACCAGGCGCGGGCAGCGCCGGCAGTTGGAGACCGACTCGGCCAGCTCGGCCAGCTCGCCGGCTGCGGTCGCGCGCTCGCCGGCAGGCCCGTCTGACGCATCGCGTGCCTCCACGGTCACGAGGCAGTAGTAGCATCGTCAGGGCTATGCCGCTGTGGACGCTGATCGCGCTGCTCGCCTTGATCAAGCTGCCGATCGCCGCGCTCATGCTGTGGATTCCCTTCCGTGACGACGCGGCGATGAATGCGCCCGAGCCACCGGGGCAGTCCGACGACGATGGCGGCACGCGCGCGATGCCGGCCGGACCGCTGAACCCCCGCCCGCGACGGCCGTTGCCCTCGGGGCCGCGTCCGCGCTCGCCACGCCGTGGACCTCACGGCACGCCGGCTCCCCCCTCCCCGCGCCGCGTGCGCACCGCCGCTCGCAGCGCTCGGCGCGTGCGGATCTCTCACTGAGTGAGCCGGCTCGGCTAGCGATTTCGCGGCTCAGCTAGCGATTTCGCTTGCGCTGCTGGCGCGCGGCCTTGGCTCTGGCGCGCCGGCGGCGCAGCGTCGTGGCGGAATCGTGCGCCGACCTGGCTTCGGCCAGCTGCGGGTCGCCCGCCGGCGCCACTTTGCGCGCGTCGCGGACGATCACGAAGGCGATCGCAACGAGCAGCGCGACGGCCGCGACCAGTGCGATGACGACCGTTCTTTTCGAGTTGGAGGTGGGTGCGGTCGAGCCGGTCGTTTCCGTCTTCTGCGTTTTCGTGGCTTCTTCCTGCGCGCCTTGGCTCAGTTCGCTGAACGCCCCGCCTTCGCTGTTGCCGCCGACAGCCAGCGCCGCGGGAGCGGTCGACGCGACCAGCGCCAGCGTGAGCAGCGCGCAGGCGCACAGCCGGGCGATGCGTTCGCGCCAGAAGCTCTGACAGCTGCTTGACATCAGTCGAGCATACCCGCCCGCGTCGCGCGCGACAAACGATCGCCGGCGCGCTGGAACAGCCACCCGCGCTGCGGGTTCGCAAACCGTAGAATGACGCGCGATGGCACCCAAACAACGCCAGATCCGGATGGAGCAGCGCGGCGGCCTCGAGGCGATTCAAGCCCTGGAGCAGCGCTCCGACGAGGAGCTGGAAAGCGAGACCAAATACAGGTCGGCGGCGCTGGCGATCCTCGGTGCGCGCGCCGCTGAGCGCTTCGACGCCGAGCAGGCCCGCAGCTACTTCCAGCGCGCGATCGCCGCGGCGCGTCCGCAGGAGCGCATGCAGCTGCGGCGCATGGCCGATGCCTCGCTGGCGCTTGCCGAACGCCGTGCCGGAGACCTCAAGAACGCCGTCGAGCGCCTCGGACAGACTCCGCCAACGGGTCGCCAGCTGTTCGCGCTGCGCGCGATGGGCCTGCTGATCCCACCCGGCTCGGCGGGAATCCTCGCACGCCTGCGCGGCATCGTGCTGATCCTCGTCCTGGTCATCGTGCTGCTGGCGATCGGCTGGGGGATCGTCGAGCTCGTGTCGCTGCCGTTCGGCGGCATCGGCACCGCGCCGGCCGTGCTGCTGGGCCTGTTCGTGGTGATCGCCGCGCTGGCGATCGCGGCGGCCGTCGGCCGTCGCCGGCGCGACCGGGCCAAGGCCGCGAAGGGTTAGCGACCACAGCTTCGCGGGCTCCGCGGCCAGCGCGCTGCAGGTGCCCCTGCGTCTGCGGTGAGCACGCGCACTACGCTTGCGCCGTGCCTACGCACCCCCCACCAGTTCGCCTGATCGTCAACCCCGCCGCCGGCGGCGGCAAGGCGCGGCGTCTTGCGCCGCAGGCCGAGGACGCCCTGCGAGCACACGGGCTGACGGTGCATCGCGCCGACACGCGCGATCTCGAGCACGCGCGCGAGCTGGCGGTGCAGGCGGCGCGTGCCGGTGAGACCGTGGTCGTGCTCAGCGGCGATGGTGCGATCGGCGCGGTCGCCGACGCCTTGCGCGCTGTTCCCGAAGCTGTGCTCGGGGTGCTGCCGGGCGGGCGCGGCAACGACCTGGCGCGCGTCCTCGGAGTATCGGCCGATCTGCGCGAGGCATGCGCGACGATCGCCGATGGCGTGGTGCGCGCGATGGACGTCGGCGAGGTCTGCCCGGCGCCGCAGGAGCCGCACGGCAGCGCATTTGTGGGAATCGCCTCGGTGGGCTTCGACAGCGACGCCAACCGCATCGCCAACGAGGCGCCGTCGTGGCTGGGAGGCCTCGTGTACGCCTATGGCGCACTCAAGGCGCTCGCCTCGTGGAAGCCCGCTCGGTTTGAGATCGAGCTCGACCCACCGGGCGAGCGCCACGCCTTCACGGCTTACACGATCGGAACGGCCAATTCCAAGGCCTACGGCGGCGGCATGCTCGCTGCGCCCGACGCGATGCTCGACGACGGCCTGCTCGAGGTCATCGTGCTCGAGAGCGTCGGCAAGCTCGCCTTCCTGACGAAGCTCTTCCCGAAGGTGTTCAAGGGGACGCATGTCAACGAGCCGAGCGTGCACGTCTTTCGCGCCCGCGAGGTCTCGATCAGCGCCGACCGGCCGTTCACGATGTACGCCGACGGCGACCCGATCGGCGAGCTTCCGCTGCGCGTGCGCGCCGTATCCGCCGCCGTCAGGGTGCTCGTCCCCGCACACGACGTCGCCACGCCGGCGTTCTCACGGTCCTCCCCCCTCCCCGCCGGGCGATCTCAGACCGTGGCGCCCGCGTTCGGGCGCGACGACGACCAGCACGCCGGTGAGCCGGCAGACGGTCCCTGATGGCGGGCGCGCTCGCCCCAAAGCTCGCGCTGGCGCGGGCCGTGGCCGCGCTCTCGAGACTGCGCGGCGGCGGTGGCACGAGCGCCCCGGGCAAGGTCCTGCTCGGGCTCGACGGCGATGCGATCGGCGCGCTCGGCGCACGATTGCGACGCGGCAGCGTGCTGGTCTCTGCGACCAACGGCAAGACGACGACGACGGCGATGCTGGCGGGCATCCTCGAGCGGGCCGGGGTGCCGATCGTGCACAACGCCGCCGGCGCGAACATGGCCAGCGGCATCGCCACGGCGCTGCTCGCGGCCACACGCCGGCGTGGCGCGATCGCCGGTGAGCTCGGCCTGTTCGAGGTCGACGAGCTGTGGCTCGACGCCGTGGCCGTGCAGCTTCGTCCCCGCGTAATCCTCCTGGCCAACCTGTTTCGCGACCAGCTCGACCGCTACGGCGAGCTGGAGACGATCGCCGAGCGCTGGGCCAACGACGTCGAGGCCGAGCGGTTCGTGCTCAACGCCGACGACCCGCTGATCGCCGACCTCGGGCGCGACCGTCCCGAAGCGCTCTACTTCGGCGTGGAGGACGATTCGCTGGCCCTGCCCGGCATGGCGCACGCGGCCGATGCCAAGCACTGTCGCCGTTGCGGCGCTCCGTACGTCTTCGAGGCGATCTATCTCGGCCACCTCGGCCACTATCACTGCGACAGCTGCGGCCAGCGCCGGCCGCAGCCGGCGGTGATCGCGAGTGACGTCACGCTGGAAGGGGTGCGCGCGGCGAGCTTCACGCTGCACACCCCAGCGGGCCAGGCGCGGGTGAGCCTCGCGCTGCCCGGTCTGTACAACGTCTACAACGCGCTCGGCGCCGCCGCGCTGGCGACGGCGCTGGAGATCGGGCTGGCGAGCATCGTCGCCGGCCTGCAGAGCGCCAGGGCGGCCTTCGGTCGGGCCGAGACGGTCACGCTGCTGCCCGCGCAGGCCAGCAACGGCGCAGGAAACGGGGACGCGCGGGCACCGCGTGAGCTGCGCATCCTGCTCGTGAAGAACCCGGCCGGCGCCAACGAGGTGCTGCGCACGCTCGCGCTGGAGCCCGGTGAGCACGACGTGCTGGGGGTCCTCAACGACAAGATCGCCGACGGCCGCGACGTGTCGTGGATCTGGGACGCCGACTTCGAGTTGCTCGCCGGCCGCGTGCGCAGCTTCACCTGCAGCGGCACTCGCGCCCCGGAGCTCGCGGTGCGCGTGAAGTACGCGGGCATCGACCCCGCACGCATCCGCGTACGTCCCGACCTGCGGGTTGCGCTCGACGAGGCGGCGGCCGATCGCCCCGATCGCGTCGCCCCGCTGTACGCGCTGCCGACCTACACGGCGATGCTCTCGCTGCGCGAGCTGCTGGTCGCGCGCGGCGAGGTGAGCAGCTCGTGGTCGTGAGCGAGCTCGGCACCGGCCGCGCGAGCGTGTCGGCGCCCGCCGGACGCATCCCTCCCCAGGTCGTGTGGCACGACTTGGAGTGCGGCGGCTACCGCGCCGACCTGCCGCTGTGGCGCGAGCTCGCGCAGCGATCGGGCGACCCGGTGCTCGATGCCGGCGCCGGTGCCGGTCGCGTCTCGCTCGATCTCGCGCGAGCCGGTCATGCGGTCACGGCGCTCGATCTCGATCCGATCCTGCTCGCGACGCTCGGCGAGCGTGCGGCGGGGCTTGCGATCGAGACGGTGTGCGCGGACGCGCGCTCGTTTGCGCTGGATCGGCGCGACTTCGGCGCATGCCTGATGCCGATGCAGACGATCCAGCTGCTCGGCGGCGCAGCCGGCCGCCTGGCGTTCCTGCGTCACGCACGCGAGCACGTGCGCCCGGGTGGCGTCATCGCCTGTGCGATCCTTTCTGCGCTCGAGCCGTTTGACTGCTCTGACGGGGCGCCCGGCCCCGCCGCCGAGCGCGCGCACGTGGACGGACTGCTGTATCTGAGCCGCGCAACGCGCGTGAGCGAGCTCGCGCATACGGTCGTGATCGAACGCGAGCGCAGGGTGATCGGCGATCGCCCGGACGCGCCCGGCGGACCGGCTGAGCGGGTGCGCCGGCCCGATGGCCGGCCCGAACGAGACCTGATCGAGCTGGATCGCGTGAGCGCGCGTGAGCTGGAGCGCGAGGGGCGCGAGGCCGGCCTGGACCCGCTGGGGCGGCGCGAGGTGCCGGCAACCGACGAGCACGTCGGCAGCGTCGTGGTGGTGCTCGGTGTCTGACGCAAACGGCGCCACGCTCGGCGCGCGGACTCTGCGCGTGTGCGCGCTGTATCCCGACCTGATGAACATCTATGCCGACCGCGGCAACCTGCTGATGCTCGAGCGGCGCTGTCGCTGGCGCGGCATCGGCTTTGACCTGACGGCGAGCGGTCTCGGCGAGGCGCTGGACGCGGACGCCCACGACCTCTTCTACCTCGGCGGCGGCCAGGATCGCGACCAGCGGCTGTGCGCAGAGGATCTGCTTGAGAGCAAGAGCGCGTCGCTTCGCAGCGCTGCTGCGCGCGAGGCGGTCGTGCTCGGCGTGTGCGGCGGCTATCAGCTGCTCGGGCGCTCCTACACGCTCGGCGAGCAGACGATCGAGGGAGTGGGCCTGCTCGATGTGCGCACCGCACGTGAGGATGATCGGCGGCTGATCGGCAACGTGGCGATCGAGGTGCATCTCGACGACGCCGACGGCGACTCTGCGGGCCGCGTGCTCGCGGGCTTTGAGAACCACGGCGGGCGCACGACGCTGGGCGAGGGCGCAGCGCCGCTCGGGCGAGTGCTGCGAGGTCATGGCAACGACGGGCGCAGCGGCTGCGAGGGCGCGCGGAGCGGGAACACGATCGGTACCTACCTGCACGGGCCGCTGTTGCCGAAGAACGCGTGGTTCGCCGACTGGCTGATCGCCCGCGCGCTGGCAATCGACGTATCGCAGCTGGCGCCGCTCGACGACCGCCTCGAGGACGAGGCTCATCTGAGCGCGCGTCATGCCGCCGGGCTCTAGTCGCGCCGGGCCGGACGCGCGGATGGCTGCAGATGTCGCGCCAAGGTGAGACGGCGGGCGTGCGCCGATGCCCGCAAAGTCGACGGTCGCCCGCCCCCTCCCCTGCGTGCCGGCTTCTAGGATCGACGCCGTGGAGCTCTCCGAGTACCAGCGCCTGTCGCGACGCACCGCGGAGTACCCGCGCGAGGCCTGGCTGGCCTATCCCGCGCTCGGGCTGGCGGGCGAGGCGGGCGAGGTCGCCGAGCACGCCAAGAAGGCGATTCGCGACGATGCGGGATCGGTCAGCCCCGAGCGGCGCGAGAAGATGGCCAAGGAGCTCGGCGACGTGCTGTGGTACGTCGCGCAGCTCGCCAGCGAGCTGGGGCTCGATCTCGACGCGGTCGCACTGGCGAACCTCGACAAGCTGCTATCCCGCCAGCGCCGCGGTGTGCTGTCGGGCAGCGGCGACGACCGCTGACGATCGTGGGCCCGCGCTGGCCGATCTTCGATCGGTCCGCGTCCCCTAGGAGGTGACTGGTCGCGGTGGAGCAGAGACCGCGAAGCGCTCGAAGCGCTGCGCGACACGCGCGGGGATCAGCGCGCGAACGCGCACGCCCTCCGGCGTGTCCTCGCGACTGACGTCGCCGGCCAGGTCGTGCAGCTCGGCGAGGCTGCCGCCGTCGGCGTAGGGGACGAGCAGATCGACTCGGCGCAGCGTGTGCGCGAGCTCGCGCTCGATGCGCTCGCCGAGCTCATCGAGCCCTTCGCCGCTGGCGGCGCTGACGAGCACGGCGTCGGGATGGCGCAGGCGCAGCTCGTCACGCGCGTCCTGGTCGAGCAGGTCGGCCTTGTTGAGCACGAGCAGCCGCGGCCGATCGCCGGCGCCGATCTCCTCGAGCGTCTGCTCGACGGAATGGCGCATCACCTCGGCCTGCTCGTCGGGCGCGGAGGCATCGAGCACGTGTACGAGCAGGTCGGCGCGGCGCGTCTCCTCGAGCGTCGCGGCGAACGCGTCGACGAGCTGGTGGGGAAGCTTTGAGATGAAGCCGACGGTGTCGGTGAGCAGGTGCGCGCGGCCGCTGAGGCGAAGCTCGCGTGTGGTCGGGTCGAGCGTGTGAAACAGCCGGTCGCGCACACCGACGTCGGCGCCGGTCGTCGCGTTGAGCAGCGTCGACTTGCCGGCGTTGGTGTAGCCGACGAGCGCGATCGTCGGCAGCGAAGCGCGCTCGCGCTCTGCCCGTTGAACGGCGCGCGTCCCCTTCACGTGCTCCAGGCGCCGGCGCAGCGCAGCGATTCGGTCGCGCGCGAGGCGGCGGTCGGTCTCGATCTGCGTCTCGCCGGGTCCACGCGTGCCGATGCCGCCGCCGAGTCGCTCGAGGTGGCTCCACAGCCCGCGCATGCGCGCGAGGTTGTATTCCAGCTGGGCGAGCTCGACCTGCAGCTTGCCCTCGGCGCTGCCGGCATGCGAGGCGAAGATATCGAGGATCACGGTCGTGCGATCGACGACGGGCAGGCCGACGGCCTCCTCGAGGTTTCGCTCCTGGCGCGCTGTCAGCTCGTCGTCGCAGGCGATCAGGTTGGCGTCGCAGGCTCTTGCGGCGGCCTTGGCCTCGGCGACCTTGCCGGCGCCGAGGTAGGTGTTGGGGTGCGGCAGCTCGCGCTGCTGGACCATCTCCCCGACGACCGCGACGCCGGCGGTGCGCAGCAGCTCGCCGAGCTCGGCGAGGTCATCGCCGTCCTTCTGCGCGGCCACACAGAAGGCACGCTGACGTGCGCGCGGCGGCGGCTGCGCGCCTGAGCTGTGGCCGTTGGACGACGCCGGCGTCAGCGCGGTCCGACCGTTGCGGCTTCTTTGCATTGACCATCCAGTCTAGAGCCCGGACGGACCGCTCTTGTGATCACTTTGCAAGCGCGCCGAGGCGCTGCATCGCCTCCGCCAGCCGATCGTCGGGTGTGGTCAGCGAGATGCGAAACCATCCCTCGCCGGCCGGCCCGTAGACGGCACCCGGCGTGATCACGACGGCGGCCTGCTCGAGCACGTGCTCGCAATAGGCGGTTGAGCTGTCATAGCCGTCGGGAATCGGCGCCCAGACGTAGATGGTGGCGTGCGGCGGGCGCACGTCGACGCCGATCTTCTTCAGCGCCTCGCAGACGAGGTCGCGCCGGCGCCGGTAGAGCTCGGTCATCGAGGCGACCTCCGCGTCGGCCTCGGGTGAGAGCGCGGCTACTGCGGCAAGCTGCACGGCGTCGAACAGCCCGGAGTCGATGTTCGTCTTCAGGCGCCAGTAGGTGTGCAGCGCGTCGGCGTTTCCGACCAGCACGGCACAGCGCCAGCCGGTCATGTTGTAGCCCTTGGACAGCGAGAAGACCTCGATGCCCACGTCCTTGGCGCCGGGCGTCTGAAGAAACGACGGCGGGCGGTATCCGTCGAAGGCGATCTCCGAGTAGGAGTTGTCGTGCACGACGAGGATGTCGTAGGAGCGGGCGAAGTCTACGACGCGCTCGAAGAACCCCTCGGGCACGAGCGCGCCGGTGGGGTTGTTGGGGTAGTTGAGGTACATCAACTTGGATCGCCTCGCGACGTCCTCGTCGATCGCGCCGAGGTCTGGCACGAAGCCGAGCTCGGGCTCGAGCGCCATGAGGACTGGCTCGGCGCCGGCCAGCCATGGCCCGCCGGTGTACACGGGATAGCCCGGGTCGGCCGCGAGCGCATAGTCACCGGGGTCGAGGAAGGCGAGGTTGAGGTTGAAGATCGCCTCCTTGGCGCCGATCGCGGGGATGATCTCGCGCTCGGGGTCGAGCACCACGTCGAAGCGCCGCGCATAGAAGTCGCGCACGGCCGCACGGAAGTCCGCGCGCCCGCGGTTGGACGGGTACTGATGGGTCTCGGGCTCGGTCACGGCCTCCTGCATCGCCTCGACGATCAGCGCCGGCGTCGGTCGATCGGGGTCGCCGATGCCGAGGCTGATCACGTCGACGCCGGCGGCGCGCTTGTCGGCGATCTTGCGCTCGAGCTCGGCGAACGCGTACGGCGGTATGCGCTCCAGGCGCTTGCTCGGTCTCATCCAGCTCCTTGTATGTGGGTCCGTTGAAAGGCTGTCCGGCTCATGCGGACTCGCGCAGCTCGTCGACGAACTGCTCGCTGAGGCGCCCGGCGAAGACGGGCAGAGCCCAGCCTGACAGGTGCACGCGCAGCTCTGAATCGACCTCGACCTCGAGCTCGCCTCCTTCGAGCACGACCACGACACGCGTCGGCTCGGCCGGTGGTCCGGGCGGCCGATCGGCCGAGCCGGCGACGAGGTGCGCCACGGCAGCGCCGGTCGCGCCGGTGCCCGAGGACAGGGTCTCCCCCACGCCTCGCTCGAAGATGCGCGCGCGGATGCGTGCAGGTGGCCCGGGCTCCAGCTCGGCATACCAGGAGACGTTCGTGCGATTGGGGAACTCGGGGTGGCCTTCCAGCGGTGGGCCGATCGCGTCGAGGTCCAGCGCGTCGAGCGCTGCGGCGTCCTGCACGCGGATCGCGCACTGCGGATTGCCGATCGAGACGTGCTGGATGCTCCATCCGCCCGGGGTCGCCGCGGCGCCCTCGCCGCCGGCGGGCACCACGCGCAGCTCGGCGGCTCCGTCGGGCGGCCCGGAGGGGAAGTCCTTGGAGGCGAGGCTCGCGCGGCCCATGTCCACGCGACAGGTGAATTGGCCGGTTATCTGCGGGGTGATCGTGCCGGCGGCGGTGTGAATCGAGAAGCTGTCGAGCTCGGTCCAACCGCGCCGGCGCAGGTAGAGGATCGCCTCGCGCGCGCCGTTTCCCGACAGCTCGGCCTCCGACCCATCGGGGTTGAAGATGCGCAGGTCGGCCACGTGCTCGGGGTCGCTGGGAGGCGAGAGCAGCAGAACGCCGTCGGCGAACACACCGAAGTGAGCCGCGCACAGCCGCCGGACGCGGGTGGGCGTCAGCTCGAACGGCAGATCGTCGCGCTCGACGATCAGATAGTCGTTGCCGAGCGCTTGCCACTTCTCGAATCTCATGGTCAGGCGGCGGAGTCTAGGATCTCCTCGGCCACGGAGTCCGCAGGGCGGCCGGTGACATCGATCGGCATCACCCCGGCGAGCTTGCGCAACCACGTCAGCTGGCGGCGCGCGTAGTTGCGCGTGCGGCGCTTCATCGCCTCGATGTCGTCGGTCAACAGCTCGTCGAAGCCAAGCGCCTTGCGCGCCGTCAGCGAGGCTCCGGCGGCGTGGGCCTGGCGCACCTCCTCGCGCGCGCCGGAGGCGAGCATCTGATCTACGCGGGCGTCGATGCGTTCGTACAGCGCCTCGCGCTGCATCGTCAGGGCGGCGAGCAGCGTCGGGTGGCGCAGCTCGTCGCTCCACAGCTGCGACGGGCCATCCGGCGGCTGCAGCTCGCCGGCCTCCAGCAGCTCGAGCGCGCGCACGATTCGCCGCCAGTCGCGCTCGTCGATGCCCTGCGCAGCCCACGCAGCGCCCTGCGCGAGCCTGCGATGCAGCTCCGGCGCGCCGTGCAGCTGGAGATCGGCCATCAGGCGCTCACGGACGCCCTGCGCCGGTTCGGGGCGCAGGTCCAGGTCGGCGAGCGCCGCGCGCAGGTACAGCCCGGTGCCGCCGACGACGATCGGTCTGTGGCCGGCGGCCAGCAACGCGTCGATTTCCGCGTGCGCGAGCCTTGCGTACTGGCCCACGCTGAACGTCGCGTCGAGCGGCACGAAGGACAGCAGCCGATGATCGAGTGCCGCGCGCTCGCCGGCCGACGCGACGCCCGTGAGCGTCTCCAGGCCGGCATAGACCTGCAGCGCATCGGCGGAGACGGCGACGGGAGTCTCGCCGCGGGCGCGCAGCAGCTGTGCGAGCGCGACGGCGATCGCGGTCTTGCCGACGCCGGTGGGACCGAACAGGGCGATGACAGTGGTCCGGCCCGACCCGGCGGACGAGGTTGGCGTTGGCCTGCTCGGGGGCATCGCCCGCAGTATCGCCGCCCTCCGGCGGGGCTGCCGCGATCTGCGACGGCGTGTGGGCCTTCGCCGGCGGATTTGCGTAGGCTTGGCGAGATGAAGATCTCGGGGGCGAACGTGCTTCTCACCGGAGCCACCGGCGGTATCGGACAGGCGATCGCGCGAGCGGTGGCCGCGCGCGGCGGCAAGCTGCTGCTGACCGGACGCCGCGCGGACGTGCTCGAGCCGCTGGCGCGCGAGCTCGATGCGCGCGCGTGGTCGATCGATCTGGTCAAGCCGAGCGAGGTCGACCGCCTGGCCGGCGAGGCCGGCGCGGTGGACATCCTGATCAACAATGCAGCGCTGCCGGCGACGGGAGCGCTGCAGTCGTTCACGATGGAGCAGATCGACCGAGCCCTGGCGGTGAACCTGCGTGCACCGATCGCGCTCACGCACGCGCTGCTGCCGGGGATGGTCAGCCGTCGCGCCGGGCACGTGGTGTTCATGTCCTCTCTCAGCGGCAAGGTGGCGACACCGCGCTCGTTGATGTACAACGCGACGAAGTTCGGCCTGCGCGGCTTCGCCTCGGGGCTGCGCGCGGACCTGCGCGATCAGGGCGTCGGGGTATCGACCGTCCTGCCCGGCTTCATCCGCGACGCGGGCATGTTCGTCAGCTCGGGCGCGGAGCTTCCTCCGGGCGTCGGCACGCGCTCACCCGAGGATGTCGCAGCGGCGATGATCAAGGCGATCGAGCGCAACCGCGGCGAGGTCGACGTCGCGCCGCTTGCGCTGCGAATTGGGGCGATGATCGCGAGCGTCGCTCCCGAGGTCGCGGCGGCGGTGAGCCGCAGATCGGGCGGCGATCGCATCGCCGAGAGCATGGCCGAAGGCCATGCCGGCATGCGCTGAGCAGTTTCCGGTTCGACCGCGCGTGCAAACGCCCTAGAACAGGGCCTGCTGCGCCGCTGCCGGCGCGTACGGAGCCCAACCAACGTTCGTCCAGCGCAGTGATCTGTCTGTAATCGCGCGTGGCCGCCGGGCCGAGCATTGGCCTGATGTCGAAGAATCCCGCGCATACCAAGGAGTCAAGGCCCGGCGCGACCTCGTGGCTCTGTCGCGACGATTTCGACCGCGAACGCATGCTCGACATGGAGGAGCGCGTCCGCCCCGTCAGGCAGCGGGCGCTGGCGATCCTCGCGGTCGCGCTCATCGCCGCCGGTCCGTGGCTGGGTTGGTGGCCGGCGCTGTTTCTGATCCCCGCAGCTCTGTGCTTTGCTACGGCTGACCTCTTGATGCCGCGCGTCGCGCGACCGGAGCTGTTGATGTTCGGAGCGTGGATCGGCAGCGGTCTGGTGATCGGCGGAGCCGTCGCGTTGAGCGGCGGCCCCAGCCAGCCGACTCTCTCGTGGCTGGCGATCCCCGTGATCACGCTCAGCTCGCGCTTTCCGATGCGCGGCGTCGTTGTCGGCGTGATCGTCAACATCGTGATCCTGCTCGCGGTCGCCTTCGGCGTCGACGCCCATCAGATCATTCACGACCCGGTGCTCGTGATCGCTCCGGTCGCCCTGCTGCTCTGCGTCGCCGTGCTCTCTACGCCGCTGATGCGCTCGGACATCCAGCACCGCAGCGACGCGGTGATCGACCAGCTGACGGGCATGCTCAACCGCAAGGCGCTGAGCACGCGTGTCGCCGAGCTCACCCAGCAATCGCAGCTCACCGGCGAGTCGATCGGCATCATCGTCGGCGACCTCGACCACTTCAAGGCGATCAACGACACGCGCGGGCACTCCGTCGGCGATGTCGTGCTCAAGGAGGTCGCCTACAAGCTGCGCAAGCAGCTGCGCGCGTTCGACCTCGCCTACCGTCTCGGCGGAGAGGAGTTCCTGATCCTTCTGCCCGGCTCCGATCTCGAGCAGTCCGCACAGCTGGCCGAGCGGCTGCGCGAGGCCGTCGCTGGCAACGACGTCGCCGGCGGCGTGGACATCACCATGAGCTTTGGCGTCGGCGCATCGCACAACGGCGAGCCGTTCGACTACGCCGAGGTCTTCAAGATGGCCGACGCCGCGCTGTATCGCGCCAAGCGCAGCGGGCGCGACCGCGTATGCCTCTCCGAGGCCGAGACGGCGACTCCCGCGGTCGGCGTCCCCGTCTTCGCCTAGCTTCCCTCAGGCGCCTGCGCGGGCGAGCAGAAGCTCCTGGCCCGCGAGCGTCTGGCTCGTGGCCGAGTCGACGCGCACCTGCGTGATCTCGCCGGGCGTCGCCAGACCGGAGAAGTTGACCACTTTGTTGTGACGCGTGCGCCCGCGCAGGCGCTCCGGGTCGGTGCGCGAGGCGCCTTCGACGAGCACGTCGAGCGTGCGCCCGACGAAGCGCTGAGCACGCTCGCGCGCCCCGCGCTGGACGACCTCCAGCAGCCGCTGCATGCGCTCGACCTTCACCGGGTGCGCCACCAGCCCCTCCCCGATCGCCGCCGCCTCGGTGCCGCGGCGAGGCGAGAAGATGAACGTGAACGCTGCGTCGTAGCGGACCTCCTCGGCCACCTCCAGCGTCTGCGCGAAGTCCTCCTCGGTCTCGCCCGGAAAGCCGACGATGATGTCCGTCGTGAGCGCCACGTCGGGCACGTGCTCGCGGATCATCGCCACGCGCTCCATGTAGCGGCGGCGGTCATACGTGCGCCGCATCGCCTTGAGGATCCGCGACGACCCCGACTGCAGCGGCAGGTGGATGTGCTCGCACACGCTCGCAAGCTCCGCATGCGCACGGATCACGTCCTCGCGCATGTCCTTGGGGTGCGGGCTCGTGTAGCGGATCCGCTCGATCGCGTCGATCGCGTCGATCTCCGCCAGCAGTCTCGCGAACGTGGGTCGCGAGGCTGCAGCCGCGCCGTTGGCGGCCGCGCCGATCGCCGGCAGGTCGCGACCGTAGGAGTTGACGTTCTGCCCGAGCAGCGTCACCTCGCGCACGCCGTCCGCCGCCATCGCCTGCGCCTCGGCGACGAGCTCGTGCATCGGGCGGCTGACCTCGCGCCCGCGCGTCGCGGGGACGATGCAGTACGAGCACGCGCAGTTGCAGCCCACGCTGATCTGCATCCATCCCTGAAACTGCCGCGCGCGGCGCGCGGGCAGGTGGCCTGTGAAGCCCTCGAACTCGAAGTAGCCCTGCGCCGTCAGCGAGTCGCTCGTCAGGAACTCCGCGAGCTTGTGCACCTGGCCCGGCCCGAACGCCACGTCGACGAACGGGAAGCGCTCGAACACCTCCTCCTTGACCGACTGCGCCCAGCAGCCCCCCACGCCGATGAGCCGATCGGGATGTTCGACCTTGAGCCTTTTCGCTTCGCCCAGGTGCGCGATGAAGCGGCTGTCCGCCGACTCGCGGATCGAGCACGTGTTGAACAGGATCAGATCGGCCTCGGCACGCTCCGGTGCCTCTGAGTAGCCCAGCGACTCGAGCATCCCCTTCATCCGCTCGCTGTCGTGCTCGTTCATCTGGCAGCCGAACGTCGTGACGTGGTAGCGCTTCTGCATAGACGATCTCAAGGGGGTCAGCGTGGCAACCGCGAAGAATCCCAAGCATGGCAGACCGCAGCGCCGGGCGATCGGCATCGTCCGCGTGTCCCGTGTAGCGGGCCGCGAGGGCGAGAGCTTCGCCAGTCCCGATGAGCAGCGCCAGCGCATCGAAGCCGAGTGCGAGCGCGCCGGCCTGGACTTGCTGGAGGTCATTCCCGAGCTGGACGTGAGCGGCGGGACTCCGCTAGAGAAGCGCGAGGGCCTGCGGACGGCCGTCGAGCGCGTCGAGGCTGGCGAGGCCCAGGTCGTCGTGGCCGCATACTTCGACAGGCTTTGTCGCAGTCTGAAGGTCCAAGGCGAGCTGCTCGAGCGCGTCGAGGCTGCCGGCGGTCAGGTGCTCGCGGTCGATATCGGCCAGGTCACCAACGGCAGCGCCGGCCAATGGCTTTCAGGGACGCTGCTCGGCGCGGTCAATGAGTACCAGCGCCGCACCACGACCGAACGCACCGCCGGGGCGCAGGCCCGCGCAGTTGCTCGTGGTGCCACGCCGTGGGCTCGGGTCCCGCTCGGCTACGACCGCAGCAACGGCACACTGAGCCCCAATCCGGACGAGGTTCCGATCGTCCGGCTGGCGTTCAAGATGCGCGCCGACGGCGAGTCCATTAAGCAGATACGGAAGATGCTCAAGTCCCACGGCGTCGAGCGTTCTCATCGCGGCGTGCAGGTCATGCTCGCCAACCGCATCTATCTCGGCGAGGTCCACTTCGGCAAGCTGGTCAACCTCGCCGCCTGCGAGCCGATCATCGACCGCGAGCTATGGGACCGCGTTCAGCGGATGGTCATCCCCCGTGGCCCCCAGCCGGCGTCGGAGCGCCTCCTGGCTCGCCTCGGGATTCTGCGCTGTGGTTCCTGCGGGGCTCGGCTCGGCACTATGAAGCTGCCCAAGCAGGGCGACTATCCGATCTACCGCTGCCCCAGCACAAGCGACTGCGACCACCACATGACCATCTCAGCCGTGATCGCCGAGCAGACGATCATCAAACACGTCCGCGAGGTCTTGGCCGACGTCGAGGGAAGGGCATCCGCCGAAGATGGCGCCCGCAGGGCCGAGAAGGAGCTGGCAGCGGCTCAGAACGCCCTAGACGCCGCTGTGCGCGCCTTCGACGTCCTTGGCGACGTGGAGTCCGCTCGCGAGCGCCTGCAGGAGCTTCGGACCTCCGTGGACAAGGTGCAGGGCCGCGTCGATCAGTTGGGCGGCGCCGGCGCGAGCCTCAGTATCAGTGGCGACCGTGATTGGGACTCACTGACCGTCGATGAGCAGCGGGAGCTGATCCGGCTCTCGATCCGGTCTGCCGTCGTCGGTCCCGGTCGTGGAGCCGAGCGGATCACGATCACAACCGCCTAGCCGAACATCGGCAAGAGGTCGGCCCAGGCGCCTCCCGCGTCGTTGACCGCTTCGCGCAACATGGCCGGGTCCTCCACGCGATCCCAAAGCCGCCTGAGCGCTATCGCAGCCCGGTCGGCCGGCGTAGGATCGTGCGCGCTATGGCCGAGACGTCTCGCGAGGAACGAGAACCGCTCATCGAGCAAGGCGATGCATTCTGCGAGCGCTGCGGCCTGCGCATACGGCCCGGCTCGGAGTGGCGTTGGGGGGTGCAGGATGGGTCCTCGTCTGCCCGCAGCCGCCGGACCTCGGCTTGCGCGTCCAGCACGTCGCCTTCTAGCGCCTCGATATAGCCGGGTATCTGCTCAAGGGTGAGCGTGAGGTCGTCGTGCGTTATCTGGAGCACGCCGTCATCGAGGATGAGCAGCGCGCTGTCGCGATAGCCGATGTGAGCCGAGTCAACATCAGGCATCCGGCACAAGATCGTGCCCAGCTCGTGCAATGCGCGCCAACGGCGAACCTTCGGCTGGTCGCTGGGATCGGGCATCTGCGGGTTGGCCATCCCTATGGACTGTACGCCCGCTCTTTGCGCAGGTATGCGCGGCTTTGCGGAGCTTTTTGCCGACGATCGGCTATTGACGTCGACGGATGCTCTGTTCAGAGTATGCGTTCCGGCAC